>JAEZAF010000057.1 GCA_023430545.1 Chloroflexota bacterium
CTTTCACCGGACCGGAAGAGCGCAAGCGCACGGGAATTGAGCGCAGTCGTCATGAGGGCATTGACGCGTGAGCGCTCGAACTGTGGATCAACCGAGATGATGATGTCGAGTGTTTCGATGGCCTCAGTCCAGTTTTCAGCATTAACCGCCTGCTGTGCGGAGGTCAGGAGATCGAGCAGATCAATGCCGCCGTCTTCTTCTGTCGCGATGGCGATCGGTTCGCTTGTCGCGGTGGGGGACGGAAGCGCTGTGTTCTCCTGAACGGAGGTTGCGGTGGGTGTCGGTGTGACGGTGGGCTGGTTGGTCAGATACAGGGCCGTGGCCGTTTCTTCAAGCTGGACGATCTGCGGCAGATTGGGCGACTGTGTTTTCAGGTAATTATTGCGAATCTCGAAAAGAGAGCCATTGCCTGCGGCCAGATCGGTGCTCATCTGCTGAACCTGGTTGTTGATGTCCGCCTGCTGCGTGGCCTGGGCATTCTGCTGTGCCATTTTTGTGCCGTTGTTCCATCCGACAGCACCCGCCAGCGCGACAATGATCAGACCGAGCAGGCCCGCAATCAGCATAATGAAGACCCACATGCCGCAGCCGGGGCCGTCTGGTTCCGGACCAATGTCGGTGGGTGGGGGTGTCTCAGGTCGATAGACAGCGACTGGCTGTGTATCTTCCTGTACGGTCGGTTCGTTCGAAAGATTCATATTGCGTTGGCTCCACACACTGAAAGCGACGTAGTTCAACTCTACGCCGCTATAAATCCTGCGCATTATAGTCGAGGTTATTCAGCGTGAGTAGACAAATCCATCACGGGACAATCAGACCAGATCGGCTGATGCATCCGGCTTGATGGGGATGTTCTTCCCTTCAAGCAGATCGATAACACGCTCCATGACACGCTCGGCGACGCGAACCTTGCTGCGGAGCGAGATCTCTTCAGCGCCGCCGTTTTTGCCCAGAATGGTGACGCGGTTGTCATCGACGTTGAAGCCTGCATCCTTCGCACTGATGTCGTTGGCGATCAGCAGGTCCAGCCCTTTGGACCGGAGCTTTTTCTGTGCATTCTGCATCAGGTTTTCGCTTTCCGCAGCGAACCCTACAACGACTTTGGGATGCCCTGTTTTCTGCCGGATGTCTTTTACGGCGAGCAGGATATCCGGATTGCGGGTCATCTCGATGGTGAGCTGCTGATTCGGATCGTCATCGTTCTTCTTGATCTTCTGCTCGGATGGGGCGGCTGGACGGAAATCGGCGACGGCGGCGGCCATGATGACGACATCGGCGCTGGCCGCATGATGCTCGACTGCTGCACGCATATCCTCGGCTGTGACCACCGGCACCAGTCTCGCGCCAAAGGGCGCAGCCTGATGTCCGGATGCGGTGCTGACGAGGATGACTTCCGCGCCCTGATCCAGTGCGGCCTGTGCCAGTGCATAGCCCTGTTTGCCGCTGGAATGGTTGGTGATGTAGCGAACCGGGTCAATTGCTTCACGGGTGCCGCCTGCGCTGACCACGATTTTCTTTCCCTTCAATGGGCCAGCCTGGCCCAGTGTGTGGCGTATCGCGCCGATCAGGGTGGGAGTTTCCGGCAGGCGGCCTCGACCGGTCAGGCCGGAGGCGAAGCGGCCAACTTCTGGCTGAAGGATAACCGCCCCGCGTTCTGTCAGGATCTGGACGTTTTTCTGTGTCGCCGGATGTTCATACATCCCGCCGTCCATTGCTGGAGCCACCACCAGTGGACAGCGAGCCGCCAGCGCGGTGACGGTAAGCAGGTTATCTGACAGGCCGTAGGCCAGTTTTGCCAGCGTATTGGCCGATGCGGGTGCGACGATCAGCAGGTCAGCATCTTCAGCCAGACCGACATGGGCGATATGCGTCGGCAGTCCGCCGCTGTTACTGGTCTGCCACAGATCGGTGTAGACAGGCCGTCCCGTGACCGCCTGAAAGGTGAGCGGTGTCACAAACCGGATGGCGGATTCTGTCATGATGACATCCACATGCGCCCCTGCCTGCGTCAGTTTACTGGCGAGATCGACGCTTTTGTAAATGGCGATACTGCCCGTGACTCCGAGAAGAATGCGGCGTCCCGCGAAGAGGTTTACAGACTGCTGTGACATTAGGATTTACCTTTCCCGCGTGTTCTGATTCTGCGCTGACATCATCTCATGATAGACCGCAACGGTCTGCGCGGCGATCTGGGCGTGGGTGAAATGGGCCTGTACACGTGCTCGACCCTTGCGGCTGAGTTCCGCGTAGAGGGCCGAATCGGTATACAGGCGGTGCAGGCACGCTTTCAGGGCACTGGCATCACCTTCGGGGAAGATCAGGCCGGAGTCTCCTATCACATCGGGGATGGCACCGCTGTCGGACCCGATGACCGGGACTCCACTGGACATGGCTTCGATCAGGACCCGTCCAAACTGCTCTTTCCAGTTCTGGCGTGTGAGGGATGGCAGCACCAGCACGTCGATCTGATGATACTGCGCGGGCATTTCGGTCGATGGTATCTGATCGATAAAGGTGATGCGCTGGCTGATCCCGGCCTGCGCTGCGTGCTGCTCAAGTTCAGGGCGCAGGGGACCACCGCCTAACAGTCGGAGGTTCCAGTCAAAGTCAAGCTGTGCGGCGGCTTCGAGCAGATGATGCAGACCTTTTTCTTCCACCAGACGCCCGAAGTAACCGATTCGGAAAGGCCGATGCCCGTTGGTCTGCGGATGGGCGGATGGCTGAAACAGGCGGTCATCGATACCGAACTGGGGGATGACCTGCATGGGGCCGGTGTAGCCTTTCGCACGCCATACATCACCAGCGCTTTCAGTGCCGACCAGTGCATAATCTGATGATTTCAACATCCAGCGTTCACCCCATGAGAAAGGCGGGGGATAGCGCCGGTTCAGGTTCTGCCAACTGAAGAACAGCGTGCGTGCTTTCACCCGCTGGGCATGGTAAAGCGCCTGCCATGCCGCCAGATTGTAGGGTTCTTCGTCGATATGGATGATGTGTGGGCTGAAGTCGCGCATGCGCTGACCAAGCCCAACATAGTGATGCAGATGAAAATCCCCGTTGCGGCGGATGGGCAGGGTTTCGAGCTGATAACCGTCCGTGTAAACCCGTTCCAGCGGCATTTCCCCGCGTTCATCGCGCCATGAGGGTGGAACCAGGGTCAGCAGGTCGATCCCGTGGGATGCGATCTCTTCCAGCTTGCGCTGATAGATGCCGACAATACATGCCTTCGAAATCATCAGGACGCGCAGAGGTGTCGATCGGTTGGACTGGCTTATGGTGGATGTATTCACAGCGGAGATCAAGCGTCCTGCTTCCGTCGCGGCTGAGGACGTGACAGGCGGAAGCCGTCCTGTTTGTGCCACGGGCTGTACTGATCCTGATCGCTGCTGTCACTGCCGCTGAGTGGGGCTGATGACTGCCGCATCCGTTCGAAATTATCGACTGCTGCCGCGATGAGCAGGAAATCATCGACCGGCGGCACGGGTGGCGTTAGTTCGTCCAGATGTTCATCGACAAAGGTGGTATGCACGCTACCGCTGATAAATGCGGGATGCATCAGCAGGTTTTGCAAAAATGGGATGTTGTGGGTGACGCCGAGAACGACGGTTTCGCGAAGTGCCTGCTGCATGCGTGTGATGGCAGATGCGCGATCTTCCGCATGGACGATGATCTTGGCGATCATGGGATCGTAGTAGATGGAGATTTCACTGCCGGATTCCAGATACGTATCAACACGGACACCGGGGGCGACAGGCGGACGGAAATAGTGAACGGTGCCTGTGGCGGGCAGGAAGCCCTGCTGCGGATCTTCGGCATAGAGACGGCATTCGATCGCATGCCCACGCTGGTGCAGATCTGGCTGCTGAAAGGGCAGCGACTCGCCAGATGCTACGCGAAACTGAAGCTTCACAAGATCGACACCTGTTACCAGTTCTGTCACCGGATGCTCGACCTGAAGGCGGGTGTTCATCTCCAGAAAGAAGAATTCACCGTTCTGCGTGGCGATAAACTCGACTGTGCCTGCATTGACATATCCAACGGCTTTGGCGGCCTGTACGGCGGCTTCACCAATCGCCTGACGCTGTTCAGGTGTCAGCAGCGGGGATGGCGTCTCCTCAATGATCTTCTGATGTCGGCGCTGGGTGCTGCATTCACGTTCAAACAGATGCAGTGTATTGCCTGCGCGGTCGGCGATCACCTGGACTTCAATATGGCGACCGTATTCGATATAACGTTCCAGAAAAATCTGGGCATCTCCGAAGGCGTTCTGCGCTTCGCGCCGCGCACTGGCGATGGCTTCTATCAGGTCATCCGACTGGCGGACAATGCGAATGCCCTTGCCGCCGCCACCCGCTGCCGCCTTGACCATCAAGGGGTAGCCGATGCGTGATGCTTCCTGTAAAAAGCGTGCATCATCGGCTTTTTCAGTGGGATTCTCGTCAAATCCGGGGACTGTGGGGACGCCCGCCTGTATCATCCTGGCGCGGGCTTCGGTTTTGTTTCCCATCTGACGAATGGCATGGGGTGGTGGGCCGATCCATGTCAGACCGTGGTCAAGCACAGCCTGGGCAAAATCAGCATTTTCGGATAAAAAGCCGTAGCCGGGATGTACACAATCGCAGCCTGCTTTGGTGGCAACTTCCAGCAGGACGTCGATCTTCAGGTAGCTTTCGGATGGCGCAGCACCGCCGATGGCATAGGCTTCATCTGCCAGCAGGACGGGCAGGCTGTGGGCATCTACCTCTGAATAGACAACCACTGTCTCAATCTTCAGTTCACGGCATGCACGGATGATGCGGACTGCGATCTCACCACGGTTTGCGATCAGGCATTTTTTAAGCATTTAACAGGTCACTTGTATAAAAGGTTTGTTTGAGTCTGGTCATTGTACCGAAGATCGACGTAACTTTGATAGACTCTGCATTGTTATACAACATAGTGTTGTCGGTCATCTGGCTTTAAGTTGGATATAAGATATATGCTATATCGTGGTGATGACGGCAGTCACTGTTATAATGACCGGTCTTCCATTTGACCTGCAGCTATTGAGAAAGGCCTGCCTTGCACGCTTTGCACCCTATCCGAATTGCCCCTTCAATCCTTGCGGCGGACTTCACAAAGTTAGGCGCTCAGGTGGCAGAAGCAGAGGCCGCAGGTGCGGATCTGTTTCATATCGACGTGATGGATGGGCGCTTTGTCCCGAATATCACGATGGGG
The DNA here is from genome assembly GCA_023430545.1 of Chloroflexota bacterium. Lineage (GTDB taxonomy): Bacteria > Chloroflexota > Anaerolineae > Aggregatilineales > Phototrophicaceae > JAEZAF01. The sequence goes on from JAEZAF010000057.1 coordinate 5,218, forward strand.
CCGCTGGTAGTCGAGGCGATGCGTCGGGCAACGACACTGCCGCTCGATGTTCATCTGATGATCGTTGAGCCGGAGCGTTACGTCGATGTCTTTGCTGAGGCTGGCGCTTCCTCGATCAATGTGCATGTCGAGGCCTGCGCGAATCTACATCGGGTACTTCAGCAAATTCATGATGCTGGTTGTGAGGCAGGGGTGGCAGTGAACCCGCATACCCGTCCCGAAGCGCTGGATCAGATCATGGATCTGGTCGACATCGTGCTGGTGATGACCGTCAATCCCGGGTTTGGTGGACAGACCTTTCTGACCAGTATGCTGCCCAAGCTGGAAACGTTCAGAAAGATGATTGAATCGAGTGGGCGTGAGATCGCACTGGCGGTAGATGGGGGGATCAATCTTCAGACAATTGGAACGGCTGCTCAGGCGGGGGCAAATGTATTGATCGCCGGTAACGCGATCTTCAGCCATGGTGATGGGATTGCGTCGGGCATTGCGGCGCTGCGTCAGGCGGCACAGAAGACAACGGAGAGAAATTAAACAAAAACAGCCGGAAAACCGGCTGCTTATGTGACACGAAGATTACTTATTCCTTGGCAAGCGTTTTAATGCACTTGGTGCATGCAGTCTTGCGAACGTACCGCCCGCGTTCCATCAACCGAATGCTCTGCAGATTCGGCTTGAATTTCCGGCGAGTTGCTTTCATAGAAAAGCTGCGGTTGTTGCCAAACTGAGGCGCCTTGCCGCAGATTTCACATTTTGCCATGTGAGCACCTCTGATTTTTATCAAACAGTAGAGGCATGCTACCACAAGCAGCGTGTGCTTTCAAGGGCAGGCGCTTCAACCTGACAGGGATTTAATCTGTCGCATGGAAGCGAAATCAACTATTTACTCGGTTAAGGATACTAACGATGGTGTTAGAAGTTAAACATCAGATCTGTGATGGTCATCTGCTGAAGTCGCTGATTGCCGCTGGGCTGTCATGGCTGTCACAGCATGAGGATGTCGTCAATAAACTGAACGTTTTCCCTGTGCCGGATGGTGATACCGGCACGAATATGCTGCTGACGATGAAAAAGGCGTATGGGGCGATTGAAGCCACAGATGACCGTGATGTGCATAACGTCATGTCGAAGGTGGCGAAAGGGGCGCTGCTGGGTGCGCGTGGGAATTCCGGCGTGATCCTGTCTCAGCTTCTGTCGGGTTTCAGTCAGGAACTTAAAGGCAAGGACGTACTCGACCTTCAGTTGTTTAACCGCGCCTGCCAGCGTGGGGTAGAGGCGGCTTATGCCGCCGTGAACCCACCAGTTGAGGGGACGATTCTCACCGTCGCACGCGAGGCGGCTGCAAAGCTGAATGAGCACAGTCATGGCTCGAATGGAGACCTGATCGAAGGGTTTGAAGTGCTGGTTGCTGCTGGTCGTACTTCACTGGCACGGACACCGGAACTGCTGCCGATTCTGCAAAAGGCTGGTGTGGTTGACTCTGGCGGACAGGGGTTGGTGTTCATTCTGGAAGGGATGATGCGCCTGCTGCATGGTGAACCGGTGGACACCCGTCACAGCCAGGGTGATGTTCGCGATCAGTCCGGCGGATGGCAGGAAGCGCTCGTCCCGGATGATGACGAGGGTTACGGCTACGATGTGCAGTTTCTGCTGCATGGCGAAGACCTGAACGTCGCTGAAATCCGCGCTGATATTGATGCGATGGGGTGGTCAACACTGGTTGTTGGCGACAGTCATCTGGTGAAAGTGCATGTCCATGTGCATGATCCGGGTGTGCCGCTGAGCTATGCAATCAAGATGGGCGCATATATTGACGACATCGTGGTTGAGAATATGCACCAGCAGTATCAGGAATATGTCGAGAAGCGTCAGGCAGAACCCGATGACACGGAGATCCGGCCAGTGGACGGGATTGCCACCATTGCGGTGACGAATGGCACTGGCCTGCGTGAACTGTTCTTCAATGAACTGGGTGTGTCGGCGGTTGTCTCCGGCGGACAGACGATGAACCCCAGCGCGGAAGACTTCCTGGCGATGATTGAGCGTCTGCCCAATGACGACATCATTCTGCTGCCGAATAATAAGAATATCATCCTTGCGGCAGAACAGGCGGCTAAAATGGCAACTGGCAAGCGGGTACAGGTAGTGCCCACACGGACAGTGCCGCAGACAGTAGCCGCACTTGTCGCCTATACCAGCCTGCGTGATATCGAGCCTTTCGAGGCAGTAGAATCCGGGATGCGCGAAGCCGCACGCGAGATCGTGACGTGTGAAGTCACGGCAGCGACCCGCGATGTTGAACTCAATGGCGTGGATGTCGTGCTGGGTCAGTACATCGGCCTGATCGACGGCCAGCTTAAGGTCTCTGCGGAGCATCTTGAAGAAGCGGTGCTTCAGGTTATCACACGGGCAGATGCCGCTAACTATGAACTGATCACCCTGTATTACGGTGAAGAAGTCACTCCTGCACATACACAGAGCCTGCTCGGAAAGCTGTCGGCACGTTTTCCCGCGCAGGAATTCACCACCGTTTACGGCGGCCAGCCCCTGTATCCTTACATCATCAGCCTGGAATAATGTCTACGGTCCATATCATCACTGACAGCGGTGCCCAGCTCGACCCGGGCTGGGCACAGGAACACGGCATTACGGTCGTGCCTTATCGATTGCAGATTGGGAATAAAACCTATCGAGATGGGATCGATCTGAGTGTAGAGGAAGCATTTTATCTGATGGCGGGGCAGACAGCTCCGCCTGTTATTTCCCCTCCGACAGAAGCAGATTTTCTGCAAGCCTATCATAAGGCTGCACAGGATGACGACGCGGTCATCTCTATTCACGTCTCGCGCACAATCCTGTCGAGCTGGGATCACGGGCGCGCCGCTATTCAGAAGCTGTCGTCCAGTCGTCCGGTTGTGTCTATCGACTCCCGCTCAATGTGCGCGGCGCAGGGGATGATGGTCAAATATGCTGTGCAGCTTGCGGAGGCAGAACTTGCCCCTGATCACATCAGCTTTGAGGAATATGTACGCCGCGTGCGTGGGGCTGCCGAACGGATTTACAGCCTGTACTTCGTTGAGGATGTCCATTACCTGACGCATCATGGCTATATCCCGGTATCGCATGGCGTGATCGCTGCACTTTCGCACCTGAAGCCGCTGATTGCACTGGAAAACGGCGAGATCAGCGTGATCGAGAAGCTGAAGAGCCGGTCGAGCGCGCTGGATCATATCGCGGATTACGTTATGGAGTTCGACGATATCGAAGAACTGGTCATCCTTCAGCCGAAGGCGCTTGTAAATGATACCAGTAATGCGCTGATCGAACGCATTCACGAGGAACAGCCTCACCTCACTATTCGAACCAGTCAGTACAGTCCGGTTCTGGCATCCCTCATCGGGACTGATGCAGCCGGATGTGCTTTAATTGTGCAAGAGAGTGGAGATTTTCATTATGAAGAAGATTAAATTTGTAACCGACAGTGTGGCCGATATTCCTGCCGAGATTGCCGAAGAACATGAGATCGGCATTGTGCCGTGTTTTGTCAATTACGACGGCCAGAGCTTTGCAGATGATGGTGTAGAACTGATTCGTGAAGATTATTTCCGCAATCTGCACACGCTTTCCCACCCGACGACTGCCGCACCGCCACCTGCAATGGCTGAACAGGTGCTAACAGAAGCGTTTGAGGGCGCGGATCACCTGATCGTGCTGACGACACCGGCCAAGCTGAGCGCTATCAATAACTCGATGCGGCTGGGGGCACAGAAACTTCCGGCGGATCGCGTTACGATCATCGACAGCGGTCAGCTCAGTATGGCGATTGGATGGCAGGTGCTGATCGGTGTCGAGGTGGCGAAGAAGACAGGGGATGTCAACGCGACGCTGAATGCGATTGACTGCGTGCGCAAACATCAGACTCTTTACGCGGGGCTGGCGACGATGGAATTTCTGCGGCGCAGCGGGCGTGTCGGCTGGGCGCAGGCCGGGATTGGGGCGCTGCTCCAGATCAAGCCGATTGTGCAGGTTGAAGATGGTGTCGTCTCATCGGCTGCGAGAGTGCGAACCTTCAGCAAAGTGATCGATACTCTGGTAGAATTAGCACATCAGTACGCACCGCTGGACAGATTAGCTGTGCTGCATATCAGCAATCTGGAAGGCGCAGCGGAGCTTCGCGCCCGACTAAAAGACATCATGCCGGAAACTACCCTGACGACTGGCGTCGGTCCGACTCTGGGCACGCATATCGGACCCGGGGCGCTGGGTATTGCGCCGGTAAGTGCATCTTGGAAAGCGTAATCAAGGTATGCCATCTGCATTAGAGACACTGGTTAAAATTCTCAAACTGGAACGCGAGCAAGGCTGTCAGAATACCGCTGTGATCGGCGGTATTTCTGGCTATGCCCGTAACTGGGAAGGCACGGCACGCACGCAGGCACGCAATGCCGAGCAGTTTATCCTGGTTGATGAGCTGCATGATCTGCTGCTCAATTACGATCATGTGGAGAACAAAAATGACCGGCTGACGACGGTCAATTACATGCTGGAACGCATCATGGGGCGGGTGCCAGCACCGCCGGAGTATCAGGCCAGGCTGGCATCGTATGAAGAGGCGGCCAAACGCGATAAGCCCTCAGTATCCGAAGACCGTGCGCCTGAAAATGAGGGGCGTTCGGCATCTGAGGCCCGACCTGATACCCGTCAGCGGCGTGAGGGGCCACCGTCCGAGGGCCGGTCGTCTGCACGGCGTGAACCTGAGCGCAGGCCAGAACAGCAGGCTGAAACCTCCAACCAGGAACTGGCATCGCGTCCGAATCGGGATAACGATCAGCGTGGTGGTGGCGGTGGCAAGCGGAATAACAATCCGCCCAAGAAAGCGGCTGCTCCGGCTAAACAACCAGAGCGCAATCGCGGCGGTGAGGGTGAGATTGGTGAGGCGGTATTTGAGACCGCTGATACGATTGAAGCGACCTATACCGGGCAATTAGATATTCCACCGGTTCCGCGGTTGGCGCGTCCGCCACGTGAGGTACGCAAGCAGATGGGTGCAGATGAAGCCGCCGATATTATGCGCGGCCTGAATGCCTCGATTGAACATGTTCGCGGTGTAGGCCCGCGCATGGCGCAGTCGCTTAAAAAGCTGGGCATCACGACGATTAATGATCTGCTGTTCCTGCTGCCGCGCCGGTATGACGATTACACACGCCTGCGCTCGATCAGCAAGCTGCTGCCGAATACCGTCGCGACGGTCATTGGGACGGTGCGCCGCGCCGAGATTCATATTGGCCGCAATGCCCGTAAGGACTTCTATGTGGAAGTGGATGACGGCAGCGGTATCCTGACCGTGATGTTTTTCGGACAGCAGTTTCTCGTCCGACAGATGCGACCTGGTATGCAGATCGTCCTCAGTGGAATGACCACCTCATTTAATGGTCGGATTCGGATGGCGAACCCTGAATGGGAAAAGCTGGATGCCGAGAATCTGCACACGGTGGGTATTGTGCCGGTGTATCCGCTGACCGAAGGGCTGACAGCCCGTTCACTGCGACGCCTGATGAAGGAAACGGTGGATTACTGGGCGGAGCGTCTGCCTGATTACGTCCCTCAGGCGACACTTGACCGCGCAGAACTGGCTGACCTGGGCTGGATGCTGAAAAATCTGCATTTCCCTGAAGGTCATGACCATCTACAGCACGCCAATAATCGATACATTTTCGATCAGCTTCTGCTGCTTCAGATGGCGATTATGGCGAATCGTCGCGACTGGCAGTCGGTACCGGGGGAAGTGCTTCCGGTCAGTGATGAATTCCTCGAAAACTTTATTGATACCGTGTTCCCATATCCACTGACGAATGCCCAGCGCCGGTCGATTGAGGACATCCGGCGCGATATTGCACGGCCTGTGCCGATGAACCGTCTGCTTCAGGGTGATGTCGGTGCGGGAAAGACCGCCGTTGCAATCACCGCACTGGGGATGGCGTTTCAGGCACGCAAACAGTCTGCACTGATGGCCCCGACCAGTATTCTGGCGGAGCAGCATTACCGCAATATCGTGCGGGCATTTGAACGGCTGCCGGAAGCACAGCGTCCGGTCGTCCGTCTGCTGACAGGGTCCCTGACTGCTACAGAACGGAATGAAGTCTACAAGGGACTGGCGAATGCCGATGTCGATATTGTGATCGGCACACAGGCGATTATTCAGGGCGGTGTGGAGTTCAACAATCTGGCGCTGGCGATTATCGACGAGCAGCACCGCTTCGGCGTGGAACAGCGCGGTGCACTGCGCGGTAAGGGTATCAATCCGCATCTGCTGGTGATGACGGCGACACCCATCCCACGGACGATGGCGCTGACACTGTACGCGGATCTCGATCTCTCTGTGATGGACGAGATGCCGCCGGGACGTACACCGGTGCGCACCCGCATCGTGCGTGAAGTCGAGCGGCAGCGTGTCTACAGCTTTATTGAAGCACAGGTGAAGGAAGGGCGTCAGGCGTTCATCGTCCACCCGCTGGTGGAGTCGTCAGACAAGGTCGAAGCAAAATCTGCAATGGAGGCCTTTGAGCAGTTCCAGCAGATGTTCCACCGCTATCGTGTTGGCCTGCTGCACGGGCGTATGCGTCCGGCGGAGAAAGATCAGGTCATGGCCGATTTCAGCAGTGGTAAGTATGACATCCTCGTGACAACTTCTGTTGCGGAGGTCGGTGTCGATGTGCCGAATGCGACGGTGATCGTGATCGAAGGCGCGAATCGGTTTGGGCTGGCGCAGTTACACCAGTTCCGTGGACGTGTGGGTCGTGGTCAGTTTGTGTCTTACTGTCTGCTGATCCCGGATATGGAAACACCCGAAGCACAGGAACGTCTGGAAGCGCTGGAAAAGACCAATGACGGCTTCCAGCTTGCCGAGATCGACTGGAAGCTGCGCGGGGCAGGGGATCTGATTGGGACGCGCCAGAGCGGGCGCAGTGAACTTCAGCTTACTGAAATCATGACACCGCATCTGGTGGAGCTGGCCCAGCGTGAGGCGCGGACGATCTATGAAGAAGATCCGTATCTTGAGCGTCCCGAACACCGGCTGCTGGCACAGCGGGTTCAGATGATTTATCACGCTGAGAGTGATGTCAGTTAACTTTAAAGATAACAGGGGCATGTCGCTGGATATGCCCTTATGTTTGGCGAGAAGATAGGTATAACATTAAGGACTATTGGCCCAGTTTGCGCGATTTAATCAATCGCTTACAATCAGAAGTATTCGGAGAATTTGTATGATCAGAACTGCTGTCTACCCTGCGACCCTCGATCCCATCCACAACGGGCATATCGATATTGCCCTGCGTGCGGGGCGTATTTTTGATGAAGTGATTGTCGCTATTTATGATAAGCCGAAGAAGAATCTGTTATTCACGGTAGACGAGCGCCTTGAACTCGCGCGATTGGCCTTCCAGAACTATAGTAATATACAAGTTGCAAAGTATTCAGGTTTAACTGTAAACTATGCGCGATCGTTAGGCGCAATGGCGCTAATACGCGGCCTGCGTGTGTTCTCGGACTTTGAATTCGAATTTCGTATGGGGCTGGCGAATCGTAAGCTCGCTCCAGACATCGAGACCGTTGCGATTATGACAGATGAACGCCATCTGCATATCAGTTCAACAACGATTCGCGAAATCGCCGAACTTGGGGGCGATGTCTCATCCATGGTGCCGGGGTTTGTGGTTGAAGCACTGCGTGCTCGCTTTGAAGAGCTGGCAGTCAGCCACGACGAACACGGGCCTCAGTACCACACCAGTATTCGCGATTGACCAATTCTGACGGAGAAGTGTTATGGACATTCAACATCTGGTAGACCGTTTGGAAGATCTGATCGACGAAGGCCGACATATGCCTTTCAGCAAGTTCACGGTGATTGACGAAGAACGTGCGCTTGAAATCATCGATCAGATGCGAATCTCGATCCCGGAAGAAATCGAGAAGGCGGCCCGCATCATCGCACAGCGTGATCGGGTGCTGGCGCAGGCCAATGAAGAGGCGGCCCGTCTGCTTCAGGTGGCGCGCAGCAAAAGCGATCAGATGGTGAATGAAATGGACCGCGTGAAGGAAGCACAGGAACGCGCCAACCATATCATCGAGCAGGCGCGTCAGGAAGCGCTGAATATCACCGAAGAAGCGGATCAGTATGTCATGGATACGCTCACGCGGCTGGAGCAGACGCTGCTGCGCAACATCAACGAAGTTCGTAACGGCATCAAGCAACTGGACGAGATGGAACCCTCCGCCCCGGCACAGCGTGCTCCGGCGTCTCAGCCTCAGGTGCAGCCGCAGATGCAGCCTCAGCAGATGGTGCGTCAGTCGGTGGAAGTCAACGCGGACAATCGCTAAGCGTCATTCATCAGAAATTGTGTTATCCAGCCTCAGATCAGGTTGGTTTTTAAAAAGCGCTGCATTTTGCGTTTTACGAAGAGCGGCAAAACCGCTCTTTTTGTTTGCAGAAGTATTTCGCCTGTAGAATGATCATAGTAGCCATAGGTACTGGTTGTGGGTGAACCGATCAGGACTATAATACTTTTATCCGCGCACTGTTCACTGCACTGCATTGATGCTTCCACCGATGTCTCCACTACACCTGAAGGATGCGGACATTTAAACCCCATGAAGCAGCACGCCCTCACTGTAATTGCGAAAATTGACAGCGTCAAAGCTGAGACGAACCGATTGATCGAGGTGCTGGACATCATCGGTCACGATATCCGTGGGACTGCTCACGGAGAACGACAGAACACCTATATCGATTTTTCCCGTCTGCAAACTGTGCATTTCATGCGCTGGGTGCTGATCCCGAACGATGTCGCCGGGACGTGGGATTATCTGCTGTTTACGACCAATCATGACGGCGATCCTGATACTCATCTGCAGGAACTGATTGCACACGGCGGACTGGCGCTTGATCTGATCTTCGGAAGCTGCGTGGGCTATCCTGGAAGCCGCACCACTGATCCGGCAGGGTTCTTCAGGGACTTCCGCCGCTTTATCCTCGCGAACTCTGTTGAAAATGAGACATTCTATCTGGGCTATCGCGGAGAAACGGTCGGACGGGTTCACGGTTATATTTCGATCCGAAAACAATTACAGGATATCTTCGATCTGCCTGATATTCAGCGCTTTGCAGCTTTAAGGCTGGAGCCGCTGCTGCGCGAATTCCCGGTGCGGCCTGGGCTTCATCCACTGCTGGTACGGTTTGGCGATGCCATTGGCTTGGTCGGTAAGGTAATCGTCTTCGTCTTTGATGTCATTTTCCAACTGATCTACACGTTTCTGATCCGTCCTGTGCGTCGTCTGCTGATGCGCCGCGAACCTAAGCTGGATCTGGTGCTGATCGATGATCAGGTGCGGCCCGGTGTGGAGGCGATTGAAGATGTCGTGACGCAGAATCAGATGACTGTTATCTCGCGCATCAAGCCGGGGATTCTTCCGCTGGTCCGGCTCAAGCTGGCGCTGCTGTTGATTGAGCTGGTGGCGAAACACTTTCTGAATAAAGGGTCGCTCGGTGGGATTATCACCATTCACTTCGCGCGATGGGTGATTCTGGATCATGGGCGGTATCTGTTCTTCGAAAGCAATTACGATGGAAGCTGGGAAAGCTATATCGGTGAGTTTGTCGATAAAGCTGCCAGCGGGATGGATCTGATCTGGACGGCGACACCCGGTTATCCAGAGAAGGGTGCTTATGATTTCGAGGCGTTCAAGAGTATTATCCGGCGTAATCAGCTAAAAACGCAGGTTTTCTACAGCGCCTATCCCGATACCACTGTGCGCAATATCCTGAATGACCGCGAGATCAGCCGCGCACTGGATCAGACACAGATCCGTGAATGGCTGAAGCGTTTTTAACCAACAGGGACTCTTTCCATGTCATCCGTACCAGCAAATACAAATCCCGACCCGAATACGCCTGTCGATCCGTTTGAACTCCCTGAAATTCAGGGCCTGATCCTGAGCGGTCACGCGCATCTGATGGTGGCGCGCTATGTGTTCCTGAAATTCGGAGATGCTGAACAGGGCAAGCACTGGCTGGCCTCTGTCACGCCGATGATTGCGACCAGCGAGGTGTGGCCGAAAGACCCTGTTACAGGGAAGACGATCAAGCCGCCGATGATCACCAATATCGGGCTGACCCATAGCGGACTGCGTGCTTTAGCGCTGCCGCAGCGCTGCCTGGATAGCTTTCCGGAAGATTTCAGCGACGGTATCACCAGTGAGCGCCGGTCGCATATTCTGGGAGATCGCGGTGTGAGTGCGCCGCAGAACTGGGAGATCGGCTCGGATGCTGCCCAGCTGCATGTGCTGCTGATCCTGTTGGCAGTGGATGCGCCGACACTTGAAAACCTTTATGACCAGCATGCCGCGCTGTGGAATTCGCACGGGTTAACAGTCTCGACTGAGATGTCTGCCGCAAAGCTGCCGGGTGATCGCGAGCATTTCGGCTTTCTGGATGGGGTATCTCAGCCTAGTTTCCGCTATGGTGTTCGCGAGACTGAGGTCAGCGAACCGCTGATCAAGCCGGGGGAATTTGTGCTGGGGTATAAAAATCAGTACGACATCTATCCGATCTCACCTGAACTGAATGGCGCAGATCTGGGCAAGAATGGCAGTTATCTGGTCTTCCGCAAGATGTATCAGGATGTTGTCGCATTCTGGAATTACATTTCAGAACATGCGCTGCATGACGAGCCACTGAAAGCGCAGACGCGCTCCAGCACCGATCAGAAGGTGTGGCTGGCATCCAAGATGGTGGGGCGCTGGCCGAGTGGTGCGCCGCTTGCCAAGTATCCGGACCACGATGTGCCTGATCTGGCGCGTGAAGAGATGAATAACTTTCTGTATTGGGATCGCGATTATGAAGGCTATGGCTGCCCGCGCAGCGCCCACATCCGCCGGACTAATCCACGTGATACGAACGGCCACAGCTCTGAGGCGTCGCTCAAGACTTCGAATAGTCATCTGATTATCCGGCGTGGAATGACCTATGGTCCACCACTGGTGACAGCCGATAACATCCCGCCGCAGGATCTGGTTGAAGATCATCAGGATCGGGGGATTGTGTTTATCGCGATCAATGCCAGCATCAGCCGACAATTCGAATTTATCCAGCAGACATGGAGTAACAATACCAAGTTTGACCGGCTGTATAATGACAAAGACCCGATCTCAGGTGATCACACGGATGTCGATCGGATTACACAGGAATCGTGTTACGATTTCACCATCCAGCAGCTTCCATTACGCCACCGGCTGACCAATATCCCGCGTTTCGTCACAGTAAAGGGTGGAGGATACTTCTTTATGCCCAGTATCAGCGCGCTGAAGCTGATCGCGGAGGCCTGAACACGCTCGACTCATTATGCGTATTATTTATCTGGTGCTGGCGTGGGCCAGCGGTATCATCCTTGCAGATTATTTTCCACAGCTTACGCCAACATCGTGGCTGATCGCTGCCATTGGTGGAGCAGTGCTGATCGTGCAGCTTCGCCATCAGCAGGCCTATCGCTGGGCTGCTGTCTGCCTACTGGCCTTCGGGCTGGGAGGCCTGCGACTCTCGCTGTATCCATCGACCAGCGTTGTCGCATCCTTTAACAATACGGGCGGACTCACGATTGAAGGTGTGGTGTCGGGTTATCCTGATCGGCGGGATGATCGCACCCTGCTGCGCCTTGACAGCGAGTTTCTGCAATCCGGGGGCGATCTTTACCGCGTTAGTGGTACGGTGCTGGTGCAGGTCGTGACCGCACAGCTTGACCCGAACGTAGAGTACGGTGACCGGATTCGGGCAACGGGTCAGCTCATCGTACCGGCAGAGTATGACACTTTTTCCTATTCCGATTATCTGGCGCGAAGCGGCGTTTTCAGCATCATGCGGCGCAGTGTGGTGGTGCGCATTACATCCGATGCGGGCAATCCGCTGCTGACAGCACTGGATCGTTTGCGTCAGCAGGCACAGCAACAGATCAACCACTATCTGCCGGAGCCGCAGGCGGGTCTGCTTTCTGGCATTCTGTTAGGCAACGAACGTGGGATCTCTCCGGAAGTGGATGAGGCGTTTTCGACGGTAGGGGCCTCGCATGTCATCGCGATCAGCGGCTTTAATATGGCCGTGATCGCGGCCATTGTCTCTCGCACGTTTGGCCGGTGGATCCGGCGGCAGTGGCTGGCCGTGCTGCTGACCATCGCTGTGCTGCTGATGTACACGCTGTTTGTGGGCGCAAATGGGGCGGTTGTGCGTGCGGCGCTGATGAGCAGTCTGCTGGTTATCGGAGAAGGGCTGCGACGGCGGACGTATGTGCCAGCGTCACTGGCATTTGCTGCACTGATGATGTCTGCATTGAATCCAACCGTACTGTGGGATATCAGTTTTCAGCTCAGTTTCTTTGCGACGCTCGGCCTGTCTCTGTTTACCCCGGCACTGCAAACCCGCTTTGACGCACTGCTCAGCGGGCTGTTTCCACCCATAACGGCTGAGCGCATCAGTACATGGTTATCTGAACCACTGATTGTCACAGTATCTGCACTGGTGTTCACTCTGCCATTGATCGCGATGTATTTCGGGCGGTTTTCGCTGCTGGTGCTGCCGGTCAATCTGCTGATTGTGCCGGTACAGGCTGTGCTGCTGATCCTCGGAGGGCTGGCGACGCTGGTTGCACTGGCTGGAATCGCCCCGCTGGCGCAGATCCTGTTCTGGTTTACGATGGTTCTGCTGTCGTGGACCATCGAAGTTGTCCGACTGTTCTCTAAACTTACCTTCGCGAATATCGAGTTCTGGCTGGATTCGCGTCTGGTGCTGCTTATCTTTATCGTGATTATCGGAGGGGCGATCATGCAGGCTGCGCAACCGCAGTGGTGGTTTGACCTGCTGCGTATTATCCGGCGGCGGTCCACCATGATGACCGGCGTGTTTTCGAGTGTGCTCCTGATCGTGCTGATGGTCGCCATCCTGCGTTCCCGGCCTGATGGACAGCTTCATGTCTGGTTTCTGGATGTGGGACACAGCAATGCGGTGCTGATGCAGACTCCTGGTGGGGCGCAGATCCTGATCGACGGTGGGCGTTTTCCATCCCGCCTGCTGACCGCGCTCGGAGATCGTCTGCCGTTTAATGACCGCGAAATCGAGGTTTTAGTCATCATGCAGCCGGACGAATACGATTTCGCGGCTTTAACATCGGTGGTGGCGCGTTACGATACCGGTGTCGTTCTGACCAGCGGCCAGCCGAATCAAAGCCCAGCCTATACCGAATTAGAGGCGATGCTGGTTGAACGCACGGTTCAACCGGTGACGGCGGGTTACCGTCTGGAAGTGGGCGACGGTGTGGTGATCGAAGTCCTGAACCCGGTAGCGACACCAGAACTTCAGGACTCGCTCAATGATTCGGCGTTGGCGCTGCGGGTGATTTACGGTGACGTGGTGTTTCTGCTGCCCGGAGACCTGAGCCGCGCTGCCCAGGCACGTCTGGTTGAAGAAGGGCGTGAGCTTTATGCGCCGGTGCTGCAAATCCCGCAGCATGGGGCGCGGGGCCAGCTTGATGCCGATTTTTTGGCTGCGGTACATCCGTCAGTCGTTGTACTGCAATCTGATGAGGCAAATCTGCTGGGTGACCCTGATGCGGATGTCATGGCGCAGGTGGGAGAGTATCCGCTTTATCGTACTGACCAGCATGGCACGCTTCACTTCTGGACGGATGGTACTGGATTGTGGACTCAACCTGAGACACAGGTCCGCCGGTAACTTCTCATACCGGCGGACTGATGATGGCAAGTCCGATCAGTGTGTCTGGAGACGGATTTCGACGGAGTCTAAACGGGGGGCAGAGGCGCGGACGATGATCTCACTGGGTGTGTGACCGGCTTTGACGTAAAGCGCAGCGCCTCCACCCACGAGCGGAAACGGATTTTCACCGATCAGCGTAGCATCACCTTCAAGTGTAAAGCTGACGATACTGGTCGCGTATGGCAGTGGATTGCCATAGGGATCGACGATCTGGAAGAGCAGGCGTGTCATGTCAGTGCCATCTGCGTCCAGTGTCAGATCGTCTGCTGTAAGTGTCAGGGCGTGGGGGATACCATCGGCGGCGATCTTCTGCTCTGCAACGATTTCTCCCTGATAGTAACCTACAATGTGCAGATCCTCGCGGCGGAAAGCCAGTCGTGCATCCAACCCCGTGATGATGAAAGGTGGATGCGGCAGTCCGGGGAACTGGTCACGTGCTGGTTCGAATTCGCCCTGTCTGGCATCGCCCACATAGGCGATGACACGGTCGCAGTTGCTGAAGACGTAGACAGGCTCAATCACGCCTTCGCTGACATCACCGTGCTGCCAGCCGGTGCCTGTATGCAGCACAATGCGCTGCTGTGGTGACTGCTGACTCTCATAGAAGAATGCTGCGAACTTCGGGATACGGAAGATGTCCATCACACCGTGATAGCAGATGCGATCCCCCGCACCGAATTCTTTATGCGTGTTGTAATCGAAGGCACACCAGCCAATCGCACCGGCAGCTCCACCCATCAGATGCGCCTGACTTTGAACACGTGCGTGGCGCAAGGCATGTTCAACCCGGCGTTCTTCGTTATCGAAAGACTTGGTCGGGAACATGTGACCGTTGAACTCGGTTACCAGATGCGGTGTATGCTCTGGTTCCACGATGCCATTCGAGAAGTCGTTGAAGGTGTACACATCTTCCAGAAACTCACTGCCGAGGAAGAAGCGCACGCCGCCTGTCGGGCGGGTAGGATCAAGCTGGTGTGCGAGCGCATTAGTGGTCGTGTAGAAGTCATGATCATCCCATGACTCATTGATCCGCACACCCCAGATGATGATTGACGGGTGGTTACGATCGCGTTCGATCATGGCTTCGACATCCCGGATGCTGAGCGCCTTCCAGTCATCGTCGCCGATATGCTGCCAGCCGGGGATTTCTTCGAAGACCAGCAGGCCGATCTCGTCGCAGCGATCCAGAAAATGGCGGCTCTGCGGGTAGTGCGATGTGCGGACGATGTTGCATCCGAGTTCGTGTTTCAGGATGTCTGCATCCCGGCGCTGAAGTCGGGCAGGGGCGGCTGCACCGATATACGGAAAATTCTGATGACGATTCAGGCCGAACAGCTGGAGCAGTTCGCCGTTGAGATAAAACCCATCACTGCGAAATTCTGCGCTGCGTACACCGAAAGTGGCAGAGACCTGATCCAGTGTCTGATCAGCGTGGGTAAGGACCGAAACCAGCGTGTACCGGCGTGGTGTATCCAGTGACCACAGCTCATAATCGCCACCTCGCAGCTCAATTGTAAGCTGCCTGACTTCATCTGGCAGTAATTCAACTTCTACCTGTGCCGTATTATCTGTATCCTGTACTGCAAGGCTGAGGGTGACTGTGACGCTTTCCGCGCGGGTGTTACTCAGGCGGACATCGACTTTCAGCCACTGGCTTGCGCTTAGTACCTCCTGCGGCTGGACGAAAACGTCATGGATGTAGACGGGTTCAACATAGCGCAGGCTGACTTCGCGGTAGATCCCGCCGAAAACCATATAGTCTACTGTCCCGCCGTGCGGTGGAATATCGGTACGCTCGGTGGAATCCACATGAACGATCAACTGGTTCTCACCTGATTCGCGCACGGCGTCGGTGATGTCCAGCGAAAACGGGACATAGCCACCTTTGTGTTCAGGATAGCCGTGTCCATTCAGGGTGACAGTCGCAGCAGTCATCACTCCTTCGAAATCGAGGAACAGACGCCGTCCGGCCAGCGGCTCCGGCAGGGTGAAATCCTTGCGATAGGTTGAGATGAACTGGTATTCGATGTCATCGAAGTTATGGTGAGGCAGCAGTTTATTGGTATGGGGTAGGGTGACTGCTTCGAACTGGCTTGTGGATAACTGATCTGTCTGGACGTTTTCAGAGGTAAAGAACCAATCGTGATTAAAGGCGATCACTGATCTCAAGAGAATGTGCTCCGCTGTTGGGTGCTCATGGCTGATGCCTATTATTAAGGTCATATACAGGATAAGGAAGCGATCATCAGGCTGCCAGCATTGATGAATGCCCGCTGACAGCCGGTGATCGGTAGTCGTGTTCTGGAATTATGCGCCGCGCTGAGCCAGTGCCCAGAACAGGAAGAAGTAACCACCACCCAGAAGGCCGGTGATCAGCGCGGGGTAAATCGCACGTGGGGTCCGTCCTCGCCCACGCAGCATCCCGGCGACGATGAAGGGGATCACAAACAGGGCGCAGTTCAGCGCCAGAGTCGCGAGTTCGACCGGGGAGAAAATATTGAGCTTCACCACGATGACGATGCCTAAAACGGCTGTCATCAGGAGCGAAGCCAGAAGCTGTTTATCTGGCACCAGCAGCATCGTGATAAAAGCGAAGATGAAGATCAGATAGCGCATGATATCGAACAGGATAGCCGGGAAGCCGCTCGACGGCCCAAGCCGACGGATGATTTCCTGAAAATCAATATCGATGGTCCCCTGTGCGCTCAGCGTGGGAACCAGCAGCGCACCCGCAAAAATCGCAATCAACAGAATAAGAAAACGCTTTGTCATCATTCCCCCAAAATGTATACGCAAGGTGTTGCCTGAATTCTACAGAAATTTTATCGGGTTCGGAGATGTGATTCCAAGAGGTCGCGCAGATTCATCCCCGACTGGTACAAAATACCCTTCATGCCTACGGCGTTGGCTCCGGCGATGTTATCCGGCATATCGTCTACAAAGAAGACATTCTCTGGTGAAAGGCCCAGAATATCCAGCACTGCCTGATACGCTTCCGGTGCGGGCTTCATCACACCGATCTCGGCGGAGATGATCAGGGGGTCAAACAGCTCAGCAATCCCAAGCCCGTGCAGCTTTTCGCGAAGAGGCAGGCCGTCATTGCTTAACAGGCCGATCCGAAGCCCCTCGGTTTTCAGTGATCGGATCAGGTCGATCAGATCCGAGTCCAGTACATCACCCTTGAAGTAATCGGCCTGAAGTGCCGTAAGGGCATTCGCATCAAGGTTGAGCTGACGGGCGATATCCTGCCAGTAATCGTCAATCTCCATTTGATTAATCTGTGCCTGTCGCCATGACTGGCTGCCATGTACGATCCGTTCTACAGAACCGTGAGGAAGGTTCAGGCGATCATCCCACGCGTGGCGATAGCCATAATCGAGCGTTTTCATCAAAACGCCGCCAAAGTCGAAAATGATGGCAAGTGAGCTGGTTAACATTATAATCCGCTTATTCCATTCGTTCGCAGCCGGGTACAGATTATATCGGCTGTTTTATCCTGCTGGTTGAGTCCATTTGAGTTTCAGATGATTGCATCTTTCAGACAGCACCTGACTAACACGACGCA
The DNA here is from genome assembly GCA_023430545.1 of Chloroflexota bacterium. Classification (GTDB taxonomy): domain Bacteria; phylum Chloroflexota; class Anaerolineae; order Aggregatilineales; family Phototrophicaceae; genus JAEZAF01. The sequence continues at coordinate 22,599 of JAEZAF010000057.1, forward strand.
TGCGATGCGGGAATGGTGGCTGCGTCGGCGTCAATCCACCCGCACACTGCCACGGCATCTGCTGGCCGCCTTTCAGAACTTTAATCGGTATGGGTTGAATCAGGCTGCTGCACTCGCTTATTATGCCTTCTTTTCGATTTTTCCGCTGCTGCTGCTGATGATTGTTACCGTCAACAGCATCCTTGGCCCGGCGGTAGGGCAGGAGCAGATCGCACAGGCACTAGGGATTTTCCTGCCACGCCGGACGGTGATCCTGCTTCAGGAAAATGTCAGCGAGGCGCTGAAGGAAGGGATGACCTTTCAGGTGCTGGCGTTTCTCGGCCTGATCTGGTCCGCACTGGGGCTTTTCTCCAATATCACGCAGTCGATTGATGTGATTTTCCATGTCCCATCACGGCGTGGGATGTGGCGTCAGCGGCTACTGGCTTTCCTGATGACTCTGGTACTGATTGTGCTGGTGATCAGTTCGTTTATCACGACTGGCGTGCTGCGCCTGTTTGCCGCGTTTTTCCTCGATCAACCCTCGGTCTGGCTGACGATTGGCACGCTGTTTGTCCCATTCAGCATCAATCTGGTGGTGTTCATTTTGCTGTTTCGATTCTTGCCAGCGCGACATGTTCATTGGGAAGCGATCTGGCCTGCGGCGCTCTTTGGGGCGGTGGGATGGGAACTGGCGAAGGCGATCTTCACCTGGTATGTGGATAATATGGCGAATTTTCAGGTGGTGTACGGGACGATCTCGACCGCGATTATCCTGCTGCTCTCGGCATATGTGCTGGCAGCGATCTTTCTCATCAGTGCGGAATTATGTGCTCAGTTGAACGAATGGGTACTGGAGCGTCCACCGGTGCGCCGTCTGTTTTCTGAACCGGCCCCTAATCCATCACTGCCTGATCCGTATAACCCGGTTGAATAACGGTAGGAAATAAAAAGCTCACAGGTGAATGACTCACGCTGCGAGCTTCGGGTGTGAAGTGTATCAGGCTGATTTATACAACCTTCCCCGGTGGCTTCCGGAAGGTAGTCTCGCTCTGTGCCTTTCACTGGAGACGCTGGCCGAGTTTGACCAACTGGCGACCGATAAAGGTGCGCAGCCGATTCTCGGTGTTGATCTGGTTGTTGCCCTTACGGGTCAGGTAATCAGCGAGACGGTAGCCAGCCACTTCCTGCCGGTATTGGTTCTGCTTCTGCTGATTCAGGATGTATTCGTTATAGACGCTGATCATTGCGTTCAGTCCCTGTCTGGTATTGTGGACAGTATTCCGCTGTCCCGGAAATCGTTGGTGGGTTGGTGTGTCTGGCGGCCACTGCAAGTGACCGGATGTTGTCAATATGTCAATGCTGCGGAACTACTTCTGCTGCGGACTTACTTCACCAGATGGCGTTCGGGCTGCGAGAGTGACCACGAGGCCGGTGCCGACTCCTGAAGTTTTTCCCCGAAGTTCACCAGCTTTTCCGCGACTGACTGGATCAGGTTGAACGAGTCTTCGTTTTTATCCCGATGCAGAGCATGAAAGCGGTCGGCGTCCTGTAGTCGTTCCTGGTGGCGAAGATTCGAGATCTGGTGCTGAACCATTACAGAGTTCATGGCTGATTGCCTTTCAAGCGTTTTGAGTTTGAGTGTGAATGATGTTGAGTCTCGTCGCTCTCGCGTCGTGACAGGTGGTGTCGCGGTTTAGCTTTCAAACCGGACTATATCGAAAGGCTTTCGTAGGGCAGGGTTATCGTGGTTAAGGCGTGTGCATCTGCTGGGTGTATAACGCAGTATGCGGATGCCTGTTAACTGTATTCTGACAACGTCTGCAAGCCTTGAACTCTCGCTCGCAGCGCTGTCCATCAGAGGTGGTTAGCGGATGCGGAGCGGAGTAGTTCCGAACGGAATCTTGTAAACAGGGATGTAAGTCCCGATTACTGCCATTTGTGGTTACTCCTTTCCAGCGTGTTTGATCTGTCGTGGTTACGTTGTATAGACTATCATGACCCATTGCGATCTGTCAAGACCTTAAAAATCGTCGATTGGACTGATCTTTTTCCGACTAATGGCGGATGACAGGAGCGAATCTGCTGCAGGGCAGGTTGTAATACCGTTTGTGCATATCCGTTTAGACCGTGTACACTACTATACGCAAAACTTTGTTCAGAGGTTCAAAAAACATCTATGAGCCAAAACAATATGCAGATTGAGGAATTCAGCCGTCTGGCACGCGCAATCGAAGCGGAAGTCGGACGGGTGATTGTGGGACAGAAAGAGGTGGTCCGCAGCGTCATTATCGGCGTCATTGCTGGACGCCATGTGCTGCTGGAAGGCGTGCCGGGTTTAGGGAAAACGCAGCTCATCCGCACGCTGGCCGATGTGCTTGACCTGAATTTTTCGCGTATTCAGTTCACCCCGGATCTGATGCCTGCTGATGTCACCGGGACGAATATCATGGAAGAAAGCGAAGATGGCCGACGGGTCTTCCGCTTTCAGCCGGGTCCGATCTTTGCCAATCTGGTGCTGGCCGACGAAATCAACCGTGCGACTCCCAAGACACAGTCTTCACTACTTGAGGCGATGCAGGAAAAAGCCGTAACGGTCGGTGGGAAGAATTACCGGCTGGAAGAGCCTTTCTTCGTACTGGCGACACAGAATCCGCTGGAAATGGAAGGTACCTATCCACTGCCAGAAGCCCAGTTAGACCGGTTTCTGTTCAAAGTGAACGTGCCGTTTCCGACAGTAGATCATCTGGTGACAATTATTGACCGAACCACGGGGATCGACGTGCCGAATGCCAGCAGTGCCGCGACTGGTCGCGAGATCATCGAGATGGGTAAACTGGCGCTGAATACGCCGGTTTCGACCGAGATCAACCGTTATGTCGCCCAACTCATTGTGGCATCGCACCCGGAAAGTGAACTGGCCCCGCAGATGGTCCGTGACTTTGTGCGATATGGTGCAAGCCCGCGCGGTGCACAGGCGCTGATCCTTGGCGCGAAGATCAACGCGCTGCTGGAAGGGCGCTTCAACGTGGCCTATGAGGATGTGCATGCGGTTGCACCGTCGGCACTGCGTCACCGGCTGCTGCTGAACTTCGAAGGCATGGCCGAAGGTGTCAGCGTGGATGTGATTGTCAGTGAACTGCTGAAATCACTCCAGCGGATCAAAGCGTAAGCATTCAGCCAGTCAAAAACGGTTTCACAGCATTAAATACCGTTTCAACATCGACGCCGTGCTGCTGCCACGTCCAGTCTTTTGGTGCACCTTGGGCTACACCTTCAGCGCGTATTCCGGACGGTTTCCACACCGCAATCGCGTCAGGGGCATAGGGGGCATATCGCGCCGGGTCTGACGGCCCCAGAATCATGAGAGTGTTTGCCTCGGCAGCGGCGGCCAGATGCGTCAGGCCGGTATCGCATCCGATATAGATCTGCGCCTGATGTGCCAGCACTGCGATCTCTGCAAAGGACAGTTCCCCAACCAACGCCGGAACTGTTTGCTGCAACCCCGACTGAACGGCGTCGATGATCTCTCCGTCTTTTGGACCACCGATCAGAATGATGTCGATGGGCTGAACCTCATGGATGCGCTTAATCAGCGCAGCAAAGCTGGATGCAGGCCAGCGCTTGATGTCCATCAGCATCCCGGGATTGTTTCCGCCGTTCGGATTGATAACCACATAGGGCGCTTGAATCTGCCTCTGAGATAGTTTCTGCTCAAGTGATTTCTGTGCCTCGTCCGAGACCGCGACATTGACGTAACAGCCTTCCGTATCGGCCCCGAGTAAACGCACTGTATCCAGATAGATGTCAGCCTCATGACGCGGCTGACGGGGATCGACCTTTGCACGCAGATTGTAACCAAAGCCTCGACCGTCACTGTCCAGACCGATACGGACAGGGATTCCACTCAGCAGCACAGCGAGACTCATCAGCGGGGACCGTACCAGCGAGACTGCCATATCATAACGCCCGGCACGCAGCATCTGTACAAAACGCAGGAACGATGCCGGTTTTCTGACCGGAAGCGCTTCCGGACCCGTGTCCAGCAGCTTATCGAGCAGGGGATGGCCTTCAATGGCTGGTTTTGACCATGAACCTACCGCCCAAGTGATTTCGCTTTGGGGATAGTGCTGGCGCAGAGCCTTCAGTGTCGCAGTTGCCAGAACCACATCACCGATACAGCACGGGAGAATAAGTAAGATGCGACCCGGTGCTGTCGATAGGGGAGTAGAATGGCCTGGAAAGATCCTTCCAAGCCAGTTGTAGATATTTAATCTCAGGGTTAACCCCTCACAATCACGCGCGTAGGATCAATTTTATAGATCACACGTGTTTCACGCTCACGCTGCAGAGGATTACTCGCATAGTAGTCTGGCTGATTGGTGTATGCAGCGCTGAGCTGATTGATGTGATCGACACCGCCTTCTTCAGTCTGTTCGACTACGGTGCCGCGCACTTCGATATAGCGATAGGGATTATCCGGGTCTATGACGAGAACCGACACGCGCGGACGTTCCGTCATGTTTTCATCCTTCTGACGGTTGCGTGCGGTATTGATCCAGATCTGTTTGCCATCAAAGCTGAACCATACTGGTGTGGTCTGCGGCTGGAGATCAGGCATCAGGGTAGACAGTGCTGCGACAATGGGACGCTGAAGAAGATCGAGATATTTTTCAGGTATTTCGACTGACATGGAAGAGACCTCTTTTCTGGGTGTGCATCATTTCAGTTGAGTGCTTTGCCTGTACAGACAGCTCTACTCTAAGCCTCAGACGTGAACGCAGGATAAAAATTACGCAAATATTTACCTGAAATGCAGCACACCTTTGAAGGCTATTCATATTCCGATGCCGGCTGCGCGTGCCCGATCCAGAATGCTCTGAGCTGCACGCACCATCGGCATATCGACCATTTTGCCATCCATCACAAACACACCGGTCTGATGAAGCTGGTGATGCTCATGGGCATCAATCAGGCGTCGTGCATGGTCAATCTGAGCCGCGGTGGGCGTAAAGATCTGCTGGATCACTGGCACCTGGCGCGGGTGAATGGCAAAACGGCCCGTATAACCCATCTGCATGGCGCGTTCAGTCTGGGCCGCTAACACCGAGTCGTCTGCACTAAGGTCCACAAACGGCGTATCAATTGCCTGCAAACCATAGGCCCTGGCATGCAGGACAACGGCACCCTGTGCATACCATGCTTCGCGGCCTTCGGTCGTCCGTACCGCGCCCATATCCCCGGCCAGATCCTCTGCTCCAAATGCCACTGCTTTGAGACGTGGTGTCGCTTCGCAGATTTCGCGCAGGCGGACAATCCCCATAGCGGTTTCGATTATGGCAATCAACTCAATGGAGTGCGTTGGCAGCTCAAGTTCCTGTTCATAGGTGTGGAGCAGGGCATCCACTGCCAACAGTTGTGACGCAGACATCACCTTCGGAATGACATAACCGTCAGGGCGTCCACTGATGGTGGCCTCAAGATCCTGTTTGAAGAAGCCGTTTTCCTCGACGGCATTCAGCCTGACGAGACGCTCACTGCGGCCAAAATCGAGGTTCTGGAGTGCGCTGGCTGTGGTGCTGCGTGCAGCATCTTTCTGGCTGATGGCAACACCATCTTCGAGATCCATAATGATGCTGTCTACATCCAGACGGGCCGCTTTTTCAATCTTCCGCAGATCATCCCCCGGCATGAACAGCAGCGCGCGACGGGTTTTCATCGACATCTGGTTTAACCCCGCTATCAGTGATCAGTGTCTGTGTCGTTATCGTTCAGTGGAGCAACGAACTCCTGAATATTGTTCTTGACGGCGTAGGCAGCGGCTTCAGCACGGTTGGCCGCGCCAATCTTCGACAGCACGCTGCTGACATAGTTGCGCACGGTGCCTTCTCCGAGAAACAGCTTGACCGCGATCTGGCGATTCGTCAGGCCCTGTGCCACCAATGCCAGAACTGCCAATTCCTGGGTGGTGAGGTTTGCGAATGCGGCGGCGTGCTGTACATCGTTCACCTTGCGCATTTCGTTGAAAAGCGTGTTGGTCAGCGCTGGGTCAAGCAGGCCTTCACCGCGGCTGACACGCTCAATCGCATGGATCAGTTCATTGTCGCCAATCCGCTTCAGGACATAACCTGAAGCCCCAGCCTGAATTGCAGCGAATAACAGTTCGTCTTCGGCGTAGGATGTCAGCATGATGACGCGACATTCCGGTACACTCTGGACAATCTGGCGGCAGGCTTCGATCCCTGAGACGCCCGGCATGCGGACATCCAGTACGGCGACATGCGGGCGAAGCTGCTTGGAAAGGGCAATCGCTTCCTCACCGGTGCTGGCTTCAGCGATAACTTTAAAATTCGGCTGTCGTTCGATCAGTGTGCGCAAACCGGTTCTGACCACTGAATGGTCATCGGCAATTAAAATATTGACCATTACTACTCCCTTACTCCATACTATGGCTCTGCAATGATACACTCGGTAAAAGTATCTCACTATAGATGGTAACCGCAAAATGATCAGTTCTGAAAATCGTGTAAAGGTACTGCTTAATCAGTTGAATGACCTTGTCACCCGGATGATGTATGCGACTGAAGCAACAGAGACCGAAAAGGTGCTTGAACGCATTGCTCATGAGGCGGGAAAGCTGGTAGGTGCAAGGTATTCTGCGATTGGTATCCCAACCGGGGATGGTGGGCTGCGTTATTTTAAAGTGGCAGGTGTGACGCCGGAAGAGATCAGCCAGATAGAGCATCCACCCATTGGGCGAGGACTGCTCGGTGCAGTCATGAATGAGCGTGAAACACTGCGGCTGGAGCATATCCGTTCAGATCCACGGTCGAGTGGCTTCCCGAATGGACATCCGCACATGGATCGTTTTCTGGGAACGCCGATTCAGGTCGGTGAACAGTTGTTTGGGATGTTTTATGTCTGTGACCGTGTCGATGGTGAACCCTTCAGCGCGGAAGATGCGTGGCTGCTGGAAACACTCGCGGGCTATGCTGCGCTAGCGATTGCCGGGACGAGGCTGGTCGAACAGCAGTCACGCCTGCGTTTGCTGGAAGAACGCGAGCGCATCAGCATGGAACTGCATGACGGCATTATCCAGTCCCTGTATGCTGTAGGGATGGGAGTTGAGGTCATCCGTACTGACAGCAAGCCTCAGGCGGAGGAACATCAGGACCAGCTTAAACCGGTTGTGCAGCAGTTGAATGAGATCATCGACGACATACGGCACTATATTCAGGATCTCCACAGGCAGCGCAGTGATGCCCACAGTATGCGGGATGATATACAAGGCCTTGTCGATCGGCTGTATATCTCTGCTGAGGTAAATGTGGAGATTTACGCCCCAGATACGCCCCCTCTGATTGATGAGAAGCGGTTTGAGTCGGTGATCCAGATCATCAATGAGGCGTTGAGCAACGCGCTGCGCCATTCACAGGCAAAAAATCTGAAGGTGAGCGTTGTGCAGAGTGAGCAGGCGCTGGTGGTCAGTGTGCGCGATGATGGCACCGGCTTTGAGCTTGATGGAGCTGGAATGCCAGATCGGAGAGGGCTGGGTATGCAGAATATGCGGCGTCGGGCAGAAATGCTGGGCGCAAAGCTTGAAATCACGACCGAACCCGGCACTGGGACACATCTCGGATTGATCGTTCCGATCAACCCGGAGGTGGAGATGGCCGCGATGGAAAATAACAACTAAAGTGACATCTGACGAAGCATTTACGTGACCAATGTCTTCGCATCTCAAGGTATTGTTATAGAAAATACGTTGACGACTTGAGATGGAGGATTGAGATGTTTGAAAATATGACGGTCCGTGACTGGATGTCTACCCCGGTGATTACCGTTGGACCCAAGACGTTCATCAATACCGGAAGCCAGTTGATGCAGAGGCACAATATCCGGCGTCTGGTGGTGGCTGAGGGTGATAAATTGCTGGGTATTGTCACCAAGGGCGATATCCGCGAGGCCAAACCTTCGGATGCGACAACACTGAGCATCTGGGAACTGCATTATCTGCTGGCCCAGCTCACGGTTGAGAAGATCATGACGACGGATGTGGCGACTGTTACTGAAGATCAGTCCGTCGGGGTTGCTGCACAGAAAATGCTTGAACAGAAGATCAGTGGTTTGCCTGTGCTGGATAACAAGGGCAAGCTGGTGGGCATCATCACCGAGTCCGATATTTTCAAGATGGTGGTCAGTCAGTTAAAGGTACAGGCATAACGTGTACAAGCATTGTTCGAAGTCAAAAGTTTCGGCATGCGATTAAAGTATGTTGAAAATTTTACTTAGTGTCTGGGTTTAACATCATGTATGTTCGCGAGATCATGACGCCTCGGCCAGTGACGATTACGGCTGGACAATCTCTGGCCGAGGCGCTAGAGAAGATGAAGGTGAAGCAGTGTAAACACCTGCCAGTCATCAGTGATGACGGACATGTGATTGGCATTCTGAGTGACCGGGACTGCCGAAGTGCGCTGGCATCACCATACACACTGAATGAAGACTACAACAGTGACGAGCTGGCACGGACGCTTCCAGTACGGAAGGCGATGTCTTTTGCGCCGATCACGACACAGCCCGATACGCTGGTGGCCGATGCTGCCCAGTTGATGCTGGATCAGAACATCAGCTCATTACCGGTCATGATCGGTGAAACGCTGCTGGGAATCCTGACGACGACCGATATTATGCGAGCGTTTATCGTTCAAAGTCAGCGTGCGACTGTGAAAACAGACTAAAACGCGATACCTAAACTCCATTTTAATTTGCGATCTCATTCGACACTGCTAACATTGTTGAGCGTGGTTGCATCTGGAGATAAAGTGTATGCGTTGGAGTCAGTGGTTTCTATCCCTTCGTGTGGTCTGGCTGTTGAGGCTGGTCATCGGCTGTCTGGTGATGCTGACACTGATTACTGCCTGTCAGGTGATGCCTGATGAGCAGGCCATGCCTACACTGATGGATCTACCAACCGCGACTGTTACTCCTGTTCCGGTCGATCAGGGCCGGATCGATTTCTGGCAGCCAGTTGAGGCTGAGTTTTCCCCTGATGAGACGGTCCACCTGTGGCGTTTTGATGCACAGGAAGGCGATCTTATCACGCTGAGAACGGTTGGGTCTGGTATACGAACTCTGCTCAGGGTTCTTGACCCGTCCGGTAATGCTCTCGCCGATACCACCGACGAACGGGTTCCTGCTTCGGGTGAATACACCATCCAGGTGATACGGGTGAGCCAGGAAGCAGGCAGTTATCAGCTTGGGCTGAGTTACAGTGACCAGCCTAACCCCAATGATGTCACTCCTACACCGATTCCGGTAATCGTTGGAGTACCGACACCTCTACCTGTCTCAGCAGATCTGGGGACATTTATCGACGAACTCGCCAGCGGAGAGACGGCAGGCGGGACGCTCACCACACCCGACAACCAGCATGTGTATATCTTCAAGGCTCCACCCGGCAGCTATGCAGGGGTTGAGGTGACACGGGTCAACGGTGATCTTGACCCCTATGTGGCGGTTTATGATTCCGATGGAAACTTTATGGCGGTGGATGGCCAGAGTGATGGCGATGGCCGTGCTGTACTCCAGAATCTACCCGTAAAGAGTGAGGATTACTACACACTTCAGGTGAGTGGTAAGGGTTTCGCCGGTTCGTACTCGGTGCGCTGGGTGCAGAGCGATGCACCCGTCAGCCTGACACCACAGGTTGAAATTGTGACCACCCCGACACCTGCCAGCCTGATGATTGATCCGACTCCAGAAGTGGTATCGGAGAGCGGACGCTTGCAGGATCATGTGGTGATTGAAAGCCAGCTTGACGACGCTTCCGACCTAAAACGGCATTCCTTTATCGCGAACGCGGGTGAGATCCTCACAGCGGGGGTGGTCCCAACGGAAGGTTCAAACCTGATCCCGTATGTCGAGTTGTATGATCCTGATGGCGTGCTGGTGACAGGCATTTCCGGAGAATCGTCCGGGCCGGGTCGAGCGGCGATCATTACCGGGTTTACGGCGGCAATCACCGGCCCCTATACCCTGTTTGTGACTTCACTCAACGAGACCTCCGGGGTATACAGGGTGGGTTATGGGACGGGTTCGACCTTCTCGGATCGCGTGCGTGGTGAAGCACGAGTGGACACCCCGAACACGGCTCAGCTTGGGTTCCCCGGTGATCGCGATGTGTGGACCGTCAACCTTCGTCAGGGGGACATGGTCAGCGTGAGCGCGGTTGGCGAAGGTCTGCTGGAACCGGTGCTGGAGCTGATCGCGGAAAATGGTGACCTGATCGGGATCGATTTCAATTCGGGTGGAGCACAGCGCCCAGTGATCAACGGCGTCTCTATCCCGAGAAGCGGACTGTATATGATACGCGTGCGACCGTCTATCCCTCAGAATCTCGGAAATTATACGCTCATGTGGCGTTATATGACCGTCGCGCCGACGGCAACCCCACCTATGGGCACGGTGCGGGTCATGGCACTGGATGACAGCGTGAGCGATGGTGAGTATAAATTCTACCCGTTTCAGGCGCAGGCAGGACAGTATCTGCGGATCATCGCAGCAGGGACCCCGGATTCTGGCTTCGACCCGGTGATCAGCATTCTGGACTCTGACGCCAATGTGATGGTCGAGGGGGATGACAGCCAGAACAGCCTGAACCCGGTGGTGCATGTTGCAATACCCGCTGACGGTACGTATGCCGTGCGCGTCAACGGGTATTTACAAGGCGGAGCGTTTACGCTCTCGGTCGAGAACCTGGTTGAAGTTGGGCAGTAGATCTCAGCCGCGTGTCGATGCGGCCTGACCTGCTGTGTCAGATGCACCAACCTGTCCGGGATAGGCCCACGCCAGTGCTTCGGGCATCACGCTGCGGAAGCCGACCAGACCGTGACCACTGCCGATTTCGGCGAAGCGGTAGGCGACATCGGAGCGATGCTCGATGATGCGCTTCAGGGCTAATGCGGGCTGATAGAAGCGTGACCGCATCTCATAACGCCCGACAGACTGGAAGATGCGGCGCGGCAGCAGCGGTGCGCTTTCGAAGCGCTGAAGGTACTCTTCCAGCTTGTCTTCTGCAATGCCTTTACCCAGCGGCGGCGAGATCATCAGCAGATGCGAGAAGACTGCTGCGTTCATCAGAGCGGTGTGGGCGGCGGCAATCGCGCTGATGTCAACACCGCCGACACCGATATTCGCGGAGTCGATGCGATACTCGGTCTGTAAAAACGGAAGCAGTTCGGTCAGGGTAAAAAGATAATGACGATCGTTGCTTAGATAGGTCTTGAGACGGTTGGACTGGTCGCCACTCTGGATCATGGCGATCACCGCTGGCCGCATCTGGTTGTGTTTGATCAGTGCGTCGGCGATGCTGGGGACCTGCATCGGACCGACGGCCCACTGACCGTCGTACAGGATCAGCAGGGGATAGGCAAGCCCGGAACCCTCATAACCAGGTGGGGTATAGACCCACAGCCTGCGGTTCTGGAAGCGGAGCTGCGAACTGCTGATATTGTGCTCGAATACCGTCCCCTTCTGCACGCGCTGGAGTTTCGACCAGTCCGGGAAGGGACGAGCCTTGTCCATACGTAGTACTGACACATTCATCTGAGCGGTGCTGATGCGCAGTGGATTGTAGGGGTCCGTCTGCCAGTAGCGGGTGACACGCTGGACGATATTCTGTTCGTCGGCCAGCGGAGTCATGGGATCGTTGACGGCGATCAGATAGTCAAGCAGGTCATCCGGGGCGAATTCGAGGGAGACATACCACAGCGATGTGCCCGGCAGGTTGGTCATGGGGGCGAAGGGAGGGTCGGACTTGATTGTATCGAGGTTCACGGCGACGCTGCGTGCCCCTGGTCGTGCATAAATAAACGTCGCTTTGGTGCCCTCTACCCACGGGAAGTTACGGCGCTCGCGCAGCAGGCTGTTGACCAGCGCCTGCCTTTGCTCTAACGGGGTATCCAGCGCAGTATTGAGAAACTGTTCAAATGACTGCCAGCGATTTGGCATGGGCGCTGCACTCCTTTATGCTATTCCGCTGTACTTCTTCTGTTCACGGTTTCACATACGAAAGACAATAGATCTATTTTAACAGTTCTTGCCGAGTTCGGGTAATGATGTGGATTCATGGCGGGTTACAGGTTGTTGCAGCGGCGGCGTGAAATAATGTGCCGCTGCAAAGGGTTTAACTCATTCGGCGAACAGACACTTGTTCGAGAGGCTCCATATACGGCAGCGCGACAATCTTTTTAGAACTATATTGTAGTACGAATGTTCGCTTTGTGCGGTTGGAATTTTATAACTTGCGGAGTCTGATTACCGCTATGGATTCTCCATTGTACCCATCAGCACGGGGGATGTGGTCGGGGTGGTGCTGCCGCCTACAGGTTCGAGGGTGACGCCGAACGCGTTGAAATTCTCGACTGGCTGGCTAAGGTCGAAGATCATCATCCCCATGCCGTCATCCTGCACACGGAAAGTCCCCATACTGATTTCTTCGTCGCCTGTCATGAACCAGAGCTGATACTCCTGGTCGGAGGTGGTCTTCGGCAGGTTGGCAACGCTGATCATCGCCATCTGCTTCTGGCTGCTCCAGATCATGGTGCCGCTCATGCTGCCGTGGGTGGGATCGTGGAGCGGCGTCATACGGGCGTCCCCGGCGCTGAGTGCAGCAATGGCGCTATTGCGCTCGATGCGCATGCGCTGTGCGGCCTGCATCTCCTGCATCATACGGGTATTCTGTGCCATCCAGAACAGGTTTGATACAAACAGCAGCATAAGTACTGCGGCGACGGCGGCAGTGAGCCATGATCGGCGGGATGGGGCCGTGGTGCGGGGCATCAGGCTCGGTAAGGTTGTTGTCGGCATCGGCTGGACAGGGACTGGATTGGACGGGTGCTGCTGTGTGGGCTGTGCTCGCTGCGATGGCTGACTGATATGTGGGTCTGGTGCGGTCTGGTCGGCGTCAATGCGGTGTCGAAGTTCGGCGGCAAGGGCAGCAGGGGGTTCGATGATTGGTGTGGCAAGCAGCATGGCATCCTGCATGTCGCTGTAGGCGCGAAGTTCGGCGACGGCCTCCGGGCAGTCCTGAAGATAGCGCTCGACAAAGCGCGTTTCCTCTGGATCTGCTGCCCCGATGACATAGGCCGGGATGAGCGCCGTGAGCGCGTCACAATCCGTCAGGGTGCTGTTCGTGTGCTTTGAATTTCCCATGTGCTGTTTGATGATGGATATCCAGTCTGTCTGTAAGCCTTATACGTGCCGGTCAGAAAGTTCGGATTTCTTCTTACGGGTCCTGTTTCGATGTGGGCGTGGTATCGTCCATTTCCGCATTTACAGCAGCCAGCCAGCCGGTTTTCAGCTTCTGCATGCCGAGGCGCAGGCGCGTTTTGACGGTCCCTAAGGGCAGGCGCAGATACTCCGAGATCTGACTGTGTGACATGCCCTGATAGAAAGCCAGTTCGATGACCTGCTGCTGTTCCGTTGGAAGGTTGGTGAGCAGTGAGAGCATGATACGCCGGTCGAGCCATGCAGCATCATCGATGCGGGTCTGTTTGCCGACGGTTTCTGCGAGATCATCGAGTGTGGTGTAGCCGGTCTGCGGCTGACGTGACTCGCGGCGCAGGTAGTCAATGGCGGTGTAACGGGTGATGGTCAGCAGCCAGACAACCAGCCTCCCTTTGGCGGCGTCCCATCGGTCGGACTGCCGCCATACCTTGAGAAAAGTATCCTGGGTGACTTCCTGCGCCGATTCGACATTCTGGCAGATGCGCAGGGCAAGACTGTAGACCAGACTGCCGTACTGTTGATACAGCTCGGTCACGGCCTGTTCGTCGCGCTGGAGAATGCGCTGCATCAACTGTTCATCCTGCTGCGGGTCGGGCGTGGTCATGCAGATGGCTGTTTAAATTAAACTGAACGTGTTTCTGACGATATAGTATAACACCGGTCGGATGAAGCCGGTATTTATCCCTTGCCCATATGCCAGGTTTCAATTCACGACAGATCAAACGGCGCGGGCCAGATGGAGCGTCCGGCGGGGCGGGTGCCGGAGCGAGCCTGCGCGTAATAGTTGTCAAACGGATTCGGTGCGAAAGAAAAGGCCATCGACGCGCTCCATGCGGTGGTCTGAGGCTTCTCGGTAAAGGCATTCACGGTGGTTGAGGCCGGATGCAGCGGTAGCGTGACTTTGTCGAGATCATACTGTGCGCAGAGGTGTCCGACGATTTCACGGGCAGAGTCAGCGTCTGATGCGAGGAAAGTGCGGACTGAGTCTGGTTT
>JAEZAF010000144.1 GCA_023430545.1 Chloroflexota bacterium
AGTGCAGGACACTGAAAGTGAAGTATCACTGAAATAAAATACGCCCATTTATTAAACAAGATTGTTTTCATCCCATGAAGCGAACGATTAAAGGTCTGAAGCGGGAAGCGCTCGAACTGGATTTCGATCTTTACAGGCGCGAAGTGCCGATTCCGGGTGTGACGGGTGCAAAGCTCAGTGTGATCGATATGCAGCCGGAGGGCGTCGAACAGACGATGGTCCTGGTCCACGGGTATGCAGGCTGCGCCGAGACGTGGGAATTTCAGATCAACTGGTTTGTGAAGACCTATCGGATTGTTGCGCCGGATCTTCGCGGCCACGGCCAGAGCGACGCACCCTATACCCAGTACACGATGGATGAGATGGTGGCGGATCTCGATGCGATGGTGCAGACGCTGAACCTGCCGGAACGCTTTGTGCTGGTGGGGCATTCCTTCGGCGGGGCGGTCTGTGTGGAATATGCCAACCGCTATTCGGAGCGCATCGAAAAACTGATCCTGATTGCGACGGCGGGTGAATATCCGCTGCCGCGCTTCAGTGGGTGGCTGTTCCGGATCCCGACGGCGGTGTATCGGCCCTTCTGGAAGTACCGCCCGCGCTGGAATGCGGAAATCCATGTGATGAAGCGCATGATGCTCAACAACCTGCGCAAGTGGAAAGGCTGGGCGCTGCTGCGCAATATTCAGGCCGAGACACTGGTGCTGACCGGTGAGCGCGATACCTTCTTCCCGCGTTCGGTGTTCGACGATGTCGGTAAGATGATCCCCCATGCCGAGGTTTACGATGTCGGCTCGGCCAAGCATAAAGTGCAGTTGGAACGTCACAGCGCGGTTAACCGTGCGATTGAGCGCTTTCTGAATGACGAAAACCGCCGCCGGAGCTGGCGTGATCAGAACCCGGCGGAACAGCGTCTGGAAAAGCGCCCGTGGCTGCGAAGTTACAGCCCTGGGACGCCGCATACGATCCCGATTCCGCGCCAGCCGCTGCACCGCTTCCTCGAAAGCGCAGCTGAATGGGTGCCGAAGCGCACGGCGACGATCTTTCGCGGGGAACGCCTGACTTATTCACAGCTCAACAGCCGCGTGAATCAGATGGCGCATGCGCTGTGCGGGATCGGTGTGCGTCCGGGTGATCGTGTGATGGTCGTGCTGCCGACTTCCGTGCAGATGATTATCGCCTATTACGGTGTGCTGAAGGCTGGCGGTGTGGTGGTCATGCCGACGCCGGATGCCGGGGCGCAGGCGGTGATCGAGACGGCGCGTGAAGTCGAGGCGAAGGTGCTGGTCACGCTGCTGCAATATGCGGATCTGGCCGCCGAGGTGCGCCGCTTAACCCCGACCTCCAATGTCATTCTGGCGGACATCACCGGCGACGTGCTTTCACGTGAACAGCGGCAGATGCTGCGGGAAGTCGGGCGGCTGATGGACGATCTGCTGCGCGATGTGGATGACGACATCCCCGCGCCGGAGATTGATGTGAAGCCGGACGATCTGGCGGTGATTGCCTTCACCAGCGGCACGACCGATCAGCCGCGTGGGGTCTGCCTGACGCATGCCAATCTGGTCGCGAATACGCTTCAGACGCGGCATTGGGTGCCGGATCTGGAATACGGTCAGGAAACCTGCCTGAGTGTGCTGCCACTGATGCACAGCTACGGCATGACGACGGCGATGAACGTCCCGATTGCGCTGGCGGCGACGATTGTACTGCTGCCGGCCTTTGAGACGCAGCAGGTGCTGGAGCACATCCGGCGGTATAAGCCAACCATCTTCCCTGGTATTCCGTCGATCTATACCGCGATTAACCATGCGCCGAACGTGCGCAGCTATGGGCTGTCCTCGATCAAAGCCTGTATCAGTGGGGCGTCTCCGCTGCCGGTGGAGGTGCAGGAAGCCTTCGAAAAACTGACCAGAGGTCGTCTGGTGGAAGGGTACGGCCTGACCGAAGCCTCACCGACGACGCATGCCAATCCGCTGTACGGGATGCGTAAAATCGGCTCGATTGGCCTGCCGCTGCCGAACACCGATGCTAAAGTTGTTGATCTGATGACTGGTGAAGATGTGCCGGTCGGCCATATCGGAGAGCTGGTGGTGCGTGGTCCGCAGGTGATGCGCGGTTACTGGGAAAATGTGCGACACGAGGTCGATGGCAATCATCAGGCTGATGGCAATCATCAGATCGAGGACAATCACAGCAAGGAAAGCGCTGTCCGCGATGGATGGCTGTACACGGGTGATGTCGCCATCACGGATGACGAGGGTTATTTTCAGATTGTCAGCCGCAAGCGTGATACGATTATGGCCGGGGATTACAGTGTCTATCCGCGTGATGTCGAGGAAGTGCTGTACGAGAACAGCAAGGTGCTGGAAGCCGCCGTCGTTGGTGTCACGAGTGCGGACCCGGCGCATCCCGGCCAGCGAGTGAAAGCGTTTGTTGTTCCGCGCCCCGGCACCCGTCTGTCGAAGGAAGAACTGCTGGACCTGTGTCGGCGTCGGCTGGCGGAATACGAGGTTCCGTGGGAGATTGAGTTCCGCGAAGAGCTGCCGAAGTCATTTGTCGGGAAGGTGCTGCGGCGTCTG
>JAEZAF010000148.1 GCA_023430545.1 Chloroflexota bacterium
CCGCTTTCACGTCCAACCACTGTAATTCCGGGGTATTCGGCCAGCACTTCTTCCACACCGGCCATACGGGCTTCGTTCGCCGGATGTCCGACAAAACCTTCGATCAGCACGATCTCACCTTCACCGCCGAGCGCTTCCGCCAGCCACTCCGCGCTGATCTTCGCCCATTCCTTCTGATCGATCACGACGTTGTAAACGCCCTGCGCACCAATTTCCTGGTCGATGGCGATCACGACGATTCCGGCTTCAACCGCTTCTTCCAGCACGCTGTTCAGCGCCGACTGGTCATTGGGATTGATGATGATCGCATCGACACCGCGATTCATCAGGTTCTGCACCTGCTGAATCTGCCCCTGCACATCGACATCCGCGCTCTCGATAATCAGTTCAATCGGGATACCGGCATCGGTGAATTCCTGCGCGGTTGCTTCGAAGTTCTGGATCATCTGCGTGCGCCACTCGCTGCCCACGAACCCATTGGAGATGCCAATCGTGAACGGGCCGGAACCCGCCAGCGCTTCCATTGCAGCAGCATCCGCCTCAGGGTCAGAGGTTGAAGCAGGTTCTTCAGTGGCAGCGGCTTCATCTTCAAGCACCAGTTCACCCGCCATCAGGGGTGCGATCTGATCCGCCGTCAGGAAGCTATCCAGTGTATAGGATTCGGCTGCATCACCATATTCAGCGATCACATCAGCGAAGTTCTCAGCAGTGACCGGTTCCGGGATCGGGACGTACAGCGAGTTGCCAAACGGCCCTTCGAGTGCATCCGGGTTGATGGTCGCGCCGCCGAGCAGTTCAACGGCCACGCGCATCCCATCCGATGCCACACCAGGCGGGTTCACGACGCCAATCGAGGTGAAATCGGGATTCGTTTCGAGGATATCCGCCCAGAGCTGGAGATAACCGGCACGCGCCTCACCGACCATCAGCGGCCATTCGGCAGGATTGGCGGTCTGGACTGCGGTCAGCGCACCCTGCGCCATGCCGTCCTGTGTCCACACGCCGTCGATATTCGGCAGCGATGCGAGGAAGTCGCTCATCACCTGCTGGCCGGTCGCCTGATCCCACTGGCCGCTTTCACGTCCAACCACTGTAATTCCGGGGTATTCGGCCAGCACTTCTTCCACACCGGCCATACGGGCTTCATTCGCCGGATGTCCGACAAAGCCTTCGATCAGCACGATCTCGCCTTCGCCGCCGAGCGCTTCCGCCAGCCACTCCGCGCTGATCTTCGCCCATTCCTTCTGATCGATCACGACGTTATAAACGCCCTGCGCGCCGATCTCCTGATCGATGGCGATCACGACGATTCCGGCTTCAACTGCTTCTTCCAGCACGCTGTTCAGCGCCGACTGGTCATTCGGGTTGATGATGATCGCATCGACACCGCGATTCATCAGGTTCTGCACCTGCTGAATCTGCCCCTGCACATCGACATCCGCACTTTCGATAATCAGTTCAATCGGGATCCCCGCGTCGGTGAATTCCTGCGCGGTCACTTCGAAATTCTGGATCATCTGCGTGCGCCATTCGCTGCCCACGAACCCGTTCGAAATCCCGATGGTATAACCTTCCTGATAGGACGGGGCCGCACTCACCAGCGAGCCAAATCCGAGGGCGCTGATCACAAGTGGGAGGACAAGCAACCACACGCTCTTTCTGGATAGGGAGGAATTAACGGTCATCTGTTTCTCCTTGTAAACGAAAATTTTTAATATTGGTACTTCTGGGTTATGTTCAACCTTGTTGCGAATGTTCGAACATTTGTTACCCTTAACCGGATTATAACAACGTACCAGTACCTGTCAAAAAAAATGGCCCTGCTTGATTTAAACCTTCTGACCGCACTCGATCCGCACAGCCCGATCCCCCTTTACCACCAGATCGAAATGGATTTACGCCGTCTGATCCGCACTGGTGAGGTCAAAATCGGGGATGTGCTGCCGCCGGAAACGCAGCTTGCCGCCTATTATGGCGTCGGACGCCAGACCGTTCGCATGGCGTTGGCGCGTCTGGTGGATGCAGGCTGGCTCAGCCGCTATGCTGGCCGGGGGACGTTCATCCGCCAGCCGGACGAAACCCAGTCTCACACCTTTTATCTGGATCGCAGCTTCACCCAGCAGATGGAAGTGATGGGCCTGCACGCCCGTTCTCAGGTGATTCGTACCTACAGCGGTACCATCGACATGAATGCACCGGCAGCCCTGCGCTCACAGAAAGGTGCGCCTTTCTTCTATCTGCTGCGGCTGCGCTTCGGCGGCGATGAACCGATCGGTCTACAGGCCACCACCCTGATCTCTAGCCTCACACCCGGCATCGACCAGCACGATTTCAATACCGAGTCGCTCTACACCGTACTGTTCAACATCTACCGGCTGAAGATCGTCCGTCTGGAACACACCATCAGCGCGGTCACCGCCGATACCACTCAGGCCGAGTTACTCAACATCCTGCCGGGGGCGGCGCTGCTGGTCGTCAATACCACCGCCGCACTGGATACCGGTGACATCATCGAAGCCACCACCAGCCACTACCGCGCCGACAAATACGAGTACAGCACCACCCACCGCTATTAGGCACCGCATACCACCTTCACTAGGGCAATCGCATTAAATCCATATGCGGGTTATTACAGGTCAGAACGGCTATGTAGGGACAGGGCCTGCCCTGTCCGCCTACTGGACAACGCAGGCGTTGTCCCTACAACTCCTTTATGATATTTCGAGACCTTTGAGAAATTTTAATGCAATCGCCCTGCCGCCGTCCCACCCTCCTGTTTACACACAGACAAAATCGCAGCACAATCGGAATGATCGACAAAAGCCTTGTTCAAACAGGAGCAGCAGAATGAATTCAACACAGTCGAATCTCAAGCGGATGGATAACATGGGCATCGTGGTCGAATCGCTCGATGAAGTCATCCCTTTTTTCACAGAGCTTGGCCTGAAGCTCGAAGGACGCGCCATGATCGAGGGGGAATGGGCAGGGCGCGTCACCGGGCTGGGCAACCAGAGTGTCGAGATCGCCATGATGGTCACCCCCGACGGCCACAGCCGCCTTGAGCTGTCGCGCTTTCTCGCTCCGCCCGTCATCGCCGATCATCGAACTGCCCCGGTGAACGCGCTCGGATACCTGCGCATCATGTTTACGGTGAACGACCTCGACGAGACGCTCACCCGACTCTTCAAACACGGCGCACAGCTTGTCGGTGAAGTCGTTCAGTACGAGAACGCGTACCGCCTCTGCTACATCCGCGGCCCCGAAGGACTGCTCATCGGTCTGGCTGAGGAACTCTCCGGTCAGTAAAGGGCTGCATCTGGAGCCGCGTCATCGCTTACCCACTGACCATTATTTATCTTTTACTGCTACCAGCACTTTGAAGGGAAAATCACTTGCACCACTTTATTTTTGTGCTGGCGCTGCTGCTGCATCTGACAGGACACGGGCATTGGCATGATTTTTCAGCACCGTCGCAGGCAGCACGGGTGTCGGGTCAGAAGCCATCACCTGTGACAGAATATCCGCCTTACGCTGGCCGTTGACCATCAGCACGATCTGTTCGGCCTGCATCAGCGTCCCGAGGCCGAGCGTCATCGCCTGACGCGGCACGCGGTCCTCACCGCCCCAGTATCCTGCATTGCTGAGGATCGACTCCTGTGTCAGATCGGCCATATGCGTCGGCGCATCGAAAGCTGTTCCCGGCTCGTTGAAGCCCAGATGCCCGTTCATCCCGATTCCGAGGATCGCCAGATCGATCCCCTGGGCCTGCACGACCGCTTCCATCCGCGCCACTTCCGCTGATGGGTCAGCGGTATCGGTCTGAAAGCGTGTTACCTGCGCCGGTTGGATGCCAGCCGGGATCATCAGTTCACGCTCGAACCAGTTATAAAGGTTGCGCGGGTCATCCAGCGCGATGCCGTAGTAGTCGTCCAGTTCAATCAGCCGTGCCTGACTGAAGCTCATCTCACTGGCCTGTACACGCTGCACCAGTACGCGGAACAGCCCAAGCGGTGTCGCGCCCACTGGAAACACCAGACAGGCATCCGGTTTTTTGCGCAGGGTTTCCGCGATAATATCCGCCGCCCGTTCGTTCAGGGCCGCTTCATTTTCCAGAATTTCAATCTCCACAGGATTCGCTTTCGTTTTAGGGTGTATTTGAATAATGCTGTATTTGCGTAGGGGCGGGATTCTTCCCGCCCGCCGTCTATCTCATCGACAACTACTGTCCCAGCGCCGCTGCGCCCAGCGCCGCCGCCTGCGCACCAAGCGTCGATGCGACAATCCGTGGTGTAAACGGGATCAACCCCTGTACGCGCTGGCGCAGGGGTTCCAGAAACAGGTCGGAGGCTGCCGCGATCACCCCGCCGCTCAGGACGATGATTTCAGGGTCCAGCACCGAAGCCGAGTTCGCCAGCGTCAGTGTCAGGTATTCCAGTGCTTCATCGATCACCTGAAGCGCCCATGCCTCCTGACGACGGGCCGCGTCAAACACCTCGCCGGTCGTCACTTCACGTCTGGCCAGTGCGCTGCCCTTCCGGGCGATGGCCGGGCCAGCCGCCTCGTTCTCCATCGCGCCGAAGCGGTCATAGACCGTGCCCAGGAATTCGCGTCCGGGGATCATGTAACCAACTTCACCTGCGCTGTAGGTATGACCGCGTACCAGTTGGCCGTTGAGCACAATGCCGGAGCCGATGCCCGTCCCGACGGCGATGCAGATCATGCTGGTGCTGCCCTGCCCTGCACCGTAGCGGTACTCACCCATCGCCGCCACGTTGACATCATTCTCGACGATCACGGGAAGTGGAAAGGCCGCCCTGAGTGTTTCCAGCAGTGGAAAGCGCGTCCAGCCGATATTGGGCGCGACCATCACCTCACCGGATGCGGTGACCACGCCCGGCACACCAACGCCAATGTGATGCACCGGGCGCTCAGTCGCCAGTGGTTGATCAAGGAGATGCTGGATCAGCGTCACCAGTCGGTCAGAAGGCGTGGTCCCTTCGGTATGAGTGGCGATCCGGTGTTCGTATAAAAACTGACCGGTCGCGA
Organism: Chloroflexota bacterium; assembly: GCA_023430545.1. Taxonomy (GTDB): domain Bacteria; phylum Chloroflexota; class Anaerolineae; order Aggregatilineales; family Phototrophicaceae; genus JAEZAF01. The sequence goes on from JAEZAF010000148.1 coordinate 5,047, forward strand.
TGTCAATCAGTGCACCGTAGATCTTGGTGCCGCCCATATCGACACACACTGCTGTGGAGTTTTCGGGTACAGCGTCGGTCATATCAGGCTCCAGCCAGTTCCTGGCGGACGATCTTCGTCCCTTCGACCATCGCCTTCAGCTTGGCTTTGGCAGCCCAGCGCGCCGTCTGGCTGAGGCCGCAGTCCGGTGTCACCGTCAGCTTGTCCGGTGCGACGTACTTCAGCGCCGTGCGGATGCGTTCGGCAACGTCTTCCGGTTTCTCGACGTAGTAATTCTTGACATCGATCAGACCTGCGGCCAGTTCCTTGTCATTGGGGAACTCACGCCAGAGGTCAATCTCCGAAAGTTCACGGTTCGCGAATTCAAGCGAGAACTGATCGGCGTGCATATCCAGCACATACGGGAAGATCGGATGATAGGTGCGCTTGGCGACCGGACGCCCAACGAAGTTCCCGAAACACAGATGCACGGCAATCTTCGCGTCGACACCCTCCACCGTGCGGTTGAACAGCCGGACGAACTCCACCGGACTTGATGCATGGACGGCCACCGACGGCTCATCGAGCTGTATGAAGTCCACGCCTCTGGCGACCAGCGCCTTCAGTTCAGCGTTGATCAGATCCGACAGCGCATAGGCGATCTCCATACGATCCTTGTAGATGTGACCAGGCTTGAGGCGTCCGGCCAGCGTGTATGGCCCCGCGCACGTCATCTTGACCGGACGGGTGGTGCGCGTGCGCAGATAGTCATACTCCTCGATCAGGCCGAGGCCGTTGGGTGCGGCCACCGGCTCAAGGACTTCGTAGCCTTCGCGCTGATCATGCCCCTGTACACCGAGTCGGCGGCGCATCGGCAGTTCGTGCAGGCCGGTCATGTGACCGTAAAACTCAGCAGTGAAGAAACCCACACGGCGCATCTCGCCGTCGGTGATGATGTCAACGCCGGCCTCTTCCTGTTCGCGGATGGCGATGTCTACGGCGTCGTCCTGAGCTTCGCGCAGGTCTTCCGGGCCATATTCCCCACGCGATGCGGCTTCGAGGACGGTATGCAGCCAGCCCGGCCACGCATAAGAACCGAGCACACTGGTCGGGATTAAAGGCAGTTCATGATTGGTATTCATTTCAGGGTAAACCTTTATCAATTGGGCTTTGCAGCGTTTATTTGCGCGAGTGTAGCGCATTGGCTATGCTCTGCCAAAACTTTGTACGGACATTTCCAATATGAAGCTGATACAACCTTTTCTCTCTGGAAGCGCCCTCACCCGTGAGATCGCTGAAGCGCATCCGCAGCCCGGTGAAGTCATGATCTGGTGGCTGGGGCAAAGCGGCTATGCGATCAAATCGGCATCGGCCCTGATTTACGTCGATCTGTACCTGTCGGAGCATCTGACTACTAAATACGCCGACACGCCCAAGCCGCATATCCGCATGACAGCGTCCCCCTTGCGCGGTCACGAGATCACCGATGCGGTGTGGGTGTTCGCCAGCCACAAACATTCGGATCATCTCGATCCGGGCACACTGCCTGACCTGTTCGCGGCCAGCCCACAGGCGAAGCTGATCCTGCCCTCTGCGCTGGTCGATCACGCAGGGTCGCTTGGATTGTCGCAGGACCGGCTGATCCCGACGCGAGGCAATGAGGCACTGAGCCTCGACCGACTGATCGTGCACAGCATCCCATCGGCGCATCCGGGGCTGGATTACGACGAGGCCAGCGGTTATCCGTTTCTCGGATTCATCTTCGAGATGGATGGTGTGCGCCTGTATCACAGCGGAGACACGATTGTCTATGACAGGCTGGCCGAGACGCTCCGCCCCTTCAATGTGGATATCGCCTTTCTACCGATCAACGGGACGAGTGAGCGCCTGCACGAACTGCACGTCCCACCCAACATGAGCGCGTCGGATGCGGTCGCACTCGGTCAGAGCATCGGGGCGAAGCTGGTGATCCCGCATCATTACGATATGTTCACGTTCAACACCGTACCGGTCAGTGACTTCACATCGCGGGCGGATGCTGTGGGGCTTCTGTATAAGGTTTTGCAGGCTGGTGAGTGTTTTGTCTGGCGGAAGTCCGATGAGTGAGATCGCAACGCTCAGCGGGATCTTCAACATCCTCGCGACACCGTTTCGCGAGGATCAGACACTCGATCCGGACAGCCTGAAGCGGCTGGTTGAATTTCAGATCGATAAGGGCGCATACGGGCTGACGATCCTCGGTGTACTGGGCGAGGCCGCCAAACTGAGCGTGGACGAACGCCATCAGGTGATGGATACGGTCATGCAGACGGTCGGCGGACGGGTTCCGGTGATCGTCGGGACCAGCCATCAGGATCTCGCGACGTGCATCGAACTGAGCCGGTCCGCAGTGCAGGCCGGGGCTGCTGGTGTGATGATCGCACCACCGCGAATGCCCTCTCAACCGACGGATGATGAACTGATCGCGCTCTATCAGCGCATTGCGGATACTGTCGGGACGGCAATTGTCGTACAGGATTTCCCGCCTGTGAACGGCATCATGATGAGGCCGGCTATGCTGGCACGGCTGGCGGAGCAGCTCCCGTCAGCACGGATACTGAAGCTGGAAGATCCGCCCCTGATGGAGAAGATCAGCGCGATCCGTGCCCGTACTGACCAGTTCGCGATCTTCGGTGGCCTGGGCGGAATGTTCCTCCTGGAAGAACTCCGACGCGGGGCGGCGGGGACAATGACCGGTTTCGCCTTCACCGAGATTCTGGCAGCGGTATATGAGGCGTTCCGGGCCGATGATCTGGTGAAGGCTGAACGGATTTTCGACCATTACCTGCCTCTCATCCGTTACGAGAACCAGCCGGTGATTAACCTGACGATCCGCAAGCGCCTGCTGAACCTGCGCGGTGCGATGGATTATCCTACCCTGCGCGACCCATTCTCCCCGATTGACAGCGGGACCGAGGACGAGATCCTGTGGGTGCTGAAGCGTGTCGGGATTGATGATCCGACGTTAAAATTGACCTTCGATCATTTCTAGGGTTGAGGAGCAAACGCATGGATCTGGGTCTGAACGGCAAGGTGGCGCTGGTCGCCGCCGCGAGTAAAGGGCTGGGCTTCGGTATCGCGCAGGCACTGGCACGCGAAGGCGCGAAGGTGTCGATTTGCAGCCGGACGGCGAACGAGGTCGAGGCGGCGGCGGAACGTCTGCGGAACGAAACCGGCACCGATGTACTGGCGACGGCCTGTGATGTCACCCATGGGGATGACATCCTGAACTGGGTGCGAAATACGACCGCCCAATGGGGGCCGGTTGACGCACTGGTGGTGAATGCAGGTGGTCCACCGACCGGACTTTTAAAGGACTTCAGCGACGAGCAGTGGCAGGCGGCCTTTGAACTGACCCTGCTGAGTTCGGCGCGGATGATCCGGGCGGTGCTGCCTCATATGATTCACGGCGGCGCAATCCTGACCGTGACCTCTTCTTCGGTGAAAGAACCGATTGCACGGCTGGGGCTTTCGACCGTGATGCGCTCTGGCGTGGCGGGCTTGGTCAAGACTTATGCGGACGAGCTGGCTGGCGATGGCATCCGTGTTAACAACCTGATCCCCGGACGCATCCTGACCGACCGCGTGGAGTCGCTGGACCGGAACGCGGCTGAACGCAGCGGCAAGTCGGTCGATGAAGTGCGGGCCGAGAGTATCCAGAAGATCCCACTGAAGCGGCTCGGCACCATCGAGGACTTTGGGGCGGCGGCGGCCTTCCTGCTGTCCCCGGCGGCATCCTATATCACCGGTGCGACACTTCAGGTGGACGGCGGCGCGATGCGCTCGATCTGACAGCGGCGGTTGCTGCTGCTGCTGCTGCCGCACAAAAAATAATGTGCTGCAACAAGTGATTTTCCCCTCAAAGTGAGGTGGGATGTGGTGCAAACTGCTGCAATTTGCTGCAATTTGCTGCAACAAGTGCCGCAAAAAGGACATCAGGGCGCTCCGTAGTGTGGATTGACGTACTAAAGCGTGTTATGAACTTTCAAAATTGAGTTCGTCCTGCGGTCTTAACCCCACCCCTAAATCCCCTCCCCACCACTCGCAGCGAACGCTCTTCGAGTGCTGGAGAGGGGAGTTATCTCTTCTTCTCTAGCGAAACTTATTTCGGGACGGAGAAACGCAGTTTCTCAGAGTGAGGCTTTAAAAGTGCATAACAGCCTCTAAAGCGTGTTTGGAAACTGGATTCCGGCGCGGACAGGGTATTGTCATGCAACATAGGAGTTTAAGCAGGGTCTACGGCGGACGCCCCGTCGGGCGTCACTACTCAGATAGGCATATTAACGTATCAGCCAGCCGCATGTCACAATAGAAAAACAGGATAACCTTATGTCGTTTTTATGGGTTGATCCTATGTCGTGCAACACATCCGTGCCCCTAGATTATGCGTGTTTTGCAGGGATTAGGGCCTACAAGTATGTTCGGCGTTGTCCGCTTTTTCCATTACGTTCAGATCAGGTTTTCTGAATTTTCAAACCGTCTGTAGACAGTATAGCACAAATATTCTACTGTGCGGTTCGGATTTTCAAACAAAGTGGACCCAATTCTGGCGGGTGCGTTACTGGTTGTTGGCATGGGTCGAAAAAGCCCCGGCCCCATATGCAGCAACTTAAGGGATTTGAGGCGAAAAAAGCCCCCCCATCCCCGACCCTTCCCCCAGTCGGCAAATCTTCGATTTGCTTTCCGAGGGAAGGGAGAAAAACAGGTTTTACGAAGGGCAGCATTACTTGCTATGCTGCTTAGGAGATGGGTTTTTACCGATT
>JAEZAF010000297.1 GCA_023430545.1 Chloroflexota bacterium
GAACCTTACTCGACGACGAGGACATCCTGCAGCACGACAGCAGCCACTTCCTGCGTAGCGCGCCGCCCGCCACTAGTCAGAGTGTCGGCCTGTTCAACTTCGTCGGGGGTTTCGGTAACACGGGTAAAGAGGCTCTCGAAGATGTCCATCGCAACCAGCGTGTCGATGGTATCCTCGATGTTCTCGCGATCCAGTTTTTCAAGCAGCACATGGGGGGTATCGAGGGCGACAAATTTCACGGGCATGGCATCGGGGATCTGCTGTGCAAGCTGGAAAGACAGTTCCATCTGACGCTTGAGATATTCAGGCGTCACGAACAGTGCCGTAAAAATGGACCCGTCTTCGAACTGCACAATCACATCACGTGCAGCATCAGAGTCCTGATGCAGTTCAATCCAGATCTGCTGAATCATTTGAATATTGATAAGTTGAGACGGAGCCACTTCTTATTCCTCCAATACCCTTTCCTGCGAGCGAAATTGCTGCCCTGGTGTTTAGCTTTAGAGATGGTTTCACAAAATCTGTGGAGGCTTGTGAAAATTCCCACAGTTCAGATGTTAATTTTTCAAAGCATATTCCAACTTGATTCCAAATGTCAAGCAATCAGATCAAGTCCATCACCACCAGCAGGAAGGCATCACACCCGCCTGTCCGCACATCAGTTCGCAGGGCGCGGCTCAACTGATACGTGGAGAGATGCGTACCGTCCGAACCTGTGATCTGCGTCTGGCCTTGTGAAAATCATACAATTTTGTTTTAACAACGCTTAAACGACTTTTAAAATTATGTGAAGCTCGTTACAATGAAAATAACCCTACTTAGATACACAGATGCACAACGCCGCAGGTGACCTTTTATAACACCCCGCAGCGTCGTACCTCACCAGGCTGGACGGTATAGTAATCCCCGGTGACCGAATAAACCTTTTTTGAGTTTTTCGTATTGCTGGTCGTTCAATCAATGTCTGGAGGCAAGGACGTGGCTGCAACCGAGGCAGATTCACTCAATCAGGTTTTACAAGTGGCGGGCCAATCCCGCGAAGTCATCTTTGCAGGTGACAGTGTACGGCTGGCAGGTCAGATCGACTATCCCAGAACACATCCCCTCAACGCGACACAATATCCCGTGCTGGTCGTGCTTCAGCACGCAGGCGGCAACACCCGTGCCGATTATCGCCATTATGCCCAGATCGCGCTCGAATGCGGTTATGCCGTCTTCCGGTGGGATAAGCGCGGCACTGGCAGCAGCGGATCAAGCGGTGTCGGCTCCGCCCTCAACGATGCGGTGGCCGCTTACAGCACCGCGCTGAAGCAGCCGTTCATCGACCCGAAGCGTGCGATTATTCTCGCGCAGGGTGAAGGCACCGTGCTTCTGAGCGAAGGGTATGATCAGTTTGAAGCCGAACAGCCGCTTTTCGGCGCACTGCTGATCGGCAATATGCTGGATGAGCGCGAGATCCTCAGTATTAAAACACGCATTCAGATCCTGCTCGGTGCCAAGGACTGGCTGAACTGGCAGGTCTATGGCAAGGCGGCCTGCGACAGCCACCGCCGCACGTATCCGCATGGGGCGCAGTTCACCGTCGCCCATCATGCAGATCGTCTGCTGCTGGATACCCGCAAACCGGGTATGCGCTTCCACATTGGTGCGAAGCAGATCATCAAGGACTGGTTGAACGAGCTTGTCAGACTTCAACGTTAATCTCGCCGGTAAAGCGGCGATTGTCACCGGCGCGGGTGCAGGTTTTGGCCGTGCCACCGCGCTCGCCCTCAGCGCCGCCGGTGCATCCGTACTGGTCAATGACCTTAACCCGGATCGTGCCGACGATGTCGTCGATGAAATCCGGGCACTGGGCGGACAGGCGGCCCCCTGGCAGGGGGATGTCAGCAACCGCTTTCAGGCCGCCGCCGCAATTGAATACGCCCGCGAAACCTACGGGCGTATTGAAATCCTCGTTAACGCCGCCGGAGCCTTCAAGTCCGACGCGCTGTTCGACATCGACGAATGGGACTGGCGTCGGCTGGTGGATGTCAACCTGACCGGCGCGTTCTTCATGACACAGCTTCTGGGCCGTGTGATGCGCGACGAAGGTGGCGGCAGTATCGTCAACTTCATCGTCAGCAGCAGACGTGAAACCATGCCGACGGGGATCGGTTATACCGCTGCCAAAACCGGCGTCCTCGGCCTGACACAGCAGGCGGCACTGGAATATGCCCCGCATCGCATCCGCGTGAACACCGTCTGCGTTGGCGCACTGGAAGAGGAAGATATGCCAACACCGGATGCGGCACGTGTCCCGCTGGGACGTCTGGCCTCACCGGAAGATGCCGCGAACGCCGTGCTGTTCCTGTGCTCGGATGCGGCCAGCTTTATCACCGGGCAGATGCTGACCGTCGATGGCGGCCTGAGCCTGCGCTAACCGCGCCCCACACCATAAACAAAAAGTGCCAGCCTCTCCAGCATCCCGCCTGACGACTCCCCTTTTCATCGCCTGCGGTATCGTCCTGCTGGCTGCTGCCCTGCTGATGGGCATCGGTTTCAGCTCGGCAGATCCCGGCGGACCGGATGACGGTCTGCTGCATCTGGCCGGCGCGACTGCCCTGCTGCGCGGTGAGGATTATCCGCTGGTGCAGCGTCCGCCGCTTTACAGCGCCGTGATCGCCCTGGCCGCACGGCTGACCGGCGTTTCGACCGTATCAGCAGACAGCATCGTGCCAGAAGCACAGGAACTCGGCAGCATCGATTTCTTCGGTGTGGCTGCTGTGCTGCATACGGAATCGGTACTGCGCACGCTGCTGTGGCTGAATATCATCTGCTGGCTGATGGCTGCACTGCTCACATTACTGACTCTGCGTCATTTGAAGCTCGGCACTGTCGGCCTGATCATCGCCACCGCCGGACTGCTGCTGCCGTCCTCATGGCGGATGGTCGGCATCGTCTCCGAGACGACACTGTGTCAGCTTCTGGTAGCAGTCGGAGTCTATGCCGCCGCACG
>JAEZAF010000162.1 GCA_023430545.1 Chloroflexota bacterium
TCTGTATAATGAGATTATATTTTGATGATTGTCTAAATATCTAAATGTCTGGTTATGCGGTAATGGATCTTATTCTCTCTAAAACGTTGAGCGCGCTGGCGGACCCGACGCGCCGCCGGATTTTACAGATGCTTGGGCAGCGTAACCTGTCAGCAGGCGAAATCGCGGCAGAGTTCAACATCAGCGCGCCGAGTATCTCACATCACCTCAGTGTGCTGAAAAGCGCCGAGCTGGTGGTCGCGCAGCGACAGGGTCAGAACATCATCTATTCACTGAATGCGAGTATTGTGCAGGAGATGCTGCAACAGCTTCTCGAACTGTTTGAAGTAGGAGTACAGAAAGATGCGGAGTAAGTGGTTCCCCCTTGTCATCGTAATCGCGATGCTGGCGTTCGGCGCGGTGATCTATAATCAACTCCCCGAACAGGTCCCCGCCCACTGGGACATCAATGGTCAGGTCGATCGAATGCAGCCCCGCCTGATGGGTGTGCTGTTCCTTCCCGCGATGGTTTTATTGATCTGGGCCATTCGTGATGCCGCGCCCCGGCTCGATCCGCGCCGCAATACGTATCCACTGTTTGAAGGATCGCGGATGCTGCTGCTGAATATCGTCATGCTGTTTCTGGGCCTCACGCACGTCGTCTCACTGGGGACGGCACTGGGGTGGGAGATCAACATGGTGCAGGTGATTGGCGCAGGCGTCGGGATTATGTTTATGGCCTTCGGCAACGAGATGCGGCGTATTCAGCCCAACTGGTTTTTCGGCATCCGCACGCCGTGGACGCTGTCTGATCCGACCGTCTGGCGCGAAACCCACATCCTCGGCGGTCGTCTGTTCTTTGTGTTGGGGCTTGTGACGTTCGCCGCCGCCTTCACTCGTCCGGAAATTCTGCTGGCCGCGATTATTATCAGCGCCGTCCTGATGACCGCCGGTGTGTTTGCCTATTCGTATCTGCGCTATCGTGATCTCAATCACAGCCTCGAAGCATAGAGGCTCTCTGAAAATTGGCTATCATTTGGGCCAGAAGCATCCGGCCTCTATATTTTGTGTAGTTCCGGGACATGGCCGTGTCCGTGCTTCTGTAAGATTTAGAGTAGTTTCCTGAATATTCAGATACGCTCTAACCTCTGCATGATCACAATCGCGTTTCGTAGGGGCGGGATTCAATCCCGCCGCTGCTGATCCCACCTGCTGTCGAATGGGAGGCCACTGCGAGGGAAAGGGTGAAAAACAGGTTGCAGCGGTGTGAAAAGTCCTCCCCCGTCAACGGGGGAGGATTTAGGTGGGGGTCTATCACACCACGTTGAGAGGCGAAACTTTCCACCTTAGCTTAATGGGGACGTGCTTCTGCACCTCCGCTATGTATCTGCTGCTTTATCCCCTGATGCATATCCTCATCCAGAACATTTGAAAACTCTAACCGCACAGATGTTCTATCTGTGCTACACTTTAAGACTCCTGCACCTTAACATCTTTGGCAGCAGTGGCATTCAATCCCAGCAGTTATCTGTTGCAGCACTAATTTTTTTTGTGCGGCAGCAGCAGCAGCAACAAGCTGATTTTGAACCTGAAACCCTCAGGAGTCGTCCAGATTGCAGCAGCATTGTGCTGCTACAAACAGCATCGTGCTGCAAATTGCTGCAAAGTGTGCAGCAACTGGCAAGTGGCAACCATCAACCATCAAGCTGCTTCAGGCGCTCACCGTTATTCCAGTGCGAGCTGTGCCTGCTGAAGATGCTGGACGCTTTCTTCTGCCAGATTTTGCAGAAAATGCACCGCCTCATTCGCCTTGGGATAATCGCGTTCCTGAAGCAGCTTTTCGCCCCGTTTTGCGCCGCCCTTGGCGATACGCAGCAGGGCACGTGCCCTCGCCAGTGACAGCCGGACTTCAAAGTGCTGATCGCGGCGTTCATGCCCGAAGTTGAGGTAGGCTTGCAGGAGTTCATCCTGCATCAGATCGAGTTTGCTGTAAATCGGTCGTGCCAGACTGGGCTTACCGGTCAGGTGCAGCAGATTGAGATCGACCAGAAGCTGTCCGGCGTCATGCGCGGCGTCACCATCAGCCCGCAGGCTTTCGAGGTCGATCAGCTTGAAGTCGAAATCGTCATGCCGCCCCGATCCGTTATGCGCCTGAGGCCGGATCATGATATTGCGCGAGTGCAGGTCACCATGCATGTATGACAGCGGAAAATTCCGCAGGAAGCGCTGCTGCCGCATGATGTCCGCAATCAGGTCGTTCAACTGCTGCTCGGTATGCTCAAAGCGCTCGACATCTTCCGCCGTGTACAGGTCCCCGACCTTGATGCGTTCGGCCATGAAGTCGATATGCTGAAGCATCGGCAGCAGATACAGGTCGCGCAGATGATTGCTCGACGAGGTCTCCATCGTCCCGATTTCCCCACGATGCATGTTCATCAGGAAATCGCTCATCATCGCACCGATCCGGGGACGGTCTGGCTTCAGCAGGCGGTCATAGATCTCATAGAATGTGTGGTAATGGTCGAGATCTTCCATGATGACGAAGCCGCGCTGTGTTGGGATATCGGTATAGCTTGGCGCGGGGATCTTGACGAAGCCGCCCTGAATACGGGTAGGCAGCTTCTCGAAGTTGGCCCGCTCACGGTTGATCTCCGCCAGCGGCCCGTACTTGACGATCAGCGAGCGCGGCAGCAGATTGGACTGGTTGCTGTCCATCGGGCTCCAGACAGCGGGGGTAATACGTACAACCCTTGCTTCCGACAAGCCCAGATTGAGGCTGTGGTGTTTCTGGATCTCGATAGCGATCCATTCGCGCAGCGTGCGGATGATATTTTCCTCGTCTTCCCATTCATTGGAACGGAAGGTTTCCGACATCTTGCGCAGCGAAGGCATCCAGCACAGGGCGCTTAGCGGTTCTTCCGCATACGACCCGATGGCGACCAGTGTCCGGCACATGATCATCAGGAAGTCGTATTCACTTTCGAACAGCGCCCGGATATTGCTTGGCGCGTTTTCTCCGCCAAACTGCCGCCACCACAGCGACAGAGCGCGTTTGAGCGCGGGTTCGATTTCAGGGAAGGCGTGATGCAGTGGGGCAAGGCTCTCGATCACATAGCACAGATACAGCACGATGCGGCGCACCGTGTCCATCTGTCCGCTCTGCTCGATGATACTGCGGGGGGTCTGGCGGACATGCATCATCTCGACGATGTCCTTCACACGCTCCCACATATCCGGACGATGCATCCCCCATACATCATGATGGGTCTCGGCATTCTTCAGCAGTTGGCGCAGGCGTGCGGTCTGTTCCTGATTGAGTTTACCCGCCAGTTGATAGTGCAGGCGCAGGGCCAGTGCGATATGCGAGTCATCGTTGGCGATACGCGTGATATGCTTCAGGGAAGAGGCCAGTGCGCTTTCAGGGATCAACCTGTGAAGTACATTTTTCTGGTGCGCCATCAGCAGGATTTTGAGCGCCCATAGCGTATCGAAGATCGAGCTGCGTTTGTCGTCGCTTTCAGGATCATCAATCTCGAAGTAGTGCCCGTTCTTCTGCCGGACAAGCTGTTCCAGCCGTGCCCGCACCCCCGGGTGCTCTGGTTGCAGGTTCAGCAGGCCTTCAAGCCGTGTCATCTCGGTCTGATCGATGAATGCGGTGTTCTCGTTAGGAAATGGTGTCGCGAACCATTCCGCCGCCCAGCGGAGTTCCCGCGAGTCGACCGGGAAGCCGTAAGCCAGCAGTGCGGAGACATAGTGCTGTGTCACGCGCAGCGCCGGGGTGGAGCGCTTTTCGTAGGCGGGATAGTCTGCCGGTTTACCCAGCAGATATTTCGAGTGTCTTTCCGGCGCGACCAGCAGATACGCACCGATGCTGTTCATTGTTTCCTGAAAAAGATCGAAGTCAGTAATTTTCATGGGGGATCTTGACGCCGATTTCGGCACTTGCGCTGCAAGAGACGGGATGTAAATAACGATGGTATCGCAGGGTATACGTCACGCGACGCAGCATCTGTCTGGATTAATCAGATTAATCGAAATACATTCTTTTTGTCCAGTGAATCGACAAAAAACCCCGCAGCCAGTGCAGACTGCGAGGTTTTATGACCGCTGAACCTGAAACAGACCTGAACCCGACTTGCGGTACTGACGCCGCGATTATCTCGGTGCCAGAGGGCCGGTTTTGGGGACAAATGCCATCGGCTCATAACCGACATACTTCTGGATTTTGATCAAAAGCTCACTGCGGCTGGTGGGCTTGGGCAGATAATCGTCACAGTCATTGTCGCCCGCGTATTCGCGATTGCGGAACAGGGAGAGCGCCGTCAGGGCGATAATTGGGATATGCGCAGTCTTCGGCTGTGACTTCAGGACGTGCGCGACTTCGAAGCCGTTCATATCGGGCAGGTTAATATCCAGCAGGATGATATCCGGCTGTTCTTCGATGGCCTTCTGAATGCCTGCTTCGCCTGTCTCTGCCATCGAGACACCATAGCCGGAAAAGTTTAACATCTTTTGCACCAGGCGAATGTTCGTTGGTTCGTCTTCGATGTAAAGAACATTAATCATGCTAGCCCCCAAAAAGGTTTTATAAAATGGAGTGCCTCTGACCCTCCCGAAATTAATCGGAAAAGACTCAATATACTTGTAATATAGCGTAATTTTGAGGCAACGTATGTAAAACTTATGTGAATTTCGTAAATAATAACACGCTTACACTCAGAGCGCATCATCAATTCGTGACATTTGATACTTATATTTTATGTGCTGTTTCCTGGACTATTTTGTGCGCTGCAAGATCACATACTGGTTGAAGGCATCGCGACCATCTGCGGTGTACTGTGTGATCGGCTGGAGACCGCTGGCATTGATCAGGCGCTGTAGTTCATCACTGTCCACATAATGACAGTAGCGCAGGGCGGTCGCGCCGCGCCGCCAGTCCAGCAGATAGTCATGCGCTTCGACCTTATCGGCCAGTTCCATCGGCCATGAGACAATGCGCCTGCGAAACCGCTCGAACTCATAGAAGCGCCATGTGGTAAACACCAGCAGACCGTCGGGGCTTACAGCCTGCGCCAGATCATGTATCAACTGCTGGCGCTCCGGTGCGCCGGGGATGTGATGCAGGACGCCGAACAGTACCACGAGGTCGTAGGATGCGGCTGGCGCTGGCAGTCCGACTTCCAGTAAATCGCGTCGCTCCAGTTGATATTCCAGCTCCGTGTTTGCCAGTGATGTTTCCGCCTTTATGAGCAGCTCCGGACTGCTGTCGATGCCGTGGTATCGGATAGAGCCTGCGATCTTTTCAGCTAAAAAGACACCGAAACGCCCATTCCCGCACCCAACATCCAGCACACTGAGTGGTGTGTGATCAGCGGGTAAGCGTTGCTCAATATGTTCTGCCAGCCGGTGCCATCCTTCCCATGCGTCACTCCGGGTCTGATCGAAGGCGTCAGCCGTAATGCGGTAGAACTTCTGATTGATAGCGTTCAACTGTCGGCGGATGGCTTCCTGCATGGATTACGGACTCTTATAGGTTTCGACTACAGCGGTCTGAGGCTTCGTGGTAGACTCAAAGCCTCAGACACAAGGTATTGTAAGACAGATCACGCTATGCCACATAAAGCAGATGTTGACCTCAACCAGCCGCAGCATCGCGAGCAGCTTACGAAAGTGCTTAAGGCCCTGATCGACGCGCCAGCCCCACTGAACGATCAGCAGTTCAGCAAACTGATGCGGCGTTATCCCCGTTACGATGGCGGTATCTATGGCCGCAGTCATCTGGTGGCCGCCTACCGAGCGTTTGCTGGCAGTGATGGACTCCCCACCTACAATGAGGATGTCCTGCTGGAACGCCTGCGGATGAAACCGGTGCGCACTATTTCCGGTGTGACGCCTGTCACCGTGCTGACGAAGCCGTTTCCATGCCCCGGAACGTGCATCTTCTGCCCGAATGATGTGCGGATGCCGAAAAGCTATCTGGCAGACGAACCCGGCGCGCAGCGTGCCGAGCAGAATGGCTTTGACCCGTATCTACAGACGTATACACGTCTTCAGGCCTATCATAACAACGGCCATCCTACCGACAAGATCGAAGTCATCGTGCTGGGTGGTACATGGTCTTTCTATCCCGAAACCTATCAGATCTGGTTCATCAAACGAATCTTTGACGCGCTGCACGACTTCGGCCGGGGCGAGGACCGCCGTGATGAGGTGCTGGCTGCCCTGCGCGGCATGACCGAGTTTCACCCGGAACAGGCCCCCTCCAATGTTATGCTGCATGGGCTGGATCTTCGGCAGAGTTACAATCAGGTCGTCCAGACGATTTACCGTGATGAGATGCACCGTTCGCGGGATCTGGCGGAGCAGATCGCAGTCGGAGAGCGTCAGCGCACACCGACCGACGAGTATGCCAGTTGGGATGAACTCGAAGCGGCGCACTGTGAAAACGAGACTGCCGCCTGTCGCTGCGTCGGTCTGGTGATCGAGACGCGGCCCGACCATGTCAGCGAGGAAGAGGTGCTGCGCATTCGTCGGCTTGGCTGCACGAAGGTACAGATCGGCTTCCAGAGCCTGAATGACGACGTGCTGCGTCTGAACAAGCGCGGGCATACTGTTTCCGCCACCCGCCGCGCCGTGCGTCTGCTGCGTCAGGCCGGTTTTAAGATCCATGCCCACTGGATGCCCAACCTCTACGGTTCTGATCCTGATCTCGACATCGAGGATTATCAGCGGCTGTTCGATGATCCCGATTTTCGGCCAGATGAACTCAAGATCTATCCCTGTTCGCTGATCGAAAGTGCGGAGCTGATGCGCAAATTCCAGAGTGGGGAATGGCGTCCCTATACTCATGACGAACTGCTGCATGTGTTGGTCGAATGCTTTCGCCTGACGCCCGAATACTGCCGCCTGACCCGCGTCATCCGTGATATCCCATCGACGGATATTGTCGAGGGCAATCAGCTCACCAACTTCCGCCAGATTGCCGAGAATGCACTGGCGGCGCAGGGAGAACGCAGTCAGGACATCCGCGCACGCGAGGTGCGCTTCCGTAAAGTCGATGCGGAACATCTGTCACTGGATGAGCAGTCCTATGCCACCAGCACGGGCGAAGAGATCTTTCTTCAGTTTATTACACCTGCAAGAGACATCGCCGGATTCCTGCGGCTGGCACTGCCTGCCCATGCTCATCCCGCACTGACCGATGAGCTTGAAGGCGCAGCGATCATCCGTGAGGTACATGTATATGGGCAGGCGGTCGGCATCGGCGCGGAGCTGCCGGGTCGTGCTCAGCATGCCGGCCTGGGCACACTGCTGATCGAACGTGCCGTCGAGATTGCGCGTGCTCATGGGTATCGTCAGCTTGCTGTGATCTCGGCCATCGGTACCCGCGAATATTATCGCAGACGCGGCTTTGGGGACGGTATCCTGTATCAGGCACGTATTCTATAATCTGTAACATTCCGTGATAATGTGCGATAAACGCGCTAGGGTTTGCGCGTGGATATTCGCCGCGTTTTCACGCTCTGTGGTATATTTAAGGCGCTGTTTTGCGGTGGATGAACTGGAATTCAGACCATCACCCCGCCGGACAGCGCGCCCTGGCTCTGAATGCTGGAAAGGTGAGCATGATCGATATTTACGCAGCGGTGGAGCGCCGTCGCAGATTATACCGGGCCGTCTTTCTGGGGATTACGGTCCTGACGCTGCCATTTTACTGCATCGGCTTTGCCTTACTGGGATCGTCACCCGGCGGCAATCGTCTGCCCACTGCGACTATCACACCCATTGGTGCGAACCGTACCCAGACGGCAACACAGACCCGTGCACCGGTCACAACCACGACGCTGCTTCCGACAAGTGCACAGCAGCAGCCGACGAGCTTTATCCCTCAGCCGACTGTTTTCATCCCGACCTTCAATCCGCCGACGCTCGCGCCAACACTTACGTCTGTGCCACTGACGCTGACGTTCACAATTACACCGCCACCCCCAAACACGCTGCCGCCGATTCTGCCGCCGACGGATACCCTGACTCCGACCGAATTCGTCGTCAATCCAACGGATACACTAGAACCGCTGCCGACCGATTCCTTACCGGCAACCAGCGAATTCCCGACACTGGCACCTATACCCTGATAATCAGCTGACTGCTGCTGGAGCAAACCGCTTGCTTAACCTGAAAGCCCATCTGAAAGCTTTAGTCGAGACTCATGCGCCATCCGGGCATGAAGCACCAGTCCGGGAACTGCTGCGCGAGGCATGGCGCGATCTGTGTGATGAATTCGGTCAGGATAAACTGGGCAGCCTGATCGGTATCAAGCGGGCCACCATGCCGTCGAAAGCTGGCACACCAACCAGAAAGATCATGCTGGCGGCGCATATGGATGAAATCGGCCTGATGGTACGAGACATCCGGGATGGGTTTCTGCTGGTGCACCGCGTCAATGGGATTGACAGCCGCGTGATGCCCGCGCAGCCTGTACTGGTCCACGGACGCGAGATGCTACCGGGGGTGGTGGTCACCGTGCCGCCGCATCTGCTGACGGCTGACAAGCGCAAAAAGTATCCCACGACTGATGAACTGATGGTTGATGTCGGCCTGCCAGAAGCCGAAGTGCTGCGGCTGGTTCGCATTGGTGACCTGATCACCTGTGATGCGCCGATGATCGAACTTCAGGGCAAGCGGGTAGCCGCCAAAGCATTGGATGACCGTGCATGTGTGGCTGCTGTCACGGTCTGTCTGGATACACTGCGCGGCCTTCAGCACAGTTGGGATGTCTACGCCGCCGCGACGGTTCAGGAAGAGACTGGCCTGCGCGGGGCAAAGACCGCCGCCTATAAAATTCACCCGGATATCGCGGTTGCACTGGATGTCACCTTTGGGAAGCAGCCCGGTGTGGACAGTGACGAAGGGTTCGCCTTAGGTAGTGGACCGACGCTGGGGATGGGGCCGAACTTCCACATTCGATTGAACGAGCGCATCCATAAGACGGCCAGCTATCACGAGATCAAACTTCAGGATGAGACGCTGACCGGGAACAGTGGGACGGATGCCTGGGCGATTCAGATCGCACACGGCGGCATCCCAACCGCACTGCTCAGCATCCCGATCAGGAATATGCACTCCCCGGTCGAGATCGTCGATCTTCGCGACATCGAACGCACTGGCCGCCTGTTGGCGCATTTTATTGCCGGATTAGACGATCAGTTTTTGCAGGCGATTGACTACGAACGCCCTGCGCTTTCCCAGCTTCGGACCGCTTCAGACGAAACAGCAGGATACTCGGCATGACATCCCAAACCGCGATGCAGGACGAAACCGTACAGAACGACGCGATGCAGTATCTTCAGCCGCTTTCTGAGGCGATTGGGATTTCTGGTCTGGAAGATGAAGTCCGCAGTGTTATCCTGAACGCCATTGACAGCCACGTCGAGCAGATCCGCATTGATCCGATGGGCAGTATCACCGCTCTCAAATCCGGCACCGGTGACGAACCACGCCTGAGACTGATGATCGCCGCGCACATGGACGAAGTCGGCTTCATGGTCACCGGCTTTGACGGCGAAGGTCTGATCCGCTTTTCAAGTGTTGGCGGAATTGATGACCGTATTCTGCCGGGGCTGCGCGTGCTGATCGGTGAGAAACATATCCCTGGGGTGATCCTGTGGAAGCCGATTCACCTCAGCAGCGATCAGAATGTCGTTTCGATGAGCAATCTGCGTATCGACATCGGCGCGAAGGACAAGGGCGGTGTTGAGGCGAAGGTCAGGCGCGGTGATCGCATTGCCTTCTCCAGCAATTACCGCGAACTGGGTGAGCAGGTCGTCTCCGGTAAGGCCTTCGATGACCGTGTAGGCTGTTCGCTGCTGATCGACATTTTGCGCGGCGGCCCGTATCCAGTCGATATTCTGGCGGCGTTCACCGTTCAGGAAGAGATTGGTTTGCGTGGTGCGACTGTGACAGCGCAGGCACTCCAGCCAGATTTCGCGTTGGTGCTGGAAGGCACAACCGCTGCTGATACGCCCAATCCGATTGGCGAAGAAGACGATACCAGCGAGTACAATCCGACTTGCCGGATGGGTGCTGGCCCGGTGATCTCGGTCATGGATCGCAGCATGATCACCAATCCGAAACTGGTGACCTTTCTGCGCGAGACGGCGGAAGCCAATAATATTCCGTACCAGTACAAGACACAGCTCGGCGGCGGGACTGATGCTGGCGCGATTCATCAGGCTAATGCGGGTATCCCGTCGATGGTGCTGTCAATGCCGTGCCGCTATATCCACAGCCCGACGGCCTACCTTCACCGGCAGGATTATCATGACATGATGCGGCTGATTACGGCCGTCCTGCACAATCTGCCTTCGCTACCGGAGCAGTTTTTCGCATAACAATACTTCGGAACTTCACGGCTGAATCACAACTTCTGCTCAGGATCTTCCGTATACTGGGAAGTGACAGAGTAAGGTGAGGGCGTTCACCGTGCCCACCTGATTCGTTGGATGCAGGAGCAGTGCTATGCCGGTAAAACTTGTGCGGCTGGAACCGGGGATTTATCATGCCCAACTCAGCGGCACGATTCAGCTTAACGAACTGATCACCATGCAGCAGGATGGTGTCTCGCAGGCTGCTGCCTCCGGTGATGATGCCTATATCCTGATTCTGGATGTTACATCCGGGACGCAGATGCCGTTCGATCTGCGCTCCGCCAAACCGCTGCTGGATAACAATGCCGCTCAGCAGGTCTATGTTATTGGCGCGTCCTTTCATATCCGGCTGCTGGTCTCGATGATCGGACGTTTCTTTGGCTTCGGCAGTGTTGAGTATTTCTCCAGCCTGCCGGATGCCGTATCGCAAGCTCGCCGAACCCTTACCAACACCCGTTAGCAGTTCGCATTTAACCTCTTCGGTCTCTCATCTGTTTCTCATGAAAGAAACAGCGGTCTGGTCCTTTCTATATAGAAACGGACTATGGTCCGCTTACTGATCATGTCACTCAAACAAAGGAATTGTACCCATGGCTACCTGGAATATTGACCCCACTCACACCACTGTATCGTTTAGCGTCCGCCACATGATGATTACGACCGTTCGCGGCACCTTCAGCAACGCGTCCGGCACCATTCAGTACGACGAAAGCAATCCGCAGAATTCCAGCGTTGACGCCAAAGTTGACGTTTCGACCATCAACACCGGTGTTGGCGATCGTGATGCTCACCTGCGCAGTGCCGATTTCTTCAACGCTGATGTGAACCCTGAGCTTCGTTTCAAGAGCAGCAAGGTTGACCTGAGCGGCAGCAATGCCAAGGTGACCGGCGATCTGACCATTGGCGGCGTCAGCAAGCCCGTGACCTTCGACGTGGAATATGTGGGCACTGGCAAGAACCCGTTCGACGGCAGCGAGCGTATCTCATTCAATGCTACTGGCAAAATCAACCGTGAAGAATTTGGCCTGACCTGGAATGTGGCCCTCGAAGCGGGCGGTTTCCTGGTGGGTTCTGACGTGAAGATCGAACTCGACATTCAGGCCGTCAAGGTGACTGAAAACGTCCCCACGCAGACTGCCTAAGTATCACCATCCTGCGACAGGAGCCGTGCGGCTTCTGCGGGAATTCACAACATGAAAACACTGCGGCTCATCCTGTGTCACACCGACATACGATGAGCCGTTTTGTTTGGCAGTGTTCAGATTGCGGGATGGTCCGTGCTTAAGACTGCCGACTCATACGTGCCCCCAGCATAGGCTTGCAGCAGGTTCAGCAGATCCCCGACGGCTTTCCGCATATCCTCCTGCGCACCCTCATGCTGCGCCTCAACTGTGATGATGATGTCGGTTGTATCTTCTTTCGCCGCACTGGATGCACTCTGACGCCAGCACCAGCGCCGTGCAATCACCGCCTTCTGCTCATCGGAGAAGATGACTTCACCCATATCCGGGTGCAGCGGTTCATCATTTCCCAGTTCGGTAAAATGCTCTGAGCCGTCCGCATAATGCACCGTAATCGTACCCATCACCTCACACGTATCGACCACTGCCACTGGCAGCCCGTAGCGGATGCTGACAAGATTGCCGATGTCTACCAGGGTGTTGATACTGGGAATATCGCCTTTCTTCGTCAGACGACGCAGTAAGGCTTCAGCGGCGCTGCGGTACTGTGTCGGGGATACCCCAAAGGCGCTGAAGGCCCGCCGCCATGCATTAAGTGATTCGATCTCGCTCAGTGGTGTCTCTCCAATCCGTAATCGGACCGCTTCCTGTTCATCCCGATACTGTTTCTGAAGTGCATCAGGTGTCAGCGGGTTGGATATATTGTGTGCGATGATGATACCGCCGTTGATACGGGGGAAGTCGCGGAGGATCTCAGGGCTGTACTGAAACAAGGGCGCTGCTGGTTTTGTCGGCATTGTGGTTCACCTTCTGATGATCAGGTTGATGACTGGCACAATGCTCCAGTATGTCTCAACGGAAAAGGCGTGACCACTTATCGCGACGGGTAATACTGAAAACCTCACTCTTGACCCCTATGCCACCAGCCTATAAAATTCACTCTATTAGCTTTGCCGCAGACAGCAGGTGGGGAACTTATAATCCCCTTAATCTCCTGCCGAGGTGAAGGTCAGCGACATCTCCACGAGACATCGGGATGGCGACCTTTGCACCTGTGCGGGTCGCTTTTTGTTTTGTTTGTGACAAGACAAACGTTCATCTTTTCAAGAAAGGAGGCAAGCGCTTGGCTCTCACAAAAGAACGCAAGGACGAATTGGTACAGTCGTATGTGGAGACACTCAACAACTCCAATGGCTTTATCATCATCCAGTTTGCGGGCATGCCAACGCCAGTCATCAACGGGCTGCGTGCAAAAATCCGTGAATCGAACGGTCAGTATGCAGTAACGAAGAACACACTGCTGACCAAGGCACTTCAGGAAACGGGCTGGCCGGTGCCGGACGATTACCTGAAGGGACCGACGGCAATCGCTTTCGGCATGGATAATCTGCCGGGTGTTGCCAAGGCCGTGCTGGAGTACCTCGGTACACAGGACGCCGAGCGGATCAGTGTTAAGGGTGGTGTGATGGGGACGGATGTCTTCGATGCGAAACGCGTCGACGCCATCTCCAAACTGCCGACACTGGAAGAACTCCGCGCACAGATTGCCGGGCTGGTGGTTTCACCGGCGACTGGTCTCGTCAGTGTGCTGCAGGCCGCCAACAGTCAGTTGGTCAATGTGCTGCAGGCTTACGAAGACAAACTCAAAGAGGGCGACGCTGCCTAAGTCCCATGGGCCATCTGGTCTGGCGGACGGCGAGCAGTATCGCAGAAGTCGATGGGATGCTGATCAGCGGCTGCTGCGGCTCTCTACCCGAAACACAACCAAACTGACGCACTTTAGAATTCAAGAAGGGAATACAAAATCATGGCTGATCTCGCAAAGATCGTAGAAGACCTGAGCGCGCTGACCATTCTGGAAGCCGCTGAACTCAAGACTCTGCTGGAAGAGAAGTGGGGCGTTACCGCTGCGACCGGCGGCGGTATGATGATGATGCCGGGTGTTGCTGCTGGTGGCGCTGCCGCCGCTGCGGAGCCGGAAGAAGAGCAGACTGAATTCAACGTCATCCTGAAGGAAGGCGGCCCCAAGAAAATCAACGTCATCAAGGTCGTCCGTACCCTGACCAATCTGGGCCTGAAGGAAGCCAAGGAAGCAGTCGAGAGCACCCCGCAGACCCTGCTCGAAGGTGTCAGCAAGGAAGTTGCTCAGGACGCCAAGAAGAAGCTGGAAGAAGAAGGCGCAGTCGTCGAAGTCAAGTAATTTCGATTACGCCTCTGCAATAGCTGATACAACAGCGCCGTCAGACCTCTGTCGGCGCTGTTTTGTTTAAACTGATTTTCTGATTAAAATCATTTTCAGGATTCTTACGCTTTTCAAACCCGATCCCCGCAACGTACTCACATCTTGTGCGTATAGTATAGTAATGTACGGTCATATTCAGGAAGAAACCAGACCATCATGGATTATCAGGACCCAAACCTCAACAACGACGACACTTTACCGGAGTCAGACCCCCGGACCCCGTTTGAAGAGTTCCTTTTTCACCAGCGTCGCGCACTGGAAGAAACCAGCCGCGCACTGGAAGCACTGCTTCCGGAGGGCTTCCGCGTCCACAGTGGTGAAGCGACCAAGGAATTCACCAAGGGTTTCCGTGTGCTGTTTGACGCAGCGCTGGAAGAAATCAAGAAGGCCAACCAGAAAATGGAAGAAGAAGCCAACGACGATAACAATCGTTCCAACACTGGCCCAACCAAGGTCAAGGTTCAGGTCGACTAGTTCGGGCATCTTCACTCCGCGTAACATTCCAAAACAGACTGTGATCAGGCACAATGGTCACGGTCTGTTTTATTTTCACAATTTCTGACGACATCAATGACAAAGACACTTCCCACTGTTTATACCGAGTACCATGCTCTCAGTGCTGATGAACCCGCCCGAATTGCGGTTATCACTTTTAACCGTCCGCAGGCACGCAATGCGCTTGATCTTGGGGCCATGCGTCAGTTTGCCGATCTCGCCGCTGATCTGACCGCGCAGTGCGCTGCCTCCACCGATATCCGCTGTGTGATCCTCACAGGTGCAGGTGATGCTGCCTTTTGCAGCGGTGGTGATCTGGCAGAGCTGAGCCAGTATCCGACCGAGGCCGATGCGCTGGACTTCATCACCCTGATGGGGGATGCACTGCTGGCACTGGAACGGCTGCCCGTGCCGGTGATCGCCGCTATCAATGGCTATGCGCTCGGCGGTGGCAGTGAGATCGCGACGGCCTGCGACCTTCGGATTGTCGATCAGGCAGCGCGCATGGGCTTCGTGCAGATCAGCCTGGCACTGACGCCGGGATGGGGCGCAGGTCAGCGGCTGCTTCGGTTGGTAGGCTATACTAAAGCGATGGACATCCTCCTGCGTGGTGAGCCGATGTCTGGTGATGCACTGCTGGAACTGGGACTCGTCAGCCGGGTGGCGGCGCAGGGGCAGGCGCTGCATGCGGCACTGGACGATGCCCGCCGGATCGCTGCACATTCACCGGAAGTGGTTCGCGCGATCAAGGCGCTGCTTCAGGCCGGCTTGCGTCAGCCGTATGAACAGGCCCTCCAAACCGAACGCGACCTTTTCCCGGCACTGTGGGCTGCGGAACCTCATCTGGATGCCGTGCAGCGCTTTCTGGAACGCAAACGCCGGTAGCTTGCCCCGCTTCAGGTTCTGCCGGTTCAATGTTACAATCAATCGAAATCACACAAGAGTACAAAATCCCATGAAAGAACGTGTACAGAAATTAATGGCGCAGGCCAACGTTGCCTCACGCCGTGCCGCTGAAGAACTGATCCGGCAGGGGCGGGTGACCGTCAACGGCAGGATCATCCAGCTTGGCGATCAGGCTGACCCGGCTGTGGATACCATCGAAGTCGATGGTACACGCCTGCGGTTGGGTACCGATAAGCGCTATTTTGCGCTCAATAAACCGCTGTATGTGGTCTCCAGCAACGTCAGCCAGGATGACCGCGAGAATGTGCGCGACCTGATCCCATATCAGGGCCATCTGTTTACGGTTGGCCGTCTGGATGCCGAGAGCGACGGCCTGATGGTGCTGACCAATGACGGCGATCTTGCCAATCAGCTTTCCCACCCACGCTATGAACACACCAAGACTTATAAAGTCGTGGTGTACGGTAATGTCTCACAGGATACCCTCGACCGCTGGGAAAAAGGTGTATATCTCGAAGAAGGTCTGACCGCGCCCTGTTCGATTCGGGTCCAGCAGCGCGATGCCGATGTGACCGTCCTGCGCATCGTGATGATCGAGGGCAAGAAGCGTCAGATTCGGCGGGTGGCGGCGATGCTGGAGCATCCGGTCAAGCGGCTGACACGCACACATATCGGTAAACTGGAACTTGGCAAGATGCGGGCCGGTGAATGGCGCGAACTTGGCAAGGACGAACTGGAACTGCTGACTACACCCGCCAGCGATCTGAGCTATATCCGCAGACTGCGCCGTGAGCAGCGGGCTATCAAGCGGCGTGATTATCGCAGTCAGCAGCTCGGTGAGCAGAAGCTGGCATCGCGTCAGGCCCTGTCTGAGCTGGAACAGGCACTGAATAAAGCCCGTCCGGGATCAAGACTGCGCGTCAGCCGTATCTCGGATGATGAAGATGATGAGAAACCCCGCCGTCGGACCGCTGTCGGTCGCAGGCCAGCGGGCAGTGCTCGTTCGTCGGGTTCCTCTGAAACCGATAGATCAGATCGCCGCCCGACGAGCCGGAAATCCGGTGACAGTCGCAGGCCAGCAGACAGCACACATTCTTCTGATTCACCTGCGAACGATACGTCAGACCGCCGACCGGTTAGCCGGAAACCCGCCGGAAACCGGAAGCCAACAGGCAGCCGCCCAACCGGAAGTCGTCCGACCGGCAGCCGACCCGCTGGTGGCAGACCGGGCAACCGTCCGGGGGGCAGTAAACCCGGAAGTTCGCGTCCCGGTGGACGCAAGCCCTCCAATCGCAGCGGCGG
>JAEZAF010000166.1 GCA_023430545.1 Chloroflexota bacterium
AACGGCGTCACCGCCTTGCCGTGGATGCCCTGCGCCGCCCCTTCATCCGTCGCCTGCTGGATGGCGCGTTCCGCCGCTTCCACATCCAGCGCGACATCTTCCGGCACCGGATTGGCAATCAGCACACCGTGACCTAATCCCAGCGTCAGTGCCGCCTGTACAACCTTCGCGGCATCTTCGACCGTCTCCACCCGTGCATCCAGCGGAAGCCCACTGCTGCGGCTGAAAAACGCCGGAAGTGTATCGGTCCGATACCCGATCACCGGCACGCCCTGAGTCTCCAGCACTTCCATCGTCAGCGGCAGGTCGAGAATCGACTTCGCCCCGGCGCACACCACCGCGACCGGCGTCCGCCCCAGTTCGATCAGGTCCGCCGACACGTCAAACGGCTGTCCGCGATGCACGCCGCCGATGCCGCCCGTCGCAAACACCTGAATCCCCGCCGCCGCCGCGACAATCATCGTGCCAGCGACGGTCGTCGCCGCATCTTCACCCAGACCGACTGCAATCGAGAAGTCCCGACGGCTGCACTTGCGCACACTTCCCGCCGGAGCCTGTGCCAGCCGTTCGATCTCATCCCGTGTCAGTCCGACAGTGATTTTGCCCTTCAGCACGGCAATCGTCGCCGGGACTGCACCCGCCTCACGGACGGCGTTTTCCATGGCGAAGGCCGTCTCCGCGTTATCCGGATACGGCAGCCCATGCGTAATCACGGTCGATTCGAGCGCCACCACCGGACGCCCCTCGCGCAGTGCTGTCTCCACTTCGGCTGAATAATGCAGGTCGGTCTTGTTCATATCATGCTTCCTGTGGTCATTTCAGATCATTGATTCGATTGGCGTGTAGATTGGCATGTACCGATACAGATTTGAGGCTGTGTAGGGACAGGGCATGTTTTTCACTCGTGGGATACAGCAATGATAGGTTGATACGTCCCAATGTGAATTATTGTAGGGACGCCCGACGGGGCGTCCGCTGTAGACCCTACTTAAACCCTATGTCGCTTCCTTTAGCATAACCCTATGTTGCATGATACAGATCGCAACCCCTACAGATCCATCGCCATATGCACCAGCAGCGAATCGGGATGATTCCCCGGCGCACGCTGCGTCTCGTAAAACCCATACAGATTATAGAGCGCGATGTTGAACTTCATCTTGGCATTCGTCAGCAGTGTCAGCCGCTGTTTCCCCTGCTGACGTGCCAGCTTCTGCGCATAATCCAGCAGACGCTTGCCATGTCCGCCGCCCTGAAGCGCAGGTTCCACCGCGACATTATCAATATAAATCTGCTCGCCCTCATCATACAGCACGATCAGGCCGAGCAGGGAGTCCTGTTCATCCACCAGCAGATGTACCAGCCCCTCAGCCGTCAGAGTCTGATAATCACACTGCATCGGCTTGGGGTGATAGCCAATCACCGGTATATACTTCGCATACGCCCGCTGGACGAGATCGTCCACCCGTACCGCATCAGACGTTGTGGCAAGTCGAAAATGAGTCATCTTACGCTTTCCTCTTGTGTCAGTCTTAGTCCCCACCCACTGCGGATACGGCTTCACGCTTCCGCTTGCGCGAGGTATACATCTCGCTCACCAGATACAGCACCGTGAGCATCGTCAGTGTCGTCAGCACCAGCGGCGGGATCGCCTCAAGGCTGGTGTTCTGTGCGATCACACCCGCCAGCGCCGGGATCATCGTAAATCCGGTCCCCGCGACCGCGATCTGCAATCCGACCGCATTGGCCGCGTGCTGTTTGCCCACCCAGCGCGGCACACTCGATACCAGCACCGGGAAGATCGGCGCAAGCGAGAAGCCCAGCACTGCCAGCCCGATATATCCCACCCACGGCACCGGATTCCACCACAGCAGCATCACCGCCAGTGCCGACACCAGCATGCACGCTCTCAGCAGCACCGGCGTCTGCACCCGTCCGATGACCATCCCGAAGAACATCCGCCCGAAGGTGAATGTCCCCCAATAAACGCTCACCCACTGCGCGGCTTCAACCTCATTAATCCCGCGCCCCTGCGTAAACAGCGTGAAGATCCAGTTCCCCGGCGTGCCTTCCGTCCCGGCATACAGAAACGCCATGCCCATCGCCAGCCATAGTGTCGGCAGGGCCAGCGTCGCCGCCAGCGGCATCTGACGTCCCTCGCCTTCTGTATTGTCTGCCTCGGCAGCGGACTCCTGTACGTCGGCATTCATCGGTGATGATCCCACCGCCCGCCAGCGTCCCCGCATCAGAAACAGCAGGACGACCACCAGCGCGATAAACACGCTGACGATCAGATAACCATAGCGCCACGACAGCTCCGCCGAGAAGACCGCCGTCATGATCAGCGGCGTGATCGTAATCCCTACTCCAAAGGCCGCGTGCAGCCAGTTGATCACCCGTGCATTGTAAAGCTGTGCCATATACGCATTGAGTCCGGCATCGACCGAGCCGCGTCCCAGTCCATTGATCAGCAGCACGAACACCAGCATCGCCCACGACTGCACAAAGAACACGCTGAACAGGCACACCGCCGAAATTGCCATCCCCAGCACCAGATAACGCCCCGTGCCAAGCCGCGCACTCAGTGTCCCGCTGGACGAACTCGCGATCAGGAACCCAACCGTCGTCGCGATCAGCAGCACACCCTGTTCGCCGAGCATGGCATTAAATTCGCGCTGGATCGACGGCCACGCCAGCCCCAGCAGTGCCGATCCTAACCCCAGCGCCACAAAGGTCACATAGCCCAGAGTGATCATCAGCCAGTCAGCATGTAATCGGCGTGCCATAAGATTCCTTATTCACTGTCAAAATGTAATTTTCAGCTTTCAGCCAGATGCTGAAGCGGTTATGACTATCATCTGTTCCCACTGCTTCGTCTATAGCCAATTTCCGTGGACATCGAGAGCTACCCCCATTCCCAGCTTACAGACGTAGGTTTTAAAACCTGTGACCATATCGAGCCGACCTTCAGTGAAGCAGTTTTGTGTAGGGGCGGGGCTATGTCCCCGCCCGCCGCGCAACCCCAACAACCAGAAGTAGACCTCATCGGGTCGCCCCTACAGCTACACGGGACTGCTGTGTCTGCACCCTGCTGGCCCCGGTATGATTGGCACAGCACATACCACCGTCGTTGGATATAATCAGATCAGTTTTCTGCCCATCCATCCAACCCGCAGAGGAGCAGCCATGGCTCGCCAACTGATTGTCAATGCCGATGATTTCGCCATTTCAGCCGGAGTCTCACGCGGCATACTCGAAGGACATCTTGAGGGCATCATCACCTCCACCAGCGTGATGGTCAACATGCCCAACGCCGTCGAAGCCATCCGACAGGCACAGCAGCAGGCACCGAGGCTTGGTCTGGGGCTGCACTTTGCCTTCTCATTCGGCCACCCGGTCTCCGACCCCGCCACTGTGCCATCCCTGCTGGCTGAAGACAATCACTTTTGCAGCACCTATAACGAACTCGTCGCCCTGATGTCCACCTTTGATCCCGCGCACGTCAGAGCGGAGATGCAGGCGCAGTTCGACCGCTTTGTCGAACTGGCTGGCCGCCTGCCGGACCACCTCGACAGTCATCATGGTGTCACAGAAATGGCGCAGCCCGCATCCGAGATGCTGATTGAACTGGCGACCAGGCACAATCTGCCGATCCGAAAGCATATGTCATTCGAATCAGACATCCGCCAGCCGGAGCACTTCGAGATGGGCTTTTTCGATCAGACGGCGAACTTCGAAAACCTGTCGAGCATTCTGAAGGGACTTCAGGACGGTGTCACCGAGCTGATGTGCCATCCCGGTTACGCCGATGACCTTGAGGAAACCTACGCCGCCCCACGTGAGATCGAACTCCGCATCCTGACCGATCCACGCATTAAAGCCCTCATCGAGGAAGAGGGGATTCAACTCATCAGCTTCGGCGATCTGTAGAGCGTATTTGAAAATTCAGAAAACCTGCCTGAGTCTTATGGAAGCGCCGGACAACGACATGCAAGCATGTTTAGGCGTTGTCCATACAAAATACGTACCGCGCATTTATGCGCCATGTAGGGACAGGGCCGCATTGCTCGCAATCGCGCCCTGTCCGCGCCGGAAACCAATTTCCAAACAGGCTCTAGAGAGCGTAACAGCAACTTTTAACAGCAGAGGCCAGGAAGTATCCGACCCCTGTATTTCATGCATTTGTAGGGACGCCACACATGCTTGCATGTCCGGGGCGTCCGCATTAAGAGGAACTCACAGCAGAAAAACACTGCCAGACCTGAAAGATTCCCCTTCCCTCGGAATGCGATACGAAGTATCGCCGAGTGGGGGAAGGGTGGCGCAGTTCTATCGCGCCGGGATGGGGGCGTTGCGC
The DNA here is from genome assembly GCA_023430545.1 of Chloroflexota bacterium. Classification (GTDB taxonomy): domain Bacteria; phylum Chloroflexota; class Anaerolineae; order Aggregatilineales; family Phototrophicaceae; genus JAEZAF01. Next base: position 4,355 of record JAEZAF010000166.1, read on the forward strand.
CGGTGAGAAATGAGACTTTCAGGTTTAACTTAACGCCTATGTGCATCTCCCCTTCTCCATGCAAACCTGTTTGCCGGAGAAGGGGCCGGGGGTTGAGGTCACCCTAAACTTCGCACAAACCGTTCGATCAACTGGCGGAAGCTCTCATCGCGATCCAGCGGAATCCCGAAGCCACCCGCGATTTCCAGATCGACAAAGCCGTGCATCAGGCTGCGCAGCGCCCGCAGCATATGCACGATGCTGTCCGATTCCGCGCTGTAGGGTTCAAGGATCACCTTCAGGATTCCAAGCAGTTCCTCAGCCACCTCCGCAAGCGCCGTCTCATCGTCGGCTGGCGCTTTGAGCGTCGCCGGATAGACACCGGGATGCGCCAGCGCAAAGGCGCGGTAGGCGTCGGCAATCGCGAAGATGGCGTCATCCCCCGCCTTGCCGACTGCCGCGTTCCGAACCTGTTTCGTCAACTGCTGAAGCCCCCACACCCGCATCAGATACCGCAGGCCCTGCAGACCGGCCACATGGTTATAGAGCGATGGGATACGAATACCCAGCTTCTCGGCCACACTCGCCAGCGTCACGGCCTCGAAGCCGTGTTCGTCCGCCAGCGCGACCGCCACATCCAGCACCCGCTTCTGATCAATACGCCGTTTGACGTCCATTATTCCCACCCTCAATCAGCCGCTTCGCCTCATCAATCGCTGCTTTCATCCCCTGGGCTGGATTCTCCAGCACCGCCCCATGCCCCACCGCCAGCCGTGACGGGTTCAGCGCCAGCAGCACTTCAGCACTGCGGAGCGCAGTCGGTCTGTGCCAGGTTGCCATCGTCATAAACGGGAATAACAGCCGGAATGTGCCTGCCGTCGAGATCCCGGCCTGTGTCGTAAAGGCATCCCCCGCGATCAGTGTGCGATCACGCTGATCGAGAAATGAAATGTGCCCCGGCGTATGTCCCGGGCTGGCGATCACTTCCAGTGAGCCGATCCGGTCCCCGGTATTGACCAGGCGTGTCGGCTTTGTCGTGCAGGTGGTGTGACTGCCCTTCAGCGGCGTCTGCGGTTCATCCGCATCCAGCGTGCGTTCGCCGGCCAGAAACCGCGCTTCACGCGTCGAAATCACAACTTCCGCATCAGGAACCAGTGCGTGCAGCGCATCCAGTGCCCCAACATGATCCGCGTGACTGTGCGTCAGTGCAATCCTGCGGATCGGTGCACCCAGTGTTTTCGCCGCCTGCACAATCGCCTCTGCCGTGTTCCCCACACCGGTATCGACCACTGTCAGGCCGTCATCCTCGCGGACGATAAAGCTGTTAAACGCGATCAGGCGCGTCAGTTGATACAGATGATCCCCATGCTGTGTGATTTTCATTGTCAGAGTCTCCAGAAGTACTAATGTAATTAGAATATAAACTAATGTGTTTAGTTTGTCAAGTGTATGCAGGCGACAAGACGGTATCAGATGCAGGGACGTGCTTCAGCGCATAGGCATTAAGTTAAGCGCGAAAGTCTATATTCTCTAACCGGCACGGTAGAACCCCCACCTAAATCCTCCCCCGTTGACGGGTGAGGACTTTACTTCTTCCGCGACCTGTTTTTCTCCCTTTCCC
>JAEZAF010000187.1 GCA_023430545.1 Chloroflexota bacterium
AACCCTCCATTAGACACACCAGCGTTTTACAATGAAAGTATCAGTGGAGATGCGAAGGAACAGCTATGGCTGAGCAAACGAAAACAGACACCCAATACACCACCCTCGAAGAATGGATTCAGCAGGAGGTAATCCCGTTTTCAGTGGACTCCGATGAAAGCCTCAATGCCGCCGTCGATCAGTTGATCACATCACTGGATGACTCGGTCGAACTGCTGGGACTGGGCGAACCCACCCACATGATCGAAGACTTCCTCATCCTGCGCAACCGGCTGTTTCAGCGTCTGGTGGAAGCGCATGGATACACCGCCATCGCGATTGAGAGCAGCTTTCCGAAATCGCATCTGGCAAACGCGTACATCACAGGCCAAAGCGCCGCATCACTTGATGAAGTGCTGGAAAAAGGCTTCAGCCACAACTTTGGCAGGATGCCTGCCAACCGCGCCTTGATCGAGTGGATGCGCCAGTACAACGCTGATCCGGTACATCAGACCAAAATCCACTTCTACGGCTTCGACAGCCCAACCGAGATGTACGGCACGGACAGCCCGCGCCAGTCGCTGGAGTTTGTGCTGGATTATCTGGCATCCGTCGGGATGCCGAACGTCCAGCAGCTCCGCCAGCGCATCGACGCCCTGATTGGTGAGGATGCCGCGTGGGAAAATCCCGAAACCCTGCGGGACAGCAGCAGGTCGATTGGGCTGTCACCGGCGGCGGTCGAACTGCGCATCGAAACCGAAGAGCTGATCACCGATCTGCTGCTTCGCCGTCCTCAGTGGGTGGCAAACGGTGGACAGGATCGTTTTCTGGAAGCCGTGCAGTTCGCCACCGTCGCCCGCCAGCTTCTGACCTATCATGCCGGACTGGCACGGGAAACAGAGGGGCGCTTCATCCGACTGATGGAGATCCGTGACGCGATGATGGCCGATATCCTCTCATCGATTGTCTTGCGGGAGCGCAGCCGGGGGAAAGTGCTGGCCTTCGCCCATAACAGTCACCTGAAGCGCGGCAGATCGGAATGGCTGTTCGGCGAGCAGTTAAATATCTGGTGGCCGGCTGGCGCACATCTCGCAGATATGCTCGGCGAGCGTTATGTCATGATCGGTGTTGGCGTTGGGGCGTCCGATGCGATGAACATTGGCCAGCCTGAACCCGCCACACTGGAAGCCGCCCTGACCGCTTCAGCCGGCCCTGTGCGGTTCATCCCCACCCATTCCGATGAGGTATTGCCCGCCGCTCTCATCGCGGACCTGCCGACTCGATCCGCCACACCGCAGTATTTTCCGCTGGATGCCAACAGCTTCACCGATTACGACTGGATCTGCGTGCTGGATACCGCTGTTCAGTTCGTCCAGATCTGGTAATCGGTTTTACAGGGACAACACCTGGAGCGAACGCGGGCGCGAAGAATCCCACCCCTACAATCCGCACATTGTGTAGGGGGGCCGGACTTGTCCGGCCCATGCCTGTAACTCATTTTGAGTCAGGTTCTGAATATCCTTAAATGGCGCTGTCGGTCCGCCTTATGGATTCTGAACAGGTTATTCAGAGACGTTCCAGCCACGCAGCCGCCTCACGCGGACTTTGCAGCCGGACAAAGCGCAGATGCGCGTATTCGGGTGGAGGCTGCGCGATCAGGTCCAGATACTGGCGGCGGTTGCGGGTGTAGGTTGTCCATGCCCACCAGATGACCGAGTCCTTCGAGAAAAACGCGATCCGCCATGTCTCGACGTTGTTGGTATTCCACAGTCGCTTTCCGCTGAAGACACGGCCAAAGGTCCGTCGGATGATGCGCGACATCACCAGCGCACGCGGATAATCCAGCCAGATGATCGTGTCCGCTTTGGCCCACGTGACGCCGCGAGTCCGCGTATAGTTGCCATCCAGCACCCAGAACTGGCCGCTGGTGGCCTCCGAGAGCGCGGCAAACAGATCAGTATCCTCACGAGGCTGCCAGTTGTCCTGCCAGTACACGGAGTCAAGTTCGATATGCGGACAGCCGAGCTTTTCAGCAAGCTGCCGTGCAAACGTGGACTTTCCGCTGCCGCTGGTCCCCACAACAACAGCACGTCGAATAGCATCAGGATGCAAGGTCATGATTCAGTCTTCAGTTTCGAGGGTATTTGGGCGGGAAGAATCCCACCCATCAAGTTAAGGATGTTGACGCGGAAAAGCACCCCCTATCCCCGACCCTTTCCCCCATTCCACTCGCGCTGAAACTCCGTTTCGCACGCTCGTTCAGAAGGAAAGGGAGAAAGATAGGTCGCCGGTCGTCATAGATCAATTCCCTTCCCTCGGAGTGAACGACGGATGCTCTTCCCGTCGGCAGCGAGTGGGGGAAGGGCCAGGGATGGGGGGATTCTTCCCGCCCATCCGATGGACCGCATCATCTATCGCAGCATATGGTTGAAAATTGGCGAGCAGTGCAATACGCCATCGTGTATCCCTATACGGCACACCCGGACCGAAGGTTTTAATCCCCGGCGGCGGCACTGGCTGCCGCTGGAACCTGCCGCTTGCGTCGGGTATTGACGCTGATGCCCAGACTCATGCTGACGGCCACCAGTCCCAGCAGCGCCGCCGAGATAAACACCAGATGGTAATCGCCAAGCGCTTCGCGGAAGAATCCCCCGGCATAGCTGGCGATCCCCGCGCCGATCATATGCGAACAGTAGATCCACCCGTAAATCGTGCCCAGTGACTTCCGCCCGAAGCGCTGCGCCGCCAGATTGACGGTCGGCGGTACGGTCGCCACCCAGTCCAGCCCGTAGATCAGCGAGAACAGCAGCATATTCTGCATATCGTAGATAAAAGGCAGCCCCGCCAGCGAGACCGCACGCATGCCGTAATACAATGCCAGCAGCAGACGATTATCCACGCGGTCCGTCAGCCAGCCGGACGCCAGCGTGCCGACGATATTCATCCCGCCCATGAAGGCAATCGCCCACGAGATCTCGACTTTCTCGAAGCCGTGTTCCAGCGAATGCGGCAGCAGATGCGTTGTGATCAGCCCAATTGTGGTGTAGCCACAGACGAAGAAACTGCCCGCCAGCAGCCAGAAATCCCGCGTGCGCACGGCATCGCGCAGCGGCGTGAAGCGGCTGTCCATCGCAACGCTGGCCGCCGTCGGCTCACCAATCGCCGTTGTGCCGACATCTTCCGGCTGATCACGCATGAAAAACACGGTCGGGATCAGCAGCAGGGCGATGATCAGACCGAGCAGCGCGAAGATCCCGCGCCAGCCGCCGATATCCGCAATCGGGATCAGCACCGGCAGAAACAGAAGCTGTCCCGCCGCCGCCGAGCCGCTGAAGATCCCCAGCGCCAGCCCGCGATAGCGGTTGAACCAGCGCAGCGCCACGATGCTGCCCAGTGTCCCGGAGACCGCACCAGTCCCGATGCCGATCACCAGCCCCCAGAACACGTAAAACTGCCAGAGGTCGGTCATCGTCAGCAGGGCCGTGAGACCAAGCGCGATCAGTGTCAGCCCGCCGATCATCACGCGGCGCGGGCCATAGCGGTCGATCAAAGCGCCGCCAATCGGTGCGCCAAGTCCGAAGAAGAACAGGCTGATCATAAACGCCAGCGAGATACTGGCGCGATCCCATCCGAATTCAGCTTCCAGCGGATCGAACAGCACACTGGTCGCATTGCGGACACCCGCCGAAAGCAGCAGTCCGGCAAATGTGACCAGGATAATGACAAGAGCGTAATGAAACCGGCGTGGAAGTCGGCTTGATGCAGCCTGGCTTGATGCAGCCATCTCAGGTCCTTTGTGACTTAAACGGATCGTCCAATTATAGGAAATGGACCTTCATCCGGATGCAAACCAATAAGTCCAAGTGGAGAGAATGAAATATCGAAGCCAGACGATAGACCTGAAAAAACAGGTCGCGTTGCCTGCAATAAACATCCCGTCCCTGCGTTCCCTGTCACAGTATCGTAGGGGGCGGCCTGTGTGCCGCCCCGCCGAAGCAGGACCGCATCACCTGCAACCTCGTCCTGTTCGCCATATATCCACTACCACAAAACCACACTGTACAAATCTGTAACAAAGACAAACGCTCGAATACTCTGTAATTTCTATATAATTTGCCTGCATAAAATATCAATTTGAAACATCCGACACGTAGATGAGACCTCCGTGTCAGGTATTCAGCTTGAATCCGCATGACAGCTTATTGATTGCAGAAGAGGATTTCGAAATGAAAGCAGTAATCGTCAGGCAGTGGGGCGGTTTGGACAGTGCCGTGATCGAAGAAGTGGAACGTCCGGCACCAGGGCCGGGGGAGATTCTGGTCTGCGTAAAGGCCACCAGCATTAACCCGATTGACTGGAAGATCCGCGAAGGCTTTCTTCAGGATTACGTCAGCCTGCCCCTGACACTGGGTTCAGACATCGCCGGAGACATCGAAGCGGTCGGCGAAGGCGTCGAAGGATGGGAAGTCGGCACGCCCGTTTACGGCATGAAAGGGCTGCGCGGCGGAGCCTTTGCCGGATACACCACCGTTCACCCCAATGAGATCGCCCGTAAGCCGGATACCCTCAGCTATGCCGAAGCCGCGACAGTCCCTCACGCTGCGGTGTCTGCATGGCATGCCCTGTTTGGCGAAGCGGATCTTCAGCCCGGACAGCAGGTCCTGATCCATGCCGCCGCCGGAGGTGTCGGCCATTTCGCCGTGCAGCTTGCGAAGATGAAAGGCGCTTACGTTATCGCGACCGCTTCCGCCCGCAATGAAGCCTTCCTGCGGAGCTTCGGTGTCGATCAGTTCATCGATTACACTACGACGAAATTTGAGGATGCTGTCAGCGATGTCGATGTCGTGCTGGATACCGTCGGTTTCGATGTGGCCGAACGCTCACTGGATGTCCTTAAACCGGGCGGCGTGATCGTCGGCATCGTCACACCCCCGCCATTTGAAGCCGCTGCCCTGCGCGAGATCAAAGCGAAGTTCTTCGGTTCTCAGCCCGACAGCCAGACGCTGACACAGATCGCCAGACTGATCGACGCTGGCAGCATCAGACCGCATGTGCAGCAGGTCTTCCCGTTCCAGAATATCCACGACGCGCTTCAGCTCAGCCAGAGCCTGCACGTCACCGGCAAGCTCAGCGTCAATCTCGAAGCCTGA
>JAEZAF010000229.1 GCA_023430545.1 Chloroflexota bacterium
ATGCCAGATCGCCTTCGAGATCCTCAATCGTCCGCTCGATCAGGCTGACCGCTTCGCCCAGAGTCTCGGCGTCGAAGGCGAATTTCGCGCCAGCCGTCCCGAACAGCTCGTACAGGTTCTTCGTCCCGCCCAGTGCCAGACCGCTGCGATACGAGCGCACCGCGCCAGCCTGATCCTTCAGCGCGTTCGCCCACACCTGCACTGCGCCAAGCTGCGCCAGACCGTATTCGACATAATAGAACGGATAGCGGAAGATGTGGTGTTTGCGATGCCAGCCGGTCTCTTTCACATCCTGCAAACCGGTGTAATCCGCCGCCACCATGAAGCGATCCCACAGTTCGGACCATTTCGCGTCACAGTTGGCCGGGTCGGATGCCGCGTCTCCGCTGGTATAGGCCCAGTGCTGGAAGCCATCCACCACCGACATATACGGCCAGAAGAACAGGATCTTTTCCAGATGTTCGATGCGGTCACGGGCGGCGTCCTGTGGGCTGAAGTAACCGCCTCTCTCCTGTGTCAGATAGGGCGCGGCCAGCAGTTCCATCGCCATCGACGCGACTTCGGCGAACTCAATCGGGTAATCACGCTGATGCGTATACGGCAGATTCAGCGTCTCGAAGCCGTGGAAGGCGTGCCCGACCTCATGCAGCAGCGTACGTACATCGTCCCGCAGATTGACGGCATTCATGAAGACGAACGGCGTCTGTGAAAGCGGGAAGCCAGTGCAGTACGCGCCGACACCTTTATTCTTGCGATTCGGCAGGTCCAGCAGATCGTTTTCGCGCAGGCTCTGATAGTAGCCGCCGAGTTCGGGATCGACATTGTTGAAGATCGTCTCGGCCTTACCTGCGAAGTCCTCGATCGTGTCCCAGACGTTGATCGGGGCGCGGCCTTCAGGATCGACCCCCAGATCCCACGGACGCAGCTTATCGACGCCAAGCTTTTGACGGCGTACTTCGTTGCGCTTGCGTGCCGCCGGGACGACCACCTGTTCAATCGCATTGTGGAAGGTGATGCAGTCTTCCGGCGTGTAATCGAAGCGGTGGCGTGCCTGCCAGATGTAATCACGGTAATTGTCGAAGCCGGTATTGGCGGCAAGCTGCTGCCGGACTTCGAACAGCTTGGTCCAGATCTCGTTGGCAGGCTGGCGCACGTTCAGATAGGCGTTCATGCTGGCACGCCATGCCCGTTCACGCACATCCCGATCCTGTTCGCGCTGGACCTTTGAAATCTGGGGGAGGGTCAGCTCTTCGCCTTCCCACTCGACGGTCAGTGCACCGGCAACCTTGTTGAATTCCAGCCCAAGCACCTGTTCGCGCTGCTTCAGTGGGATATTCTCTTCACGGTACAGATCGACATCAGTCCGCATCCGTTTCAGCGGCAGTTCCATACCTTCGGGGGTCACACCGCTTTCCAGCAGTTTGGTGTTGAGGGCGTTCTGTGCTTCTTCCATCTTCGGATAGACCGTCGCCAGCAGGTTTTTGTAGACCGCTTCGGCCTGTTCGTCGCTGGTATCCTGTGTGGTGGCGACACGTGCACGCGAAAAGATCTCGGAGACGATGTTATCCACCGCCGTCCACTCGCGCAGCCAGCGATCGATATTGTCCGCATTCAGATCGCGCTGCTGTAATTCAGCAAACAGCGGCTGGAGCTGTTCCCATGTCCAGTCTTTCACATCTTCATAGGTCTGCGGCAGCGTCCCTAACATCAGGCGTCCTTTCAAAAATTTTTAAATGGTTGAGAGGAATTGTAGCGCTGTCAACCCTTTAAAACAACATTGACTGAGCATGGGATGCACTGCTGTATACGGTAGTAGAAGCTATTCTGAAACCGACCTGGTAGACTTTACAGGCTGTAAAATCACTGGATAGGGTGACATGTCCCGACGCAATTGGCAGCGAGAAGAGCTACTGCTGGCACTTAATCTGTACTGCCGCCTGCCATTCGGCCAGTATCACAATCGCAACCCTGAGATTATCAAACTGGCCGCGTATCTTGATCGCACCCCTGATGCCGTCGCGATGAAACTGTCAAATTTCGCGTCACTGGACCCCTATCATCAGGCACGCGGTATCAAAGGATTAGCGAATGTCAGTCAGGCGGATATCGCCATCTGGCAGGAGTTCAACGCAAACTGGAATGATTTAGCGGCAGAAAGCGAGGCGGTTTACACCGCTTTAGACATCCAAACGAATGCACTCGAACCAACACCTGCCGAACTTTTCATTGGGGCTACTGAAACAATACGTTCAACGAAAGTAAGGCTCGGCCAGAACTTTTTTCGCAAGGTCATCCTCACAAGCTATGGCCGAAAATGCTGCATCTGCGAAATGCCTGTCTCTGATCTGCTGGTTGCAAGCCATATCGTTCGCTGGAGTGATGACGAAAACTTACGGGTGAATCCGCACAACGGTCTGTGTCTGTGTGGAATTCACGATAAAGGCTTTGATCGAGGCTATTTTACGATTGGAGAAAAATACGAAGTGGTCATCAGTCAAACATTGAATGAATATCTTCCGAATACAGCCATCAGTAGCATATTTAAGACCTATGAAGGGTTAGGCATCCACTTGCCAGATAAGTTTATCCCTGATCAGAATTTTCTCGTTCATCACCGTAATCATTATTTTCTCGGATCATGACCTGTACAACCTGCCTCTACAGGCGTATCATGCTCTGTCTTTAGGGTTCAGACTTGACCCTAGAAATTATTTTTAAAGCAATTACAATCAGGGTCCTTATGTTCACCAGTGAACAGCGTATTTCGTTGCGTCTGTCCATTGAAGATGATTAGAGTTCGAGGAAATCAGGTACATGGCATCAACGCACGGTCCTAAGGCGAAAGCTCAGCGCCGGTTCGGGGAAGTTCTCGTCCCGCGTGCAAAATATCAGAAGATTGTCGAAGCACGTCCCTATCCTCCCGGAGATCACGGGAAGGAAAAGCAGTTCCGTTCTGGCCGTCGCAGTGACTACGGTCAGCAGTTAGACGAAAAGCAGAAGCTGTCGTTTGTATATAACATCCGCGAGCGCCAGCTCCGTAACTATTACAAGCGTGCGATCAAGATGCAGGGCCGCACCGGTGCCAATCTGCTGGCACTGCTGGAAACCCGCCTTGATGCTATGGTGTATCGCGCCGGTTACGCCGCGACCATCTGGGCAGCCCGCCAGATCGTCAACCACGGTCACATCGATGTCAATGGCAAGCGCCTGAATCTGCCCTCTTATCAGGTGCAGCCGGGTGATGTCATCAGCATCCGCCCGAAGATGCGCCGCAACGTCCACATGGAAGAATGGGTGCAGCAGATTGGTGCCGTCCCGTCCTATCTGGCCGTGGACCG
>JAEZAF010000267.1 GCA_023430545.1 Chloroflexota bacterium
TTGTGCAGCGGGTGGAACAGATTGTAAGCTACCGGTACAACGAACAGCGTCAGCAGCGTACTGCTGAACAGACCACCGATCACGACCGTACCCAGTTCCGCCGCGATGATCGCCCCGCGAGACAGGCCAATCGCCAGCGGCAGCAGCGCCATGATGGTCGCCAGCGCCGTCATCACAATCGGACGCAGACGGCGTTCGCCTGCTTCCATCAGGGCATCCTTCACCGGCATCTTGCGCTTCACGTCATTGGTATGCGCACGGTCGATCAGCACGACTGCGTTCGTCACCACGATACCGATCAGCATCAGCAGACCGATCATGGCCGAGATGCCAAGCACGCGGTTGGTCAGCGTCAGGGCGATGGCCGCACCGACCGGCGCAACCACGATACTGAAGATGATCGCCATCCAGTAGACCGGTGAGCCGAAGGTGAAGATCAGGATGATGATCATCAGCACGATGGCAATCCCCATCGCGACGAACAGGCTGGCAAAGCCTTCGGTCTGGGTTTCAGTCTCGAAGCCCTGGCTGACGGTCAGATCAGACGGCAGATTCGGGATGGCAAGCACCGCCGTAATCGCTTCCTGCGTGACGCCGAGTGTATTCTCGGTTTCCAGTTCACCCGTATAACGGACCGCTGTCTCACCATCGATGCGGATGATAGTCTGTGCGCCTTCGCCAGCGCCAGCCGCCGCGACCGTCGCCAGATTGCTGGTCACGTTGGCGATGCCATCCACCGCTTCGATCGTATCGATCACCTGCTGGTTGACCGCTTCAAGAGTCTCCTGCGGACCAGACAGCACAACCGCGAAGCCACCGAAGCCCTGCTCGCTGAGCGATGCCGCCGAAACGGAGACATTTTCAGTGCCGACAATCGCGGAGGCTGCATCACGAAGCTGCTGGGCATAGCGATCCAGTTCATCTTCACTTGCCCGCAGGCCGACCGTGATCGATGCTGCGTTTTCAGTTACACCACCACCAACACCGAGTATAGACTGTAGTGACTGCCCACCACTGCCAACAACTGCCTGAATATTGCGCAGCTCATCCGCCGGGATAATCCGGCGCACTTCATCTTCGATCTGAAGGGCTGCTTCATTGGTTTCCAGAAGCGGCGTCCCTGATGGCAGATTGAGCGTGATAGCGATCTGCGGTTCACCGAAGCTCGGCAGGAAGGCCGCAGGCCGCCCCCCGAACAGCACAAACCCGAACAGTGCCGAAGCGATCGCAACACCGATCACGATCCAGCGGGTCGCATTGCTGGACAGCGCCCAGCGCAGTGTCGGCTCGTAGATGCGCTCCATCAGGCCGCTTTCTTCAGCTTCGACTTCACTGGACTGCGGGATGAACAGGTAAACCAGCACCGGCACCACGCTGATCGCCACCACAAACGAGGCCATCAGCGAATAGGTAACAGCCAGGCCAAACGGCAGGAAGAACTCACCGATGATGCCACCCGTCAGACCGAGCGGCAGGAAGACGACCACCGTCACCAGCGTGGCGACGAAAATCGCGACCGAGACATCACGCGTGCCGGAGAGAATGGCTTCACGTTTGTCGATACCCGCCTGCATCTGCCGGAAGATATTCTCCAGCACCACAATCGAGTCATCGACGACGCGGCCAATCGCCACCGTCAGGCCGGAAAGGGTCATGATATTGAGCGTCAGATTTTCCGGAAACAGACGGATCAGGAACGCGATCAGCGGTGAGGACTCCGCCCCACCTTCCAGCAGACCATGCATCGCCGGTGACACCCAGCGCATCATCGCCAGCGCCGCCAGCACCGACAGCGGGATGCTGACACCGATCACCAGCGTCGCACGCCATGCCGGGTACGGCAGGCTGATCGGCGCGATAGCAATCAGCAGACCAGCGATCATGCTCAATCCGAGCAGCACCGTTGCGATCAGCGCATTTTCCGAAAGATCGCCGAACACATCACCAATGCCGACACCCTGCACCGCCGCCTCATTCGACAGCAGCAGACCAAGCATCACCGCCGACATCACCAGTAATACGATACCGGTGATCCGGCGCGAACCGCTGTTCCAGTGGCCGACGCTCAGGAAGACCAGAATGACGATCATGGCGAACAGCGCACCGAGTGTACCTTCACGCGCCACACCATTGATCGACTCTTCGATGAAGCTGGCCTGTTCGAAGACCACACTCACACGCAGGTTCGGGTCGCGTGCCTGAATTTCCTGCATCGCTTCTTCAACCGCGTGATAGGCGTTAACCGTGTTTGCACCAGTCACCTTGTTGACCGTCACCGTCAGGCTCGGTTCGCCGTTGGCGCGGGTCACGGTCGTGGTGGGGGTAAAGGCTTCCCCACCGGAAACCGCACGTTCCTGTACATCGCTCGGCAGTGTCGACAGCACATCCGGGTTTAACAGACGCAGCGCCTCGACCCGCAGGTCAGTCAGCAGCGCCGGGGACTGTGCGACCATATAATCCAGCGCTTCTGCGCTCAGGCCGCCAAAGAGCTGCGGTGCGAAGGTCGCCCCCTGTGCCGAGTCAAAGAAGCTGTTAAGGAAGGTCGCTGTATCCGGGAAAAAGCGTGTAAAGTCATCAGCAGTGTCGAGTTCAACACCGATGAAATCACCGATAAACTGCCAGTCTGCATTCAGCACCGGTGCATTCGGATCAGCCGGCGGGACATCGGTCGCATACAGTTCCTGCAGATCGGCAAAAGCGGAGTTCTGTTCACCCGATGCAATGGCGGTAAGCTGTGCTGAAGTCTCAGCATCCAGTATATCCAGCACATCCTGCGGGATGGTCGCAATGGCTTCAGCCGACAATTTCTTCAGGACATCAGCCTCAACCGTCTGATAAAATTCCGGTTCCTGCAGTGACAGGTAGCGCAGGGTCGCTGGCGTCAGGCTGTCAAACAGGCGGACTTCATAACCAGCAAAACGCTCTGGAACTGCGGTATTGATCGTATTCAGAACACTGGCAGCACTGCCATTCCCAATCGCCAGCAGATCCGCAGCGTTCTGCAGAGTCGTATCGGCAAACTGCGGCTGCTGTGCCAGCGCATCCCACACATCCGCCAGCGGCGGGGCCGCATCCGGCACTGCAAGGACGGCATCAGAGAAGGCGTTGTACACCTCTTCCGACAGGCTCGGCAGGAACGTCGGATCATATTCGGCGATGAACGTGACGGCTTCCGGGCTTAGCGCACTGATCAGCGCCGCCGGGTTAATTGGGATTGCGGGGATTTCGACCCCGGCAGGAAGTTCATCGGGATTGCCGAGCAGGATCATGAAGTTGAACAGATCCGCAGCGCGCAGGCTGGATGCCCCAAACTGCGCGGCCATTTCTTCCGGAAGCTGAACATTGATCAGATCATCAGCGGTATTCAGTTCGATATTCAGCACACCGCCGAGGACGGAAAACAGGAATGGCAGCGCGGGCCCTTCCGGGATTTCCTGATCGACCGTTTCATCAGTCTCCGGCTGTGTTTCGTCAGCAGGGGTCGTGGTTTCGTCGGAAGGCGCTTCTTCAGTCGCCTCGGTGGCGGTCTCTGGTTCGATCACCGCAGCGTCTTCAACCGTCGAAACGCTGAAGGTCGCCAGCGGAAGCTGATCAAGGCTGAAGGTAATCAGCGTTGGCGGCGCGATCCGCCACGGAGACGGCAGCGAAACCGGCGCATGGACAGCCGCTTCCCCTGTCACACTCTCAGCCAGTGCAGCAGCGGCCAGCGCGTCACGGGTGAACCCATCCAGATTATCGACGTACTCATCCGGCAGGATGGCGAAGACTTCAGGTGACAGCGCCACAAGCTGCTCGGCTTCCAGATAATCAACCAGCGTCGGCTCGATCTCAAGAAGCTGCTGTACATCTTCAGGCGTCAGGTCATCAGTCATCCCCAGCGGGCCAACAATCCTGCCGGTCCCAAGAAAGTTATTGAAGATCCCGGCAGCAGTAATCGTCAGGCTGCGGCCTTCCAGCAGATCGGCAGCGGTCGTAAAGCGGTCCATCTGCCAGTTTGCAGGCAGTGCGGGGGCTTCTTCGGGGATGGTATATTCAACAGTGCCGAGTGTTTCGACAGCCGTCTGATCCAGCGCGCCAACACCCGCCTTGGGTGCGACCACATCCCACACTTCCGGTGAAAGCTGTAAGAGCAGGCTTTCTGTGCTGACTTCCTGTGCAGCAGCATCTGCGCCACTTTCACCCGGCAGCGCCTGTCCACCGCTGACATCGACATTCGAGACAAGCTCCAGCCGTTCCAACTGCGGGACAATTTCCTGTTCGACAAGACTCTGGAGCGCATTCGCGCCGCCCGTCGCCGTCTGATCCGCCAGATAACCGAGCGCGACCCGCACGGTTTCATCCGGCAGCGCTGCCCATACTTCCGGCGAAAGCTGGAACAGGAAGTTTGCGTCCTGCTCCGCCATATAGATCAGGACATCAGGTGTCAGTTCGCCCAACAGCCGCACGGCAAACACTTCGCCTGCCTCACCTTCAGGCGGCGCAATCCGGCGCAGTGGCAGCCACACACTGTCAATCACGGTGCGGATTTCGTCCAGCAGGCGGTCCTGATTGACGCCGAATTCATTACGGGCGATGATCACCGCGCCGAAGGCTCCGGTTGTGGTGGTCTCAAGGTTGGCAATAGCCTCAATCCCACCGAGCGCATCTTCCAGGCGGGTGGTGACCACATTAAGCACCTGTTCGCTGCTCATGCCAGATACCTGAGCGAGGATAATCGTCTGGGGGAATTCAATGGGTGGCAGCAGTTCCTGATTCAACTGCGTCACAGCAACCCCACCGAATATCAGCACGACAACGACCAGCAGCAGTGTGACCGCCCTGAACTTGAGGGAAAGAGTCGTTAACGCATTAAAGAATGCACGCATCGAGGTTCCTTTGTAGGTTGTGTTGATTACGACAGAGGTTTACGGTTTATAAATACAGATTGGGTTTGTATAAACATTATAAGTGCAGAATGTCACAAACAGAATGCTGCTTTTAGCCGCAATCCTTAACGCAAAACCAACTTTGTAACACCAAAGCAGGGGAAGTTTAGAGTAGAATAAAATAGGATGTTCGCCCCGACCCGAATGTTGAAGTGAAAATAAATGACTAAAATTGTCTATATTGAAGATAATCCACAGAATTTACGCCTTATAAAGCGTATGCTGAGCCACACCGGTTATGAAGTCTTCGAAGCGCAGACCGGTAAGGATGGTCTTACACTGATTGAGGAACTCGTCCCCGATCTGATCCTGCTGGACATCAACCTGCCGGATATTGAAGGCACCGAAGTCGCCCAGATCGTAAAGGCAGACGACCGGCTGAAGCACATCCCCATCATCGCTTTAACCGCCAACGCCATGCACGGGGACCGCGAACGCTTTCTTCTGATGGGCTGCGAAGGCTACATCGCCAAACCCGTCAGCCGCACAGAACTGAATACGACCGTCGAGATGTTTCTCGGCACACAAAACAACAGCGACAATACGTAAAGAGGAGCCTTATGGCTCCTCTTTTCAGATCTGTGGATGCAACACTGAGTCGTCAGTCGCGACGCTGTGCAAGGCTCAGATAGTACAGCAGTTGCAGCACCGCCGTGACCGCTGCCGCCAGATAGGTCATGGCCGCCGCCGTCAGCATCTGACGCGCACCGCTCGCATCCTCTTCTGTTCCCATCACCCCGCTGGCCTTCAGCAGACGCAAGCCGCGCATACTGGCATCGATCTCGACGGGTAATGTCAGCAGCATAAAGACCACTGTCACCCCGAAGAACAGAATACCAAGTTGCAGCAGACCGGTCGCCTGGGTAAACAGCCCCATCATGATCAGGAAGTATGAAATCGTCGGGCTGAAGCGCACGGCTGGCAGCAGAAAACCACGAGCAGCAATCAGCAGTGATTTCTCGGCATACTGCTGCGCGTGTCCCAGCTCATGCGCGACAATCGCCATCGACGCCACCGACGGCAGAGTCGCAACCCCCTGCGAAAGCCGCACCACATTGGTGCTTGGGTCAAAATGATCACTCAGCTCACCCTGCGTGCCTTCCAGCCGCACAGGACGCAGTTCACTGGTCGAGTTGATAATCGCCTCAGCCACCTGCGGACCAGTCATGTTACGCGAATTGCGGGTATTGCTCCATTTACTATACGCACTGCGGACAAACATCTGCGCCACTGCCGAAAGGATCAGCGTGGGCAGGAAGACCAGCAGCATATAGTTCGAATCAAAGAAGCCTAATGGCATTTCACAAACTCCTCAGCTTAAATACGCTGTAGTAAAGCACTCCAATATAGTAACAAGGCAAGAGTTTTATTAAGCGCAGCTAAATTTCGCGCTGCAATTTCGCCACGACCTCGGCCACAATCACATACGCTTCACTGTAGCGGCATGGGACACGTTCCAGACGGGTACTGAATCCAAACCCAGTGATATGATCGAGCAGACGCTGATACTGGGTCTGCTGTGACTGCGGGCTGGCGTGCTGCCCCGTGACGCGATACAGCCCTTCCAGCAAACGGACATGCAGGCCACCCGTCGTGAACATCCCGTTCAGGACGATGATGATCTGACCGCCCTCTCGCAGCACGCGGTGGACTTCGCGCAGTGCTGCCGCCTCGAAGATAAACGGCGTCGGAAACGTACACACCAGCGTATCGAAGCTGTGTGAAGCAAACGGAAGCGCCTGTGCCCGCCCTCGTGCAAGCTGCGGCCTGATACCGGATGCATGCAGTTTACGGCTGGCAATCGTCCCCATCGCAGCGGAGAGGTCAATCCCAACAGCCCAATAACCGCGCTCGTACAGATCACGGTGAAGATCCCCCGTGCCGTGAGCCAGTTCCAGAATCGACTGACGGCGATCTTCACTGATGAAGTTGAAGACGGCACGCTGCCAGCACTTCCACTGCCCCAGTGATACAAAACGGCTCACCCAGTCGTAGGTGAAGGCCAGTTCATTGTACAGCAGACGAAAGCCGAACTGGATCACCTGCCGCCACAGATTCCACAGCAGCGTCATGGCGTGGATGCGGCAGTCGCGTTAAACGCATCCAGCAGCAGCGCCGGGCGGTCCGTGATGATGACGTTCACGCCGAGATCGCGAAGCGCTAGCGCCCGCTGTGGATCATTCACCGTCCATGTATTGACCTGATAGCCGCGCTGCCTTGCCCAGTCCATATAGTCGCTGTTGATGTGCCCATGATGCGGGTGCAGCGCCTGAACCTTCAGATCCTGCAGGATCGCTTCAACATCCCCATCGGTGAGATTCGAATACAGCCAGCCGGTCGCCGCTTCTGGCATCACCCGCTGAAACCGCTGCAAAATCAGGTGATCGAACGATGAGATGATCACGCGGTCAGCCATGTCATACTGTCTGATCAGCGCTGCTGTCGCCAGTTCGATGCCTTCGGTCGCCGCCTTGATCTCAATATTGATCAGCAGCCTTTTCTGCACCAGGTCGAAGACCTCACGCAGCGTCGGGACGCGCACACCCTGATGCGCTTCACCAAACCACGCCCCCGCATCCAGTGACTGGATCTGCTCAAGCGTCATCTCAGCCACGCTGCCCGCACCATCAGTGGTATGATCGACCGTAAAATCATGGATCACCATCAACTGACCGTCTGAAGTCAGATGTACATCCAGTTCAATACCCGCCGCGCCCTGTTCCATCGCAAGCTGAAAGGCAGGCAGGGTATTCTGTGGTGCGTCCGCGCTGGCACCACGATGTCCAAAGATCAGCGTTTCGGAAGACGAGGTCAGCATGTATCACCTCAGGCCTTCGGACGGCTCTTGCGCGAAATCTGAAGCTCGTTGTTCTCGACCCGTACATCATACGCCGGGATATCGACCAGCGCCGGAGGAGAGAGCACCTTGCCGTTACGAATATCGAAGCGTGCGCCATGTCGCGGACATTCGATCTCACAGCCGAACAGCTCACCCTCAGAAAGTGGGCCATCATCATGGCTGCACAGGTCGGCAATCGCATAAAACTGACCATCTACGTTTAAAATGACAATCCACTTGCCGTCGATTTCCACAATCATGCGCTCGCCGGGCTGGATTTCATCGACGCCAGCCACGGTCACGAATTCGGTATCACTCATGTTATGCACTCAGCTTTCGGTATTATTTCCGCTTCTGCTCAGGGGATGAACCACAAAAAAGAGACGCGGCTTTTCAGCAGCACGTCTCTTTTCTACCACACGATACGAAGATCAGCGAATGCTGCGGCTTCCTGTTCGGGAAAGCGCCGTTTAGCCCACAATCTTTTCTTCGATCGCGGCCATCAGGCGATCGCGCACCAGTTCGAATGGCACACGCTGAAGCAGCTCATCAAAGAAACCGTCGATCACCATCAGCTCGGCCTGATTGCGCGGGATACCACGGCTCATCAGATAGTGGATGGGTTCTTCTTCCAGCGTCCCGAAGGTCGCGGCATGGCTGCACTTCACGTCATCCGCTTCGATTTCGAGGCCAGGGATGCCGTCCATCCGGGCACTATCACTCAGCACCAGATTCCGGTTGACTTGGTAGCCGTCGATCTTCTGCATCTTCGGCAGGGATTTAATCATCCCCTGCCAGACCGTCCGCGCCTGATCCTTTGCCGCGCCCTTGAAGAGCAGGTCCGTGACCGTCAGCGGCGCATTGTGATTCTGCTGTGTATCAAGGTCGAAGTGCTGGTTCTTGTCTGCAAAGAAGAAGCCGGAAATACGCCCAAATGCGCCCTTGCCATCCGCTTCCAGTTCGATATAAGCCTTGGTCAGCCGTGTACCCATCACGCCGATGATCCAGTCTAGCTGGGCATCCTGCCCGACACGGGCGCGCTGATGGCTGAATTCATACGTCTCACGGTTCCAGTCCTGAAGCGAGACGTAACGCAGGTTGGCATTATCACCGACCAGCAGTTCGGTCGCGCCGATATAGGCCGAGTGGGTTTGACCTTCGGCAGACGCATACTCCACCTGAATAGTCGCCTGTGCGTTTTCTTCCACCACGACGAGCACGTGTCCCATACTTGCACCGTCATGGCTGTTATACATCACGACATGCAGCGGCAGTTCCGCCACCTGATTGCGCGGTACATAGACGAACAACCCATGTGTCCACAGGGCAGCGTTCAGCGCGGCAAATTTGCCGTCAGTCGGCTTTACAGCCTGCGTCATCAGATACTGGCGGACAAGGTCTTCATGCTCGGTCGCGGCGGTCAGCAGATCAGTGAAAATGATTCCCTGCTGGCGTAGTTGATCCGCCATCTGATATTCGACGACCTTGCCATCGACGAAGATCAGCGTCCCCCCTTCGGACCCGACCAGCGGCTGACGGTTGGCTTCCGGCACCGACTGCACAGTCGCGCCGTTGGCCTCGACCCGTTTGCTGGCCTCATCCCAGTGGATGCTGCGATAATCGGTACGACGCCAGTCCTCATCCTTGAGACTTGGCATCGGCAGGGTTTCGTACAGTTCCCATGCAGCGCGGCGCATCTCGCGCAGCCACTGCGGTTCCTGATTGGCATTGCTCAGGGCTTCGACATCGGCAGCCGAAAATACCGGCTCGCTCGCGCCTGCCTTTCTTTTAATGACGACCAATGTTCATCACTCCTTGCCGGCCTGCGGCATTGATGGCGTTGTTTAAATACAGATATGCCGCGTATTTCGACACGGCATACCTGAACAATTTATCAGATCAGTACAGTCCTGATTGACTCAATCGCGATTGGCTCAGTGGCACACCCGCAGGTGAACCATCACTTAACCGATGGAACCTTCAAGCTGGATCTGGATCAGGCGGTTCAGTTCGATGGCATATTCCATCGGCAGTTCCTTCACCAGCGGCTCGAGGAAGCCGTTAACGATCATGGCATTGGCTTCGTCTTCGTTCATCCCGCGAGACATCAGGTAGAAAAGCTGATCCTCACCGATACGGCTGACCGATGCCTCATGCCCCATCGTCACCTTCTTCGCATCGACTTCAATCGACGGGTAGGTGTCCGAGCGGCTTTCATCGTCCAGCAGCAGCGCATCGCAGACCACATTACTGCGGACATTGTCCGCACCTTCGACGATCTTCAGCAGACCGCGATAGCTGGCGCGTCCACCGTCCTTACTGATCGACTTGCTGATAATCTGGCTTGTGGTGTTAGGCGCAAGATGCGTGATCTTTGCACCGGCGTCCTGATGCTGGCCGCGACCCGCAAATGCGATCGACAGCACTTCACCGTGCGCACCTTCACCCGCCAGAATGACTGCCGGATACTTCATGGTCAGCTTGCTGCCGAGGTTGCCGTCCACCCATTCCATAGTCGCATTTTCATGGGCAACCGCACGCTTGGTCACAAGGTTATAGACATTGTTCGACCAGTTCTGAATCGTGGTATATCGGCAGCGGCCACCCTTCTTGACGATAATCTCGACCACCGCGCTGTGCAGTGAGTTCGAGCTGTAAGTCGGGGCCGTACAGCCTTCAACATAGTGAACGTAAGCGCCTTCATCGACGATGATCAGCGTCCGTTCAAACTGGCCCATATTCTGCGTATTGATACGGAAGTAAGCCTGAAGCGGCATCTCTACATGCACACCCGGCGGCACGTAGATGAATGAACCACCCGACCATACCGCGGTATTCAGCGCAGCATACTTATTATCCGCTGATGGGATAATCGTTCCGAAATGTTCGCGCACGATCTCAGGATGCTGTGCCAGCGCCGAGTCCATATCCAGGAAGATAACGCCCTTGTCTTCCAGATCCTTGCGGATGTTGTGATAGACCGACTCGGAGTCGTACTGTGCGCT
Source organism: Chloroflexota bacterium (assembly GCA_023430545.1). GTDB lineage: Bacteria > Chloroflexota > Anaerolineae > Aggregatilineales > Phototrophicaceae > JAEZAF01. The sequence goes on from JAEZAF010000267.1 coordinate 10,770, forward strand.
CACACCCTGAAGGAACTTCTGTTCAGCTTCCGGAATACCGAGGCGGTCAAACGTGCGCTTGATTTCCGCCGGGACTTCGTCCCAGTCGCGGTTGCGCTCGTCAGTCGCACGCACGTAATAGTAAATATCGTCGTAGTCGATCTCATGCAGCATGTCACTACCCCATGTCGGGGTCGGCTTGCTCATGAAGATCTCGTAAGCCTTGAGGCGGATTTCGGTCATCCACTCCGGCTCATTTTTCATCTGGCTGATCTGCCGCACGACGTCGGCATTCACACCCTTCTGGCTCTTGAACGAATAATTCACATCGTCGTCATGAAAACCATAGGTTTCATCGTAAGAGCCGCGCACATCACGAAGCTGCTGTTCGTCCTGTGTAAGCTGTTTCTCGCTCGCAATGATGTCCAGATCAGACATTAGCGATACCCTTCTCTACTCAGATTTGATACTGCGGATGATCACCCGTAATGCTGCCGCGGGATGAATGAAGCGGATTTCGGTGGTAATGCCTGACGGATGCTTATTCGACAACCGCACCGTGACGGCTGCGAATCCAGTCGTAACCGTTCTCTTCTAGCTTCAGCGCGAGGTCCGGGCCGCCGCTTTCGACGATCTGGCCTTCAAACATGACGTGGACATACTGCGGCTGGATGTAATTCAGCAGGCGCTGATAGTGTGTAATCACCAGCACACCCATTTCCGGCCCCATCAGGCTGTTGACGCCTTCCGCGACAATCCGCAGCGCGTCGATATCCAGACCAGAGTCGGTTTCATCCAGGATAGCGATGGTCGGTTCCAGTGTCGCCATCTGAAGGATCTCAGCGCGCTTCTTTTCCCCACCGCTGAAGCCTTCGTTCAGGTAGCGACCGGCAAAGCTGTGGTCGATCTTCAGTTCATCCATCTTGCCACGCAGCAGGCGGCGGAAATCCGGGATCGAGATTCCCTTCGACTCAGGATCGACAGCCTTCATGCGGGCATTGATCGCCTGACGCAGGAAGTTCGCCAGCGTCACACCCGGGATCGCGACCGGGTACTGGAATGCAAGGAACATCCCGGCGCGGCTGCGCTCGTCGGGTTCCATTTCCAGAATGCTTTCACCGTTCAGCAGAATATCGCCATCAGTCACTTCATACGCCGGGTTACCCGCCAGCACGTTCGCCAGCGTGCTCTTGCCGGAGCCGTTCGGCCCCATCAATGCGTGGACTTCGCCCTGCTTCAGAGTCAGATTAACACCACGCAGAATTTGCTTGTCAGCGTTTTCCGCGACACGCGCATGCAGATTACGAACTTCGAGTACAGCACTCATGCGTGCTATCGCCTCCTCATAGTTTTACACATGTTAAATTTAAATCATACCCTATGTAGAAATTGGGCCTAGTATACCTGTCGGGGTAATGTATTGTCAATATAACGGATGAGGTAAGAGAGTCGATCTTACGTCATTCTAATGACTAAAAATAAGTTCTAACGTCGAATTTACAGGCGAACGTGTGTTATCATAAACGCACCTTCGAAAGGCGAAAGTGACTGCATTATGACCAACCAGACACCCAATATTGTCAATAAGAGCGAAGAAGGCCTGCTTGAGGCGCTGCGCGTGGTAGTCGATCCTGAAATCGGCATGAACGTCGTCGAGCTGGGTCTCATTCGCGATGTCGAACTCAGCGACGAACGGGCACATGTGACCATGATCATGACCACCCCGTTCTGCCCGTATGCACCGCAGCTTCTGGAACAGACACGCCGTACCGCGCAGGAATATGCCCAGGTCCCAACCACCATCGAGATGGGGCTGGAGATGTGGGACCCCTCGATGATGGAAGAGGGCGCAGCCGACGACTGGGGTCTGTTCTAGGGTCCCAGATTCCATCACATGTCATTCGAAAAGAGCGACCTGACAGCATACTGCTGCGGTCGCTCTTTTTGTTTACAATACCACCTGATGCGCTTCAGTCCGTGGCCGAAGTGATCCGAAACACCGGATAATTGTCGGCAATCTTCTCAAATTCCGTCACGGGTGCATCCTGACTGACCGGGATATGCGGTCGCCCTCCAGGTGCGCGTTTGACATAGGCTTTGATGATCGGCGCTCGCTTCTCGACAGCGACCTCTTCAAGCCGTATTTCCTCACGCAGACGTCCTTGCAGCACTGCACGCCCCCCGTTTGCACGCACATTCTGCACCCACTGGACGTTATCACCCAGCATCGAGACCAGATAGCGCTCGCCATCGACAATCGCGATAACCACCGGTAATGAGATTACCTTTCCCGATTTGCGCCCAATCACTTCCAGCCGCTCAAGATAGTTCGGGAAGATCCCCCATGCCCCAACGGTTGCATAAATATCGTTCAGTAACTTTGCAAGCCGGTTCGGGCGCTTGCCTCGGTACAGCCATCGATTGAAGGTTCCCAGTTTCATGATTACAATTCCCCTTAAGCAGTTGAGGACTCCGACTCTAAGCGTAAGGACATTACATCATCCCCGCCAGTGATATTCCTCACAGCTTATTGGAGACATTTGCATATGTTGGCTAAATTTCCCCTCAGTTTGGGATATTGTTGGAAAACGGTTGGGATAAATCCCACATCACTCAGATTGGCGAATTCAGCCAAGGCCAGTCTTGTAAACGGCCTCAATCTCGACTATACTAAAAGTAATCGGGGTGTGGCGCAGCCCGGTAGCGCGCTTGCATGGGGTGCAAGAGGCCCCGGGTTCGAATCCCGGCACCCCGACCAGTACATACAAAAGGGGACAGTGATCGTTTAATCACTGTCCCCTTTTGCTTTCCACACGGAAAAGCGTTCCGCTGATATGTGCGAGCTAGACATCTTTCATCGTTCCCTCAACCGTCCCCACACAATATGTAGGATGTAAGGACAACGCCCAAACATGCTTACATGTCGTTGCCCGCTGTTTTTATTGATAATCTTCACCTTTCAACATGATTTCTAATACAGTCAAACCCAAAGGAGGAGCATGACAAACTTTACCCGCATCATCATGGATCACGACGTATTCCCGGAAAATAAGAAAGGTGTGCACACTGCCCTCCAGCGCCGCGACACCTATATGCTCAACAACGAGCGCTTTCAGGCAACCGATTTCGAACATGGCCGCAATGTCGATGCGTTTACGAGTTATACCGATCGAGCGCATCACTTTGCCGTCAGCGGCACACTGATCATCGGCAACTTCCAGCGAGAAGAGATCGTCTGGGCGCGGATAGAGCGAATTCGCATGATGGATAGCACGCTCTTCACGGATGAAGATTACCAGCATCTCGGTTTTGAGAATGAAGAACAGCGCACACGTGGTCTGGGGGCTTTTTACGCCGGCAAGGTCTGGGTCATGGACATCACCCCGATCGATCCGGACAAACCCTGATGAAGCCTGCAAATAAAACAACAGAGCGCGGTTGCTTATCACCGCGCTCTGTCCATAATCATCGCTTCTCTTAACGGGAACCCCGTCTTTCCTGCCGGATCTGTTCAATCAGCCGACGGAATTCCGGGTCATGAAGCTGTTTTAAATACGCTCTCCGCTCTTCCGTTAAAGCTTTATACTTGTTTCTTCTCGACATCCGTCCCCATTGACTATCAATAGACATTCCATTCACCTCACAGTAAATGTGTTACGTTTTTTATCTCAGGCGTTCATTCAGGCGGCCGCCTTTAACACCTATTTTCGGGTTACCCAGCCTCTGACACAATTGGTCACAAGCATACATTTTCGCCCCCGGTTGACCCTTATCCAGACTGGACAGGTGGTCATCCGCAAATAGGCCAACTGGGTGATATGCCTGCACTGTTCACAAATTAGCATTTATGTTCTACAATGTAGCATAGGAAATGCGTTTGGCAAAGGGGTTTGCAATGGCAAAAACACGCAGGAAGCAGAACACCGATAAAGACAGGAATCCTTCACTGATGGAGCTGGCGCTGGACCCAAAGGCACGCCGGAAGCTCACAGATCAGTTCACCGATCGGATGCGCCAGAACCTGATCGAAGTCCTCACCCGTCAGGGCGGCGATCATCCGCTGCTGTCACAGTTGCGCCCGAAAGATCGCACCCGTAAATAGACGCGATCGTCGATCGACCCTTACAAAAGCCAGCGATTTTCCCGCTGGCTTTTGCTTTATCTGGTCAATGTACTATCGCTTCACAATCCTCGTCACCACACATCGCAGCACATCGGCTGGTAACAATCCGGTTGCAAACAGGTCCCAACCTGGTCTCAGATGTAGACATCTCACGCATTCCCGCAGACACTGTAAACGTCCGTCTGAAAACACGAGGGATGTTGAAAATGACAATGGCACTCACCTATGACCAGCGCAAGGTCCTTGAAGAAGCAGCACTCGCATGGCAGCTTGACTGCGGTGTCGAAGAAGATGACGAGGCAGCGGGCTACCGATCTGCGGAATGGCTGCGCCCTGATTACTGGTACAACGACTTCGACTTTGAACCTCTCGTGCGGGCTGGTCTGCTGGAAATCTATCATGCGATTTCACCCGAAGCCGATGAGTACTTTCGGATCACCGCGACTGGCCTGCAACTACTGGAGTTCCAGTAACTCTCAACCCTCACAACGATTCATCGCCTGCGCCAACTGACGGATCGGTTTCCCCGCTGAATCACAGCGCCATAACTGGCATATCACCCTTGATACGGATGCCAGACCCCCAATTAGTCCGGTTTGACACCGGAGTTTTTTGTTTCTCTTCCGTTTCCCTCTACAATTAAGGGCATATTCACCCGTCACAGTGACGCACGTACAAGGAGCGGTGTGTTATGCCTCAACCTTC
>JAEZAF010000020.1 GCA_023430545.1 Chloroflexota bacterium
AAATTTCCTGATCGCACTCATTTTAGGCCTGATCCTTCTAGGGATTGGTATCTATGACTACTACCCCGGATACTTTACTGACTATGCCGCTCACCAGGAAGCGATTGCAGCCGGGCAATTTGATCCCTATATCGCAAACACCTTTGATTTTTTCCTTTGGGCGCGACGAAACTTTATTCTCACCTATACTGTGCCTTTGATTGTGGTGCTGCCGTTTGCCACTTCGTTTACTTCAGAACGCACCAGTAAGTATCTTCAACTGGTTGTTTCACGCGGCGGTCGCAATCGGTATATCTTTTCTAAATTTATTGCCAACGCATTAGCCGGTGGTACGGTTTTAGCTTTATCTGCCGTCATCATTTATGCTTTTCTCAGCCTTATCCTGCCTGAAGGCTTACCTGCTCCATATCCAGGAACAACGGGAATTCCGCCGCAAAATCCTTTTGATGAACTTTATCGTCAGGATACGGCGCTTTTTGTCTGGACACGGATCGGGATCAATTTCATTTTCGGAGCGACATATGCATCAATAGGGATGCTGGCCTCACTTTTTACCGAAAACCGCTTCATTGCTTTGGCTGCTCCCTTCGTTTTTTACATTGGCCTGACGTTTATTATGACGCTGCTTAATTTTGTGAGTTGGATGCCTGCTGCGGCCTACAACCCTCGATTAGCCACGACAACTTCTGCACTGACAGTATTCGGTCAGTTAGGGTTGTATTTTGCCCTCAGCGCTATCGGCATTTTCGTGGCTTCAAAATACATTCTCCGGGACATCTGACTCGTGAGACAGCGCATCATTCAACAAACCCTGCTGAATTTTGAACTATACATCTTCAAGACAAAATGGCTGCTGCCAATTGTGGGGATATTGTTTTTTGGTTACATTACGCTGGGAAGGGTTTGGTCACTAGAGGCGACTTATGGGTTGAAGGTGAATGCATGGGATGCCATTTTCGCTTTTTTCGGCAGCATTTATTTCTTATTGGTTGTGTTGATGCTGCCCTTTGTCTATCTGGTCAGTGACCTGACAGCGGCTGTGCCGTTCGAGCAGCAGCTCCTCCTGAAACTTGAAAGCCGCCGCGAATGGTGGATAGGTAAAGTGCTGACACTGCTCATCACAGCGCTCATGTATACAGTGTTGAGTGTCGTCGCTGTTCTCCTCATCTCAATCATTTTCGCGTGGGAACAGGGCTGGAGTCAGCTTGCGCAAACCTCGCCTCCTGAACTCGCGCAAATAATTTCATTTAGCCTTACCGAGGAAATGGGGATTCATCATCCGCTAAACTATTTGTTACCCACGATTCTGGCACTGTTACTCGGCCTGTTCCTGTCAGGACTTCTTGCTCAGGTTATTGCAATTATTGTGAACAATACATTTGTTGGTTTTATGATGAGTGCTACCTATATTGTCGGTAGTATTTACGCGGTTAATTACGGTTTACCCTATCCTGCGCAGTCCTTTTTCTTACCAGTTCACTTGCAACCTTTTCTTTATGATGCAATCACGCCTCCTATTTCGGCGATGTATTGGATCATCGGCATCGGGGTGCTGCTGATAGTAGGTCTGCTTCAAAGTCGCCGTGTGGATTTCATGGCATGATCTATCGTCTGTTGGTCTGGAACTGGCACTTCTGGTTTCGCCCTGTCTACCTGCCGCTGACGGTCATTGTTGGCATCATGCTTGGGTTAAGTGCCGGACAGTTTGCCGTCGCGCTGTCGAATACGCCGAATGTTTCACTGGGTTACTGGGATGGCGTTTTGCTGGCGCTGCTTGGACCTTCCGAAAACGTTGTGCCTGTCGAATTTCTGCGATGGCTGATCGTACCCATAACCTTTCTGGCGATGACCAACACAATTGCTACAGCAGATATGGAGCGCTTTGGCTATACAACTGCTTCAAGGGCAGAAAGTCGTCGCCGCTGGTTCACGGCAAAAGTTTATCTGCTTCCGGTGGCAAGTCTGTTTTATGTGCTTGTGCTTCTGTTTGGGATTCTGCTCGGTATACGAGTCTATCTGCCGTTTGGTCTGACAAATGACGCGCTCCTGAATTCACTCAATGTAACGTCAGTTGATACGTATTCCGCCATTTTCTGGTGGATACTCCTCACGACGACATCACTGGTTTTGTTCTCATTGTTGCAGCTTGTTTTGTCAGTATTTGTTCCAAAATCGTTCTATGCTTTTGTTGCTGTTATCCTGCTCATCCTGTTCTCTGTCTTTGTCAATATCAGTAATCCGCTTGCAATCTGGCTGCCGGGGCATCAGGCCATTCTAAGAGCGCATTACCCGATAAGTACGCATCATCCACCGTTCAGTTTTGAATGGTCAGTGGCTTATAACCTGTTTGCCTGTTTCATCGTTTATGTGATAAGCCTGCCCTTCGTAAGGCGTATCAGCTTCCAGTAATTTTCGGCACAAGGAGCCAACATGGATAACGCGATTGAAGTCCGAAATGTATCAAAGCAGATCAAGAACGATATCATTTTAGATGACATCAATTTTACACTGCCGGTTGGCAGCATTTACGGGATCACCGGTCACAACGGCTCCGGCAAAAGTATGCTGCTGCGCATCATCACGGGTTTGGTTCACCCATCCAGCGGCGATGTTGTGGTTTTTGGTCAGCCGCTGGGTAAAGCGGTCGAGTTTGCCCCTGATACAGGTGCATTGATTGACGTACCGGGTTTCCTACCGCGTTATTCCGGTTTTAGAAATCTGGAGCTTTTAGCCATGATTCGGCGCATCGTCGGTAAAGACGAAATCGAAGATGCGCTCCGCAAGGTAGGCCTTGACCCTCATGATAAGCGCCCATTTCGAACCTATTCGACCGGGATGCGTCAGCGGCTGGGGATTGCGCAGGCCATCATGGAACATCCGCGCCTATTAATTTTAGATGAGCCTACACGCGGTATTGATGACAAAGGCACCGAAAACATCCGCCAGCTTATTCTTGATCTGCGGAAACAGGGCATGAGTATTCTCATCACCAGTCATTTCAATGACGAATTGGAAAGTGTATGTGATGATGTTTACGTGATGAATCGCGGTCGCCTTACAGTGGGTAGTGAGAAGCAAGTCACATACGCACCAAGTTAAGGAAAGCAAAGATCAAGTGGTAGGATTGAAACTCACCCCTGCTTTCGATACTGCGCCGGGGGAATACCGATCTCGCGCTTGAACGCCTTACGAAAGGCTGCTTCCGACTCATAGCCGAGCTGCTCGGCAATCGTCTCCATTCGGACCTCGTTCTTTAGCAGGCGGGTTGCGCGAAGCATCCGCCAGCGGGTGAGATAGGTCATCGGCGGCTCGCCTACTAGTTCGGTGAAACGGGCAGAGAAAGCAGAACGGGAAAGCGCCGCCGCCTCTGCCAGTTCGTGCACCTTCCATTGGCGTTCAGGCGACTGATGAATCAGACCCAGTGCCGTGCTGACAGGCTGATCACGCAGTGCCCGGACCCATCCAACCGATGCTTCAGCCTGCTGGTCGATCCACAGTCGGATGATCTGAATGAACAGCATTTCGGTCAGGCGTCTTAACATGACGTCTGCTCCCGGCTGCTGGGAAATCGACTCCCGCGCAATGAAATTCACAAGATCGGCAAAGCCCTGCTCTAAACGTCCCTGCGTCCCCGGTATGTGGATCAGTTTTGGGAGGCGGTGCAGCAGCGGAAAATCATGCGGGTATTCAAAATGGAAAGCACCACACAGCAGCAGCGGCTTTTGCCCCTCGCCATCCCGGTTAACCACCTGATGACCACGCTGGGGATGATAGTCCAGCTTTACCATCCGGGTGAGAGGTGAAGCAGGATCGTCGTAAAGTGAGTGTGGATGTCCGGTCGGGAAGAGCAGCACATCGCCGTCCTCGACGCGTATGGGTGCATCCTCTCCATCAACCTGTAGATAAGCACCGCCGAAGTTCAGCACATGAAAGATGCTGTCCCGGCTCGGCGCAAAGTCATAGCGCCAGGGTGATGCCAGCTCTCGGCGTGAAGACAGCCAGCCTTTCAGCTCCAGCGTATTGAGTACATCGGTCAGCACATCCATACCAGTTCCTTTATCTGGACGATGAGACATAAATTGGATGCATTATGTCATAGATCGTCTCATGAAACAAATCTATACTACCAAGAACACAGAACGGATGTTTTAGCAAAAACCACTCCGGACTAAGGCCGTCAACAGATCACAGGGAGATCCACATGAATCAGCACTACACCACCACCTTTACCGTCGACCAGACCCCACAGGAAGCCTTCGATGCCATCAACAATGTTCGCGGTTGGTGGTCACAGGCCGTTGAGGGGGATACCGACCGACTCGGCGCTGTGTTTTACTACCACTATCAGGACGTGCATCGCGCCACTTTCAAGATCACTGAATTTGTACCGGGTCGCAAAGTCGTATGGCACGTTCTGGATAACCACTTCAACTTTATCAAAGATAAAAACGAGTGGATTGATACCGACATCGTCTTCGAAATCGCCCCAAAAGATGACAAAACAGAAGTTCGCTTTACCCACGTCGGGCTGGTACCGGATTATGAGTGCTACGATGTCTGTGCAAACGCATGGGGATCGTACATTACCAGTAGTTTGCGCAACCTCATCGCCACCGGTAAAGGTCAGCCAAATCCGATTGAAGAAGTAGTCAATCAGGCGCGTCAGATGCGCGATCAGCACTACACCACTTCCTTTACGGTAGACCAATCTCCGGAAGAAGTCTTTGCTGCCGTTAACGACGTTCGCGGCTGGTGGTCAAAGGAAATTGAAGGAAGTACGGACAGACTCGGCGCTGAATTTGAGTTTCGTGCTGGCGATGTTCACCACAGCACACAGAAGATCACAGAATTCGTGCCGGGGAAGAAGGTCGTCTGGCGCGTCACGGATAGTCAGATTAATTTTGTTGAAGACAAGGCTGAATGGACCGGGAGTGACATTGTCTTCGAGATTACAAGGAAGAACGACAGGACGGAACTTCGCTTCACCCATGTTGGCTTGATGCCTGCCATTGAGTGCTATGATAGCTGTTCAAACGCATGGAGCTTCTATATCAACCACAGTCTTTTCACCCTGATTACCAAAGGCGAAGGTGAACCTGACAGGGTAGTCGAGGCATCGGTGTCAGAGCAGTAAGCCGGAAACCATATCGGGTGGGGGTGTCGCAAACTGCAATCGGGCGTCCTCCCACCCGCCCTTGTTGGGCATATGGCCCTCATGTATAATCGTCGTTCATTTCGTCAGACGAAATTACCGCTAATTACGCCAACGATCCGGCGTATTTTTTTGAATTGTGGAAGGACATCGCGATGAGCCAGGAACTGCTCAAATCATTTGAGGCCGAAGAACGCGGCCACCCGGAACTCAGTGCCGGGGATACCGTTAAAGTCCATGTTCGCATCGTGGAAGGTAACCGCGAGCGTATTCAGATTTTCCAGGGTGTGATCATCCGCCTGCGCAAGGGTGGCAACGACGCCAATTACACCGTGCGTCGTATCGCCAGCAACGGCATCGGGGTGGAACGTACCTTCCTGCTCCGCAGCCCGCGCGTGGAGAAAATCGAAATCCTGCGCAGCGCCAAAGTCCGCCGTGCCCAGCTTTACTACATGCGTGAACTGCGTGGTAAGGCCGCCCGTCTGAAGGAACGCCGTCGCTACTAGTCCCTGCGACCTGCGACGTAAGGCAATTGCATATGCAGCCGCTCATCGGTGTGACAACTGCCGTTCGGACAATTGGTTCGGGCGGCATTACCCATTGTACCGCTTATACGCCCATCATCACGGCGCTGGAACGCGCAGGCGCACTGCCCGTGATGATCCCCTCCAACGTCAGCGACTCGACTCTGCGGTCGATCTACGAACGTCTGGATGGGGTACTTTTACCGGGCGGGGGCGATATCGATCCCGTCTATTTTCATGAAGAGCGCCACCCTGAAACCAACGAAGCTGACCGCTTCCGCGATAATGCGGAAGTTCAGTTGGTGCGCTGGGCGGTGGCGGACGATCTGCCGCTGTTCGGCATCTGCCGTGGGCATCAGGTGATCAATGTCGCGATGGGCGGCACACTGATTCAGGATATCCCCTCTCAGGTGCAGCACGAGACCGTCATTCCGCACACCCTGCCGGACGATCAGCCGCGCACGTATCGCGGTCACTCGATTCAGCTTCTGGATGCAGACAGCCGTCTGGCCCAGATCATCGGCGGCTTTCAGGTGCCGGTCAACAGCATCCACCATCAGGCTATCAAAGACGCCGCCCCCGGATTCGTGGTCACGGCGCAGTCCGAGGACGGCCTGATCGAAGCCATCGAGATGCCGGATAAGCGCTTCGCACTGTCCGTCCAGTGGCATCCGGAGGATCTGGCAGGCGATGATCCGCATATGCAGGCGCTGTTTGATGCTTTCGTGCAGGCCTGCACCGAACGTGTGCGTCCCGGCGCATAGCCCAGTCACAACCACAGCATAACAGATACGAAAAAGGACGGTTGCGTCCTTTTTTGTTTCAGGTCAGAATCAGATCATCACGAATTCAGGACAGGATAAACGTCATGAGTGCGCTGGAACGCGAGATCATCGAGAAATTCCATCAGTTGGATGATGAGGCCAAGCTGCGCGTATTGGAAAAAATACAACAGGATGCTCCCCAGGGCTTCGATTATGAGACTTGGTGGAAACAGGTCGAAGCCCTGCAAAGCAGTATCCGTGCCCGGATTGGGGATCAGCCTGCAAATGTGCTGTCACTGCTTGAAGAACTTCGTGAGGAAAAGTCTTGAGTGAGATTGTTCTCGATTCAGGGATTTTAATTGCGAGTGTATCTCCGGAAAATTTTACATCACAGGCACAGGATCTCCTCAAACAGTTACAGATTGAACGGGTAATTGTTCACGCTCCAACCTTCATTACGAACTGGTCGCTGTATCACGTAAAGCGGTCTATCAGAAACGTGTGACATCCGAGGAAAGCCTTAGAGGACGAGATCAACTACTGGGCTATCCGGTTATGCTCCATTATGATGTCGAACTACTGAAACGCGGTTATGAATTAGCCACTCAATATAACCGCCCAACAGCCTACGACAGCCAGTATCTGGCGTTGGCGGAGCGGCTGGCCTGCGACTTCTGGACCGCTGATGAACGGCTTTTCAACACACTGAATGGACAGTTTGCTGGAATACACTGGATAGGCAACTGGCAGTCAGCACCGTAAGTCCTCTGTAGCCCGAAATGCTGAAAAGGACGGTTGCGTCCTTTTTTGTTGCGCGACACAATAGAACAAATTATCGCAATCCAGATTGAAGTAAATCCCCATGTCCATCGGCACACTCGGAGAGAAATCGCTGCATGCGGCGCTCAAGCGCTGGTACGCCCAGCCCGGTGACCAGATCGAATGCCTGATCGAAGGCTATCACATCGACCTTGTGCGCGCTGATGATTACCCAACGCCGCTGCTGGTCGAATTCCAGACCGCCAGTTTCGGTAACATGAAGACCAAGCTCAACAAACTACTGCCGGATTACCGCGTGCATGTTGTCTATCCGGTCGCGGTGGAACGGCGCATCATCCTGCTGGATGGCGACACTGGCGAGATCGTATCCTCGCGCCGGTCCCCAAAGCGCGGACGGGTCGAAGAGGTCTTCCGCGAGCTGGTGGCCTTCCCGCAGTGGATGCTGCACCCGCATTTCTCGCTGGAAGTGCTGCTGGTGCGTGATGAAGAAATCCGCAGGGCCGATGGACGCGGCTCATGGCGGCGCAAGCGTCAGAGCATCGCCGACCGCCGCCTGCTGGAAGTGATTGCCAGTGCCCGCTGGTCTACAGCACAGGATCTGTGCGCCCTGCTGCCTGCCCACCTGCCGCAGCCGTTCACAGTCCGGGAACTGGCGGCGGCCACCGGCATGGACAAACCGCTGGCGGGGAAAGCGGCGTACTGTCTGCGCCAGATGAACGTGATCACGCTGGCCGGTCGGCGCGGCAACGCCTATGTCTACGAACGGGTGGAGTCACCATCATCCTGATAGGGAAGCATTATCGCTGATACGCCGCTTCTTATCTGATCCTCTGTCACACATTAGTACTGACAAAGCTCACTTCCCCTCGCGCTAACCTGTTAGAAACCTGTTTGAGACGCAATCTTATCTCTTTTATCACCCCTGAGGGACGTATACTGGACTCACAGCACGATATCGAATCGTTACAGAGGTTGGAAAATCCCCCGCAATGGTCAGACAGCGATCAAAAGTCTTTTTTATCGCATTCGCCCTGAACACACTCGCCCTCATCGCAGCAGCGGCCATGCTCAACAGCACCAGCACCGTCTCCGCCCGTCAGGTGATTGGATTACCCGGCAGTGAAGCCTACACTGAAGAGGTTCAGCAGATTGACGCACTGGTCAAGGCACAGCTTGCGCCATCGCTTCAGGCCCGTGATGGCCGCAGCGTCCGCCCTGATGAAATCCTGACCGACGGCTATCGTTTTGATGCGACCGCCACGGTGGTCTTTGGCATCAGCGCCATCCGCGCCCCGGAAGGCGTCCACGGTTCGCCGGATTTACAGCTTTTTATGGCGAAGAAGGACGCCAGCGGACAGTGGCAGATCGCACTGGAATACACCGATCTGTTTTATCAGTGGGTCAGCCTTGCACCGGACAGCGTCATCCCCGCCGGTGAAAAACAGAGCCTGCAAAGCGCCGGACGCGCCCTCGCACAGCGTGACGCCGAGTCTCGCGGCGCTGGCAGTGATGTACGTCTGCGCCTGCCGTGGCAGCCGGGGACCGACTGGATTCTGATCGGTGGACCGCACGGCAACAACGGCGACAGCATGCGCCCGTGGACGGCGCTCGACTTCAACCCTGATCTCGGCAATACCAGCGAGAAAATCCTGTCCGCACGTGAAGGCTACGTCTATCTGGTGCCCAACTGCGGCAATTATATCCGCATCGATCATGCGGACGGCTGGCAGACCGGTTACTATCACGTCAAGAATATCCAGGTGAGCAGCGGCCAGTATGTGGAAACCGGCACCTATCTCGGCAAGACTTCAGCCCTGACAGGCTGCGGCGGCTGGGCCACCGGGCCGCACGTCCATTTCACTCTGAAACGCTACAACGAATACAAGAATATCCACGGCACACATCTTGGCGGCTGGCTTGTCTCTGAAGGGAACGCCGCTTATGCCGGCTGTATGACACGCCTGCGTGACAATCTGGTGCGCTGTAAACCGACTGGCGTCATCCACAATGACGGCGAGGCTGGCGGCGGACTTGTCGACCTGCGCTACGATTACACACAGGACAGCGTGCCGGACCTGTGGGTTGTCGATCAGCGCGACAACGCGGTCAACGCGACATCGCTGCGCATCGCAGACGGGCACAGCTTCAAATCATTCGCAGTGAATACCAAAACCGGCATGCCGCAGCAGCCTGCTTCGCTCAACACCGCCTTCGCCTCCGGCGATTACAACGGCGACGCCGTCCCCGATCTGTGGGTCATCCACCGTTGGGATGGTGCAGGTCAGACCGCCTTCCGTATCATGAACGGTGCGGATCTGGCCTATCTGCTGGCTGACAAAGTCACCGCGCTGCCGATGTACGATAACAGTGTCAGCTTTGCAGTAGCCGACTATAACCGTGATGGCACACCAGACCTCTGGGCAATCAATCCCCGTGACAGCGCCACCGGCACGGTCTCGGTGCGGATCGCCAGCGGCAGCAGCCCATCCACGATCCTGAAGTATGCCGCGACCTCACTGCCGCCGCAGTCTGCCACAGCCGACATCAGCTTCGCCGCAGCGGATGCCAATCAGGATGGCGTGCCCGACCTGTGGATCATCGACCCGCGTGACAAGCAGACCAAGAGCGTTTCGGTCCGGGTACTCTCCGGGACCGACTTCCAGACCGTGCTGAAATACAGCGCAGTCCCCCTCCCGATGCAGTCCACAGACATTTACAGCTTCGGCTTCGTCGTGGCGGATTATAATCTCGATACGCATCCGGATGTCTGGTGGGTGAACCGTCTCAATGGTGCCCTGCACATCTTCTCTGGCAGTGACCTGACGCGCAAACTCTTCAGCGACAGCACAGCCCTCGGTGCCATGCCGGGTGCAGACTGGCTGGTACTCGGCAGTGACCGTGCGCGTGAAACCATCCCACCCGGTGTTGCCAAACCAAAAAGCCCCAAAAAGGATATCCTGACCAGTGAGACGAACTTCGAGCTGCGCTGGAAACCGGCCGGGCTTGCCAACCGCTATACACTGACACTGACGAACAGTGCAGGTGCGGTTGTCGCCAGCCGCAGCTTCAATGTTGACGATGTCTGCTCCGGTCAGTGGTGCATCTCCAGCATCAGCGCTCTGAATTACACGCTGCTGGACGATCAGACCTATACATGGAGTGTGACCTCGCACAACGAGCACGGCAGCACCTCCGGCAAGACGCGCAGCTTCAGCACCGATATCCCCGGCGCGCCGACCGTGATCGCCCCCGCCAACGGCGGCTTCGTCAGCGATGAGATCACCCTCGGCTGGTCGCGCCGTCCTATGGCCGACAGCTACAAGGTCGTGATGAAAAATGCGGACAACAGCATCAAGGTGAAAGCCAAACTCGGCATCGACGCCTGTATAGGCGATGTCTGTCTGTACTCGGTCACAGAACCCGTACCCCCTGGTGTCTATACGTGGAAGGTTGTCGCCATGAATACGGCGCTTGGCGGCAAATCAAAGGGCAAGTGGACCTTCACTTACCAGGGCGGCGCAATCGCACCACCGCAGTAAACGGCAGCCAGATCAACAAATAACGGTTAAAAGGACGATTCGCTGAATCGTCCTTTTGCATTCTTCCCTGATCCGTCAATCAGCTTCGATCAGCTTCTCAAGATCATCGGCACGTTCCAGTTCTACCGTAAGCGCAGCGCGATCCTGCGGCTCAAGCGGCATCTGACGCACACGTGCCAGCAGCGTTCGCGCCAGCACCTGATCGTTCAGATTCACCGCTAGCGAAGCCCGCAGCACCAGCGCCTGCACCAGATGCGTCACAGGAACCGATGGCTGCGCCTCATCCAGCAGCGGATTGAGCACGTTATCCAGCGTCTGCGCGGCGTTTTCAAAATCCCCTTTCGCTTCGATCAGCCAATCGGCGGCGTGTGTCGCCCGTGACAGCTTCGTCTGTTCTTTCGGTGTCTCGTCGGGCAGGTCCGGCGCTTGCCCCTTCTGGATGAAGCGTATCCAGTTGCCGCCGGGATCGACGATATTGAAACGAGGTTCGCGATCTGAATTGGAAGTATTCAGCTTACTGATGCGTGGGATACCGGCAATCGGCAGCTTTCCGTACTGGCTGCGCAGCGCGGCACTGAAGGTCTGATGCAGCGCGATGAGATCCGGCACCAGCACGATACAGCTACTGTAGGAGTTTTCGGGTTCATAGCCTTTCAGCGTGAAAAAGTGCAGGTTGATGTCCTCATATTTCACGCAGCCATAGGTATTAGGACGTGTCTGCTGATAAGTGATCTCAAAACCCATCGCGACATAAAACTTCAGCGTTTCATCAATCGAGCGACAGGGAAGCATCGGGATCGTGGTTTCGTTTGCCATGCGGTTTACGTGGACTCCTGTACTAAGCGGCGACAAATTCATCGTAACGGCATTGGGGCATCTTGGAGACTTGTACAGCACAACGAAGGCCGTCCGCCGTCCTTCGATAATCCGCAAAGGTACAGAATTTCCACTGCAACCCTACAACAGGAGACAAAGGTTGATCCAACTGCATTAGGGGGTATTGCCCACATCGCTCAAAGGTCGTTATTCAATTCCTGGTTGAGGTATTCTCATCCGACAGCGCCTGCCCCTGTGCCTGCCTTCCGCGTACTGCGCATTCATGCACCTTGTAGGGACAACGCAGGCGTTGTCCGGCATTTTTCATAGTCTTCAATAGAAGACCGGATAGAGGTAGGTTTTCCACCTCTGATCCTTAATCTCAGTGCATATATGGATGGCTAATGAAAGTCCCTGACCAGAAACTTATTGTTGTCCGGCGCGTTTCAGCTTTATCATCAAGGATAGGCATCAACGAAAATGACCTCAACAATAATCTGACGATCAAAAACTGAAGAAAGATTTCTTCATCTGATGAATAACACGGCCCTCATTTCCCGCATCTCTGCGTCTGTCCGGCTGGCGGATGGCATGAATCTCGCCGCGCTGCTGCTTGCGCTGTATCTCGCACTGACGACTACGGCATCACTCAACTGGCTGGTATGCCTGCTGCTGACAGCGGCGCTTATCCTGCGCTGGCTGCCGGTGCTCTCTACAGCAGAGA
>JAEZAF010000008.1 GCA_023430545.1 Chloroflexota bacterium
TAGCGCCCGAAGGCCGGGATGATGTACGCGCCTGCGACCAGTCCCTGAATGCTTTGCAGCAGTTCCTGCGCGATTTTGACGCCTTCCTTCGGGCCGTTGTCGCCTGCGTCTTCCATGCGCTTCAGCAGATGCTCCGGAATGGTGATGCCGGGGACTTCGTTGTGAAGGAACAAAGCGTGATTGAAGTTGTACAGCGGCATGATGCCGATCAACACGGGTAGGGTAAACGGCTCGCCGCGCAGTTCCTCGTAACGCTTCACAAAACGCTCGATACGCTCTGGCTCGAAGACCGACTGGCCGAGCGCGAAGTCTGCCCCGGCGGCCAGCTTATCGCCTAACACTTTGATCTCGCGGTCGAGGTCATCGGCGAACATATTGAGCGCACAGCCGACTGTGAAGCTGGTCGGGCGTCCGATGCTGTTGCCGGCCTGATCGATGCCCTGATTGAGATTGTGCTTGATAAGGCGGATCAGCTTGGACGGTACGATGTCGTAATTGTCCATCGCTTCGGGATAATCGCCGATTTTGGTCGGGTCGCCCATCGTGACAAACAGGTTACGCAGCCCCATCGCGTGTGCTGCCAGCAGATCACCCTGAATCCGGAGCAGATTGCGCCCGCGTGTGGGGAAGTGAAGGACGGTTTCGACGCCGACGCGGTTCTGGATCAGATGGCTGACTGCCCACGGACTCATGCGCATACGGGCAGCGGGGGTATCAGCGATGTCGAGTACATCGGCACCGGCATCACGCAGCAGACGGGCACTGCGCAGCAGTTTGTCTACCGTATAGCTGCGGGGCGGCGACATCTCGACGGTGATGGTAAAGCGGCCATCGGCCAGACGCCGCGCCAGCTCGGTTGGCTGCTCGATGCTGGTATCATCGTCGTCGTCATGGGCTTCGTGAATATGGACGATAGGAAGCTCGCGTGTGCCTTGTGCGGCGGCATCCAGTGCCTGACGCATGGCGGCGATGTGTGCCGGAGTGGTCCCGCAGCATCCGCCGATCAGATTGGCCCCGATCGACTGGAAGGTGAGCGCGTAATCGCCGAAGTAATCAGCCGATGCCGGATACATGACGCGACCACCGACGGTTTCGGGATAACCAGCGTTGGGCATCACGGAAAGCTGTGCATCGGGGACGCACTCGCGGATCACGCGCAGTGTTTCGGCGATTCGCTGCGGCCCGGACGAACAGTTGACGCCGATCACATCCGCACCGGCCTTGTGCAGATCGACCGCGACTTTGGACGGTGTGAATCCGGGCAGGGTGCGCTCATCGGCGGCGAAGGTCGCCTCGCAGATGACGGGCAGGTCGGGCGCGATCTCGCGGGCGGTAGCGAGCGCGGTCAGCAGTTCCTTGTGATCGGCGAAGGTCTCGAAGATCAGGACATCGATGCCTGCTTCGACCAGTGCGCGGATCTGAGTGCCAAAGGCTTCGGCGGCATCTTCCGCACTGAGCCGGCCATAAGGCTTGAGGCGCACACCAAGCGGCCCAATCGCCCCGGCGATGTAGATGGGGCGGCCATTGCTGGCCCCGCTCTGGATAAACTCGTCTGCGACACGGCGGGCAATGCCGACGGCGGCGCGGTTCACCGCTTCGACTTCTGATGCGAAACCGTATTCGCCAAGCTTGTAGCGATTCGCGCCGAAGGTATTGGTCTCCAGCAGATCGGCCCCGGCGGCCAGATAATCGCGGTGGACGCTGGCGACGACATCGGGATCGGTCAGGTTGAGCAGGTCGAAGCAGGCATTGAGCGGGACACCGCGCTGATGCAGCATCGTGCCCATCGCACCATCGGCCAGCAGCGGCGGAGTCTGCCGGATACGCTCAGAAAATGGGGGCCTTGATGGTGAGGTGGCGTGTTGTCCGTTGGTATGGGTCATTTGGAGAGGCTTTCGTCGTTCGAAATGTGATGATGGGTTGAGGTCTGGCGATGCGTTTCGAAAAAGGCGCTGCCGTTTCAAGCAGACGCCTTACTGATCGCAGACCGGGTGGATTTGTCCGCCTGAAAGCATACAAAGAGCTGGCGGGAATTGCAACGCTGAGGACGCTGAATTGAATATGAAAATCGGACAACGCAGGCGTTGTCCCTACAAAATACGTGTTATGAAGGGACAGGACGGCCTTACGGTGTGGAGTCCCCAACAGTACACAGCGCCTGTCGGATCTCGCCGAGGTGATAGGCAGTGTGGACGATGATCGCCAGTGCATCGGGCAGGGGTACATCGTCGTTCCATGTATCATCCGCGATAGATACGAGAGTCGCGGTTACGCGCTGATAGGAAGCGCGCAGGCGGATTTTACTGTCTTCCCATTCCTGCGGGGTGACGGTGCTGACAGTATTCCAGATGTGCTTCCAGTCCACATTTTCCGGCTTTCCGCCGGTCATGTAGACTTCCAGCATATCGAGATAGTAACGGATGTGCTCGACCTGTGCGGCGATAGTCGCACAGGTGGCGGACACCGGGCGCGAGGCAACGTCGGCGCTGATCGTGTCCAGCGTTTCGAACAGCGATGTCCCTCGATCCAGATAGATACCCTGAACCGATTCGAAGGTCTCGGTAAAAAAGTCCGACAGGGTGTTTCGGATAGCGGTGACGGACATTGAACTCATGACTGAGCCTCCAGCGTACACAGCGACTGACGGATGTTGCCGAGATGATAGGCGGTGTGGACGACGACGATCATGACCGCAATCAGGCTGTTCCCGTGTTCCCAGTCCTTCATCGCGATGACGTGCTGGACAATGCGGTCATAGCATGCTTTCAGGCGTGCGCGGCTTTCGTCCCATTCCTGTGGGGTGACGGTGCTGACGGTATCCCAGACGTGCCGCCAATCGACGTTTTCAGGTTCTTCGCCGACGATATAGCGCTCCATCACCTCCATGTAGTAGCGCACATGCTCGACCTGCGCGGCGAGGGTGGCACAGTTTGCGCCGACCGGTATCGATGCGGTTTCCGCCGAGATCGTGGCGAGTGTTTCCAGCAGGGATGCCTCCGGCTCGAGATAGATGTCGCCGACTTTTTCGACGGTCTCGCGGAACATCCCTAATACGGCATATCTGACATCATCGAAGCGTACTGATTTTGACATCAGCGGGCTTTACTTTCAACGATGGCCTGAATCCACGGCAGATGCTCGGCATAGTGACCGAAGGTGTTTCCCGCGATTTTGGCGATCATGGGATAGGTTTCGTCAGGACCGAAGGGGCGCGTCAGTTCTTCGTCCGTCAGCGCATAGAGTCGGGTGACGAGCTTCTCGTGGCTGGCCTGTGACATGGCCTTCGCCTCATCCAGCGTCAGATCACGGTAGCGCTGCTGGATGGCGGCGTTGATGGTGTCCGTGTCGCTGTTCCATGTGGCCTCGTCGATTTCCATGCCTTCGCGCTGCGTTCCACCTTCGACAATGCTGCGCACGCCATCTTCCCATACGGCCAGATGCACTATGTGATCCTTAACTGTCCAGCCGCCGGCATCGGTCGGGGCGGTGAACTGCGCGTCCGTCAGGGTGTTGAGGTAGTGCTGAAGCTCGCCCCATGCGTGCTCAATACGGCGTTTGAGGTTGGCGACACTGACAGCATCTTCATTCGAAAACTCGGTCATGATATGTGCTCCTGTGGTGGAAAAGGATAAAGGATGGCGAACACGGTGTCTCCAGGTAATGGGCCGGAAGAATCCGGCCCCACACGCAGCAACTTAAGGACATTACACACAAAAGGCGTTTTCTGTCGTCTGGGGCTTGTGGCGGCGGCGCACAAAAATGCGCCGCTAGAGCTATTTTTCCCCTCAAAATGGATGATGATGGCGATATTTGCGGCGCTTTACGCTGCAAGGCGCCAGAAAGCGCTGCCTGTAGCAGTTGCTGCTGCTGCTGCTGCTGCACAAAATTTTGTGCGGCAACAACAGGTTTTCCCCTCAACGTTGAAAATCTGCTGCATGATTATGCTGCAAGGTGCTGCGCGGCGTTGGTGATGTTAAGGTGCAGGAACCTCCTAGTGTAGCACGAATGTTCGCATTGTGCGGTTCGAATTTTCAAACGAAGTGGACCAAAAGAGGGGCCTTTCCGCCTTATGATCTCTTAAGTTGCTGCATATGGGGCGGGAAGACTCCGGCCCTACACAGTATGGCCCTCTGACGTTTAATACAGTTCGGTCTGCTCTTCTTCGGTGACCATTGCGTCGGCTTCTTCGATGCTGATGGGGAGTCCGGCATGTGTGACGATGGCCGCTCCAAGTGAAACCAGCTCATCGTGTGCCGCTTCTGAGGTCCACAGGCCGGAACGCACGACGCATTTTGTGCAGTGGAAAAAGACTTCGCGGACGGTGACAGCGATCACGAAAATCGGCAGTTTGCCCTGCATGGTGAAGCGTTCGCGCACCTCTTCATCACGGACGATCTGTGCTGTGCCGTTGACGCGCAGTGTCTCTTTGCGTCCGGGTACGAGAAACAGCAGGCCGATGTTCGGATTCTGGAGCAGATTCGAGAGTGTATCTCCACGCTGGTTACCGGGACGGTCGGGGATCAGCAGGGTTGTGCTGTCCATCACCTGCACGAATCCCGCCGGATCACCTTTGGGCGAGACATCCAGATTGCCATTGGCGTCAGTGGAGCCGAGCAGGACGAATGAGGATGACTCAATAAAGGCACGGCAGATGTCATCGATCTCGGTGATGACCTTGTCTCGCGCACCGCGACCGGGATAGCCTAAAATTTCGCGGAGTTCGGCTTCGTCCTGAATGACGTGCTTAAATGTGCTCATCTCTTTGCTCTCCTGTGTCTGCGATGTGCTGAGGTCAGCCTGCGGCGAACAGCGCAGGAGCGGCCCCTGCGGTTGTGTGATTCTGATCTGATTTTAGCACATCTGAGCGAATATGGGTGCAGGTGATTCAGGGCGTGATTCTTCACGCCCTGCAAAGGTGTAAAGTGATGGCTGACTTGAAGTCAGTTGGCTGGAACTGAGGTCAGTTCCAGGCGCATTCCGAGGAAAGGATGATGGTCGAGCCGCCGTTTTCGCCTTCGCGGACGAGATAGCGCATGGTCGCCAGCAGATTGGTCGGATTCGCCTCATTCTGGCGGCGTGTATCCAGATACCACTGGCGGACGGTATTCGGATCATCCGGTGTGCTGAGAGTCACCTGTGTGACGCCCATGCCAAAGGTCGTGAGAAACGTCTTCTGCTCTTCCACCACTTCCGCATTGGGATACATCGGAATCCACTGGGATGTATTACGCAGGCAGGTGGCATCGGTGGTGAAAAACAGCACTCCCGTGCAGAGGAAGATCCCGCCAAGGATGAGGATCAGGGTCAAGAGAAAGAT
This sequence comes from Chloroflexota bacterium, assembly GCA_023430545.1. Classification (GTDB taxonomy): domain Bacteria; phylum Chloroflexota; class Anaerolineae; order Aggregatilineales; family Phototrophicaceae; genus JAEZAF01. The sequence continues at coordinate 5,318 of JAEZAF010000008.1, forward strand.
GCGCGGTGTATAACGAAACTGCTCACGTTCAATGATTTCAACAGACATGGTTCAGATTAAATCCCATAGTAGTTTCGCAGGTCGTGCAGTTCAGTTTCAGCCTGATGCACCAGAGCATCACGCTGCGCGGGGGGCAGCAGTGCGGCGCGGAAGGCGTTCAGGATCAGTTCGCTGACCCGACCTGCGTCGAGGTTGAAGGTATCAATACAGCGGCGGTACTCGTCGATGAGGGTGGTATTGAACATCGGCGGGTCGTCGGTGTTGAGTGTGATGTAAAGTCCGGCATCGAGCAGGCGCGGCAGTGGATGGCTTTCCAGCGAGTCGCAAACACCGAGCAGAACGTTACTGCTGGGGCAGACTTCCAGTGGGATCTGGCGGTCACGCAGGACGGCGACCAGCGCGGGATCTTCCAGACAGCGGACGCCGTGACCGAGCCGCACGGCTTTCAGGTCTTCGAGCGCGGGCCAGATCGACTCCGGGCCGACCGTCTCACCGGCGTGCGGGACGGCGGGCAGTCCGGCGGCGTTGGTCAGATCAAATGCGGCCTGAAATTTCTGCGGCGGGTTATCGACTTCTGGCCCGCCGAGGCCGAAGGCCACGACACCGCGATCACGTCCCTGAAGCGCCCATTCCGCGAACCTCAGGCCGGTGTCGGGATCGACTTCACGCGGGATGTCGATGACGATGCGGGTCAGGGTGTGGTGTTCACGTTCTCCCCACTGACAGGCGCGGTGCAGGGCGTCGATCTGTTCGTCGAACGGCATACGGCGGTTGGGTGTATAGGTGACTTCGGTATAGCGGATATTCTGCGCGGCCTGCCCCTCAATAAATTCGCGCATGCCGAGTTCAATATCTTCTGGTGAGCGGAAGCACTCGCAGATCAGATCGTACACATCGTTGAAGTGATCGAAATCGCGGAAGGTGTACCAGCGCTGAAGTCCGGCTACATCGTCAGCAGGCAGGTCGATCTGATGGCGCTTCGCCAGCTTTAACAGCGTCTCGGGACGAGTCGCGCCCTGAAAATGCACATGCAGTTCGGCTTTGGGTGCAGCGGTGATAAAGTGCAAAAGTGAGTCGGAAATTGTCATTGATGATTTATTCTGTGGCCTGATGGTCATCAGCCTGGTGGTGGTCAATAAAGGTGGTGACGATCTCGTTGAACTGTTCCGGCGCTTCGAGATTCCAGCCGTGGCCGACATCCGGGATGACATGCAGTTCGGCGTTCGGGATGCCTTCGCTCAGGCGTTTGGACTCGTGCAGGAAGTGAGGGCGGTCATCCGCGCCGACCAGCACCAGTGTCGGGACATGAATGGTAGGCAGAGCATCGGTGAAATCAACCGACTCGATGGCACGCAGTCCCTGAATGAAACCTGCCTTGCCGACGCGCTCCATCTCCGGCTGGGCGATGCCATCCAGCGCGGGGTAAATATCGAGTGTTGGTTCCAGAAAGCTGTTGAGCAGCGATTTTTCCGGCGTGAAGCGGACGAGGCTGGTCGCGATTTTATCCGCGAAGCTGGCTTTCACCCGTCCACCGGAGAGGACAAGGCCGCCGACAAGCTGCGGATGGTCGATGGCGATGCGGGTGGCAACGACAGCGCCCAGTGAAAGTCCCACCAGCCACACCGGCTGATCGGCTTTCGACCGGATGAGCGCGGCGGTATCGGCGGCGAGATTTTCAACCGTAAGCTGATTCAGACTGCTGTAGATCAGATCTGGTGCGAGGACGTGCCAGCGCTGGCTGAACGGCCCTAGCTGCGGGTGCCATGTGCTGTGCAGCAGAAATCCGCCGTGCAGCAGGACGACGGTAGGCCGGTTGTGCTGTCCGGCCTCAAAGTAAGTCAGCGGATGGCGTGCATGACCCTGAATCATGGGCGGCTATTCGACCGTGAAAAGCTGGACATTGCCGCAGCCCTGACATTCGCGTGCGCGGACTTCGCGCCCGGGCATCAGCCACGGATGATCGTCCGCCTTGAAGCCGAGCCAACCGGCATCATTCCGCGATGTCTTGCCCCAGATGTAGCTGGTCCCGCCGCAGATGGGGCAAGCGCCTTTGGTCATGCTGTGACGCTTGGGCTTTTCCTGTGCGTGGAGGTCATTGTTCTGGCCGTAGGGATCATCGTCGTTTTCATACCAGTTACTGGTCATGGGCAGGCTCCTTTTGTATAGGGTGCGGGGTTAGAGATCTTCCGGCGGACACGCAGACAGACATGATCCACCGGAATACACCGGACGATTCGGATGCGGGACTCTTGCGGAATCCTGCATGGCCTATGCACTAAAGCGTATCTGAGTGTTCAGAAAACTGATCCAGATCTCATGGAAGCGGCGGACAGGGCAGGCCCTGTCCCTACATGGCGCATGAATGCGCGGTACCTATTTTGTAGGGACAACGCCTGCGTTGTCCACGCCATAACCTGTTCTGAATACCCTTTATCTTAATCAGTACCTGGCAGCGCACGTTCCCCCAATATCTGGGCGGTTCTGTCGAGATTGCCGACACTGTAGTATTTGGCGTCCGGGTGATGGACGAAGATCGCGGCTGTGCTTTCTTCCGGCACCCACTGGAAGCTCTCGGTCAGCGTCAGACCGAGGTCGGTGGCAGCGTTGGGCAGAAGACGCAGCACCTGCTGATGATCTTCGAGATCCGGGCAGGCGGGATAGCCCCAACTGTAACGCTTGCCACGCTCGGTGCTGATCTCCAACTGCTGGGCGATGTGACGCGAGACATAGTTGGCGGTGGCTTCGGCACCCTGCACCGCCAGCCCGTGGAAGTAGTAGGCGTCGCTGTAGAGATTCTGATTTTGCAGCGCATCGAAGGTCTCGGTGGCGATTTTGCCAACGGTCACAACCTGCAAGGCGACGGTATCGGTCTGGCCGCTGTCCACGGGCGCGAAGTAGTCACTGATGCAGAGGAACTCACCCGTGGGCTGGCGCGGGAAGTGGAAGCGGGCGATCTCGACCTTCTCCGGCGTGGTCGTGCCGTTGACGGCGAAGGGCTGCCAGTCCCAGATGATCAGGTCATCGCCGTCGCTGTTGGCCGGGAAATATCCATAGGCGGCCTGTGGAAGCAGCGTCTTTTCGCGGACGGCTTCGCGGGTCATCCGGGCGAGGCGGGCTTCGTATTCCGCTTCAAGGATGCGCCATTCTTCACCGTGGGTGTTCTTCGCCCCCCACGACAGGCGGAACAGTTCCGGCTTGTGCAGGTACTGAAGCACGATTTCCAGCGGCATGTAGTCGATGGTCCGTGCGCCCCAGAACGGCGGTGTGGGGATGTCCGGCGCGGGCAGGACGGTCTTCTGACTGGTGGTGCTGACGGAACGGCGCACCGGCACGGGTTTCGCCATCTCAGTGCGGGCTTCGTCGATGGCTGTTTGCAGGAAGGTGTCGCGCTGCTGCGGGTCGCTCAGCCGGTCCATGACATCAAGGCCTTCGAAGGCGTCGTTGCAGTAGAAGACACCCGGCTCGTAGGGCTGCTGGGTATCATCGAGGAACAGGATGCGGCGTCCGAATTTACGATTGATGGCCGCGCCGCCGATCAGGACCGGATACTTCAGGTCGCGCCGTGCCAGTTCGTTGACGATCAGCGGCATCTGCTTGGAGGTGCTGACGAGCAGTGCTGACAGGCCAATGGCGTCGGCGTTGTATTCCTGCGCCTTCTCGATGATGGTATTGGCAGGAACCTGCTTGCCGAGATCGTGGACGGTGTAACCGTTGTTGCTGAGAATCGTCTTGACGAGGTTCTTGCCGATGTCGTGCACGTCGCCGTACACCGTCGCCAGCACGACCACGCCCTTACTTGTGCCTTCCACCCGATCCATGAACTGCTCAAGATAGGCGACGGACTTCTTCATCACCTCAGCGGATTGCAGCACGAATGGCAGGATCAGTTCACCCGCGCCGAACTTGTCCCCGACTTCCTTCATGGCGGGCAGCAGGACGTTATTCAGCACGCCGACGGCATCCTGACGGGTAAGCGCCGTGTCAATCAGAGCTTCGACGCCTTCCTTCTTACGATGGACGATCTGCCAGTGGAGCGCCTGTTCAGCGGTCATGTCTTTGGTCGGATCTTCGGCCTCTGCACCGCCGAGTTTGACTTCATTCTGCTCGAAGTACTGGATGAAACGCGGCAGGGCGTCGGGATCGGTGTTGAAGATCAGGTCATTGGCGATCTTACGCTGATCTTCCGGGATCTCAGCATAGGGCGTGATGTGCGCCGGATTGACAATCGCCATATCCAGCCCGGCCTGTACCGCGTGATACATGAAGACGCTGTTCAGGACACCGCGTGCCGCTTCGCCAACACCGAAGCTGACGTTGCTCACACCGAGCGCAGTCATGACACCGGGAAGCTGCTGCTTGATCTGGCGGATGCCTTCGATGGTCTCGATGGCGTCATTACGCAGTTCTTCCTGGCCAGTGGTCAGTGGGAAGGTGAGTGTATCGAAGATCAGGTCTTCGGGGCGCAGCCCGTACTCATTGACGGCGATCTCGGTGATGCGGCGTGCGATCTCGAACTTGTGCTGACGGGTGTGCGCCATGCCTTCTTCGTCGATGGTCATGGAGAGGACCGCCGCACCGTGTTTCTTCGCAATCGGCAGAATGCGGTCGATGCGCTCGCGTCCGTTTTCGAGATTGTTGCCGTTGATGATGCCGCGTCCGGGATAAACGGACAGTGCGGCCTCGGCGACTTCGGCCTCGGTGGTGTCGATAATCAGCGGGACTTCGACCGCTTGTGCCAGCTTCTTGACGACCGCCTGCATCTGTTCTTTTTCGTCGGCACGTTCGGTCAGCGCGACGCAGATGTCGAGCATGTGTGCGCCGTTATTGACCTGATCGACGGCGATCTGGACAATGCTGTCGTAATCATCGTTGAGCAGCAGGCGCTTCATCCTGCGGCTGCCCTGACTGTTGACACGCTCCCCGATCAGAGTCGGGCCGGGGGTGAAGACCATCAGCGAGGCGGTCATGCCGCTGGAAACGCGGGCGACAGTCGGGGCTTCGCGCTGGAGCGGTGCGGTACGGGCGGCACGGCGTTCGAGTTCTTCCTCATAGCTGTGGCCGTTGACATGGCGATACAGGGCCGAGAGATGTTCGGGTGTGGTGCCGCAGCATCCACCGACGACATTCACACCCCAGCGGGTGAACTCCGAGACCATCTGGCTGAAGGGTTCCGGCTCCATGGGGTAAACGGCCTCGCCATCGACATTGATGGGCAATCCGGCATTGGGCAGCACGCTGATGGGCAGATGACTGTTTTCCACCAGATACTGAATGGGGGCGCGCATGTATTCCGGCCCGGTGGAGCAGTTCATGCCGATCAGGTCGATGGGCAGGGCTTCGAGCGTGGTCAGGGCGCTGGCGATATCCGTGCCGAAGAGCATACGTCCGGTGACATCCAGCGTGATCTGGACCTGAAGCGGGATGCGGACTCCGGCGGTTTCGAAATAGCGGTTGATGCCGACGACAGAGGCTTTGACTTCAAGGATGTCCTGACTGGTCTCGACGATCAGCAGATCCGCGCCGCCTTCGACCAGGCCCTGCGCCTGTTCGTAGTAGAGCTGCGCCAGTTCCTCGAAGGTGATGTTGGAAAGGTCCGGGTCGCTGCCGCTGGGAAGTTTGCCGCTCGGCCCGATGCTGCCCGCCACAAAACGCGGGATGCCGGTCTCCTGCTCGAAGCGATCACAGACGCGGCGGGCGAGGGAAGCGGCGGTGCGGTTGATCTCCAGCGTGCGATCCTGAAGGCCGTACTCGGCCAGTGTCAGCCGGTTGGAGCGGAAGGTGTTGGTCTCGACGGCTTCGCTGCCGACCGCGAGGAACGACGCGTGAATGGCCTCGATCACGTCCGGACGGGTGATGACAAGGAAGTCATTACAGCCGTTATACTGCTCACCACCGAAGTCTTCGGCGGTGAGGTTGAACTTCTGAATGCTGGTTCCCATCGCTCCATCGAAGATCACGACATGATCTTCAACGGCATCGAGATAGCGGCGGTTGGTAAAGGTACGAGAGTGTGTTGTGGTCAATGGGTTTTCTCCGTAGAACAGTCGTATGCGTATATCAAATGGATTGACCGTATCTGATACAGCTTGTTAATCAGTTTGAGATTGTTGTAGGGACATCCAATGGGATGTCCGTTTATTATGGTGATGTTATCCCTGGCGGACGCGCCGTTGCGCGTCCCTACATCACCATAAATTGCCGTTGAGATATTGAGATGCTGAACTTACTTTTAACAGTCATATTCAATCTGTCCGAGTTCTTCCATCGCGGCTTCCATTTCGGCGAGATCCTGCGGCGTAAAGTTTAGCTTGCGTACATCTTCCATAAATTTCCAGCCCGGTTCACCAGTAGGTAATTGGGAATGCATTCGTAATTCCTCTGAAGGATCAGCAGGTGCCTGGGGTTGAGAAGCGGCCATTTCAGACAGGTAATGCATCACGCGCGGGCGTTCACCTGGGTCAATCTGTCGGATGATTTCGAGGATTCGCACCTCATCGTCGGAGAGGTCCATCGTGGTCATCATTTGTCGCCTTTCTCGCAGCCTGAGTGCGCCTAATCGTACCACTTTGCAGGTGGGTTGAGTATCCATTTTGTAGAGGTGTGTACAGGCCTGCATCGTGGCAATCATACCCTCATAACAAAAGAGCGCGGAGATAATCCGCGCCCTGGTAAACCCTGGTGATTTCCGTCAGCCAGTCGATCAGATCGGCTTCAGGACGCGGTCTTTGCGCAGTGCTTTATGCATGATGGTCATTGGGCTGCCGCTGGTGACTTCCTGCAGGGCTTCGCGCCATGCCGGGATCTTGATCTCGGAGATGGTCGTGGGCTGATAGCCCTGTTCCGTGATGGCGGTCAGAGTGTCACTTGAGACGCTCTGCGGCAGGAAGATGAAGCCCACCTCACTCTGAAGTTCCTTCGAGGCGACTTCGACTGCATGCAGCAGCGCCTGAATCACCGGCTCCTTGCGGATGGACGGCAGCAGGTAGAATTCATCGATCCGGGTGATCAGGTTTTCGACCTGCCAGCCCATCAGCCCGATCATACGATCCTGATCGTCGTAGGCCAGCAGATAACTCTTCTGCCCGAACGACATCATGACATCCATGCGGGAGGTGGGCTTGCCACTCATCGAGGTGATGAACTGGGCGATGGTCTCGGCATTGTTGGGCATCCCGCGCTTGATCTGGACGCCAGCGACTTCGAACTCGGATGTGTCGGTTGTTTTGGCGGCCACAGCGGGCTGTGTCTGTGATGCGGTGGGACGGGTGGCGACGGTCGGGGCGGCCTGAATTGCATCCAGACTGCTGATGATCCGGTTCCACCCGGACTGAACCTGCTTCCAGGTTTCCTCGACATTGCCATTGTTGTTGATGACGAGGTTGGCCTTCTTGAGCTTTTCGGCCTGTGCGCCCTGCGCCAGAATGCGGCGCTTGGCTTCTTCGGGGGACATCTTGCGTTTTTCCAGCAGGCGGCGGTACTGCACCTCTGGCCTGGCATCGACCACCCAGACTTCATCAACGACCTGGCTCAGTTCACCTTCCAGCAGTTTGATGGCTTCGATGATGATGATGCGCTGTTTGGCACGGGCGGCCAGTGCGAGGATCGCCTGACGGATGATGGGGTGGGTGATGGCTTCCAGTTTTGCCAGCGCAACCGGATTGGAGAATACAATCTGGCCGAGAATCTGACGGTTGATGCGCTGATCTTCGCCAACGATGAACTGACCGAACGTCTCGATGACGGGTTTATAGGCAGGGGCACCGGGTGCCATCGCCTGATGGGCTAAGGCATCGGCATCGATGGGATAAGCGCCCAGATGCTGCGCCATCTGACGGACGACACTTTTTCCAACGGCAATATTCCCCGTGAGGCCAATGATATATTTATTCGGGATACGACTCACGGAATTCCCTCCAACTCGCGGCCTTGACACGAATGATGATGGATGACCCCACTCCTGCTTTTCAGGTTCTGGTTGGAACCAAAACGGGTGTAGAGTACGTTCAATGGATGATGTGATGTTTATAATTGCGGCGTCTCTTATAAAGAGACGATGATTCTTTTTAGTTTAGCCTTGAAGTGATGAATACGCAACTCAGGGCATCTTTATTCTTGAAACGATAACATGGGAATCCGGCTATGTCCTTCTCTCTGAGATCGCGCTTTACAACCTTAATCACGATCTGCCTGATCGTGGCAGTACTGGGGCTGAGAGGCCATCTTTCAGCGCAGTCTGATCCAGATGATCCAGCCGATCCGGCTGATGCGAACTATCCGACGGTGGCCGCGCTGGAAGAGGCGATCATCCCGGCGCGGGACCGCGTACTGCTGGCGCAGCAGCTTCTGGGTGTGGGGCCGACTGACCCGCCGCCAACCGAGCCAGTGATCTATGAAGTCGGGGACCGGCGCATCTTCAAGGCGCTGAATACCTCGGCCAACCGGATCTTCGACGTCGAGGCGGAACTGCTGGCGGTTGGTGAGCATATCTATATCTGGGTGGATACAGAGGCCAATGTCAGCCGTGAAGAGGCGCAGGATCTGGCGGATGCCTTTGACCGGACGATTTACCCGGAAGTGCGCGATCTGTGGGGATCGGAAGAGACGCCGGGGGTGGACGCTGATCCGCGTGTGTATGGGCTGTTCGCTTATGGGTTGGGCAGTGGAATCGCGGCATATTACAGCAGCGAGAACACCTTTCCACAGGAAGTCTCGGCCAGCAGCAACGAGCATGAGATGTTCATCTATGAGCTGAGCGCGTTTGGCAGCGAGATCGATACATGGCTGTCTGAAAGTGTGACGGCGCACGAGTTCCAGCATATGATCCGCGACCGCGTGACACCGAATATGGACTCGTGGCTGAACGAGGGGCTGTCGGTGTTTACGCAGGTCTATCTGGATTATCCTGATGGCGCGTGGTCGGCGATGCCCTATCAGGATGCGCCGGATACGCAGCTCAATCACTGGAGCGAAGGTGATACATCAGCCAATTACGGAGGGTCGCTGCTGTTCATCACCTATTTCTATGAACGCTACGGCCTGAAACCGCTTCAGACCGTGACACAGCTCAACATCTCGGCGATGGATGCTTTTAATGAGGTTCTGCTGGACATGGGCGAGCCGGATGTGAATGTCTTTTTTGCCGACTGGGTGCTGGCGAATTACTGGCTGGATACCGATCTGGTCGCGGATGTGGATGGACAGGCCGAGGATGTGCGCTACGGCTATGAGATGATCGGCGGCCTGATTGAACCGGTAACGGAAGAGATCGACGAGGCAGCGGTCACGATTGAAGAGGATGCCAATCAGTACAGCGCCCAGTATTACGAGATCGAGGACGATCTGCTGGAAGATGCGGACACACTGCGCCTGGACTTCAGTGCGCCGGAAACGGTGGAGGTGGTCCCGACCGATGCGGCCAGCGGGGACTGGTTCTGGTACAGCAACCGGCGCGATAACAGCGCGACCACGCTGACAAAGGAAATCGACCTGACTGGTGTGGAGTCGGCAGTGCTGGAATATGATCTGTGGTTCCATACCGAACAACTCTGGGATTACGGTTATGTGATGGTCAGCACCGACGAGGGCGAGACGTGGAATCTGCTGACCACGGATGCGATGACCGATTCGAATCCGCATGGGACCTCTTACGGCAGCGGATACACGGGGCAGTCTGATGGCTGGATACGTGAAAGCATCGCGCTGGATGCCTATGCCGGTCAGAAGGTGTGGGTGCGCTTCTCGATGATCACGGACGACGCGACCAACCAGTACGGGATGGCGCTGGACAACATCTCAGTGATCGCTGACGGTAACATGATAGAGTCGAGTGACTTCGAGGCGGATAACGGTGGTTGGATCGGTGAGGGCTGGGTGTGGATCGACAACGTGCTGCCTCAGTCGGTGTGGGTGCAGGTGAGCCAGCGCAGCGGGGATGATCTGCATATCACGCGGTGGCAGTATCCGCAGGAACAGCCTGACACGGTCGAGATCATCGAGGATGTGGACGATGTGCTGATCTCGGTGTCGCCGTTTGCGCTTCAGACGACCGTGCCGATCACGTATGAGATGACCGTCGAGATTGAGTAGGATGGAAGAAAAATGGGCCGGAAGAATTCGGCCCATGCACCAAGTTAAGGGATTGTAGGCCGGAAAAGCCCCCCCATCCTAAATCCTTCCCCCACTCGGCAAAACTTCGTTTTGCATTCCGAGGGAAGGACTTTTTGTGTATGAGTGGGTTGTTTCCCCTTCCCTCGGAGCGAACGACGGATGTGCTTCCTGTCGGCAGCGAGTGGGGGAAGGGGCCAGGGGATGGGGGCATCAGTGGCCTGATTTACACCTGCTTCAACATGTAAAATGGCTTAAGTTGCTGCCTATGGGGCCGGAAGAATCTGGCCCATGTGAAATCCTGCGACCTGCGCAGGGGAGCACACATCGGTGCTCCCGAAAACAGACTGCCGTGCTATCCTGTGAAAAGGCGCAAGCATGTCCTGTAAAACAGAACGGGTACTGGCGGTTAAATATCAATGCTGGCGGGGAGCTTGCCCTGTTTGATCGCCAGTTCGGTTTCCAGTTCACGGCGGCGCTGTTCGCTGGCGAGGCGGGCGGCTTCCATCGTCTCCTGATAGCCGGAGCGCAGGCGGTGACGGACTTCGCTCGAGGTGGCCGGGACAAACAGCATCACCGCCACTGCGCCGAGGGCGGCCCCGAGTGAAAAGCCAATCAACCAACTGACTAAACGCATCATGATGTGTGTCTCCTTTTGTCGGCTGCGTGATCGCCGTGATCTGGCACAGTATGGTGTGAACATCTGGATACGGCTGGTCACAGCCGATACGTCAAAAGCGGACAGGGCTGGCCCTGTCCCTGCACGCTATCCCGAAGTGTGGGTGATTGTACGCTGTATGGTCGCACAAGGCACGACGTGCAATCGGGATTTGTCCTGTGAATTTTCAGCGATGCCCTGACAGGCGTTATATATTATCCGAGTTTTCAGGATTCAGAAACTGATCCCCGAATCCTCGTTCCTGAAGCTCGGAGATCATCAGTGCCTTAATTGCTACCGGTGCAGACATGCTGGCTTCGCGACACAATTTCTCTCCCTGCTCGGTGTCCCCGCGCAGCAGGGCGATAATGCCCATTTTAAACGGAATCATGGGATCATCCGGGATGCGCTTCGCCGCGTCCTGATAATCTGCCTCGGCTTTGTCATAGTTTTCCAGAAAGATCCATGCACGGGCGCGGCGCAGATAGAGATCCGCCTCGAACGGTGCGGCCCAGTTCGCTTTGGCATCTGTGGTGTGACCGTCTGGTGAGGCATCAGACAGCAGCTTCAGCGCTTTGGTATAGGTGTGGATGGCTTCATCATAACTGCCCCGACAGAGGTGGATGTCCGCCGCGTGACTGGCCCAGCGCCAGTTGTGGGGCATGGTGTCGATGACTTTGAGCGCGTCGTCATACTGTCCCTGATCGCGCATCAGAAAGACCTGCTGTTCGGTCAGGCGCTCGTCGCCCGGTCGCAGGCTCAGGGCCTGCTTCAACGCGTATCCGGCGGAACGATGATCCCCCAGCTTCTGACTGAGCGCGACGCGCCGGACCCAATCATCAAATGATGGCGTGTGGAGCTGGATGAGATCGTTGAGTGCCTTCTGAATTGAAACATTATCCCTGAAGCGTGATAACACCTCAGAACGCAAACGAAGACCCTCATCATCATCGGGATTCTGTTCCAGATGGGTGTTGAGGGCCTCTAACGCATCGGGCAGTTCTCCACTTTTGATGAAGGCCTGCGCCAGTTCCATGGGTGAATACACCATGTCCAATCTGTCCTTCACTGCTGTTATTACCTGCCTGCCCAGGCTCCTGATTAATTTTAGCGTTTCAGCACTCCCATGCCATTAGTCACATGGGGGATTTTCAGGATGGACTTTCTACCAAGTCCGGACGGCCTGATTGGGTTTTTCAGCTTCAACTTCAGAAATGACAGAGATGAGAGCGTGTAAGATTTCCGGAGATGTGGGCAGGACGAAACCCGCCCACAGGGATCGCGATCGGCGTGATTTAGCGGTTTTAGCGGCTTCTTGCGGACTGATCGCTGGCGTTGGTCTGACGTGCTTCGACGGTTTCACGGTCGTCGAAGGCCTGACGACTTTCCAGTGCCTGACGTCGGACTTCCCTGAACTGGTCGTAATGGCCGACTTCGTGCATAAGCCCGAAGAGGAAACAGGCGGGGGCATTCATTTCGCCAAACTTCTCGACGTAACGGGGCGAAAGCTCACGCCGAATCTCAAAGTTGGGATTGTCGGGGAAGGTGTCGAGATAGCCGAGACGGATGCGACGGCTTTCTTCGAGGCGCTGCACGCACTGGGTATGGGTGGTGATGTCCTGCCATGGGGTCTCATAGCGCAGGCGCGGGTCTGCCGGATAGGGGATGCCGCGTGCGAGGATGGAGGCGTAGGTGGCCCACTCTTCGGTAGAGGCGGTCACGTGGGCGACGAGGTGCGCCAGACTCCAGCCGATATGCTCTTCACCGGGCACGGCATGGGGATCATTCGCGTGTTCATCGATGGGATCAAAGGTGACATCAGCGTCGGTCAGGCCGTCGATGAAACTGAGCAGGGTATCGATGCTTTTGTTGGTCACACGGCGCAGTTCATCAACACTGAAGCGGGTCGCGAAGTCCAGCAACCGGACTTCCTGTGTATCTACTGGGGAAAAATCAATCACAACAAACTCCTGACAATACGATCGGGTACGCAAAAGACAGTGCGCATCCGTACTTCATGGTCGGATGCGTCACTGTCTGCTATGACCATGACGAACCCTGACAGCGGAGACTTACCGGTTTGAGATGAATGGTTTGGGAATATTTACCCAAGCCCTGATGAGCAAAGCCAGATGGCCTATAGTGAAATCATGCATTCAGCCCTTAATTCGTGGGGGGATTGTCTTTACGATGTGAGGGTTACAGATTGTTATATCAACGAGTGTATTGAAGGCAAAATATGAGTCTTTTAGATCATCTCCCTAAGCCGTTTAAAAACAACAAGGACGAAGTACAGAGTGAGGTAGTGCCTCCGGCGGTGCTGATTGTGGGGGACGACATGAGCACGGCGCAGGATGTCGCCCGGATGCTGGGGACCAATGGCTATGAGGTGACGACGGCGTCTGAAGTCGAGGCGGCGGTGACCTGTATGGAGAATGGAAACTGCGACCTGATTATCTGCGACTTCAAGACACCGGAAACCGATGTCCGGCAGTTGGTGCGCGTGGCGCATATCCGGCGCGGGAAGAAGTCCCTGCCTCCGATTGTCCTGCTGTGGGATGAGCCAAACGACGAGCTGGTCGCGGATGAACTGGCGGTTTCCGATGTGGTGCGGAAGCCGGTTGACCTGGGGGCGCTGCTGAAAGTCGTCGGAGGGCTGACGAAGAAGCCCGAGCAGGGGAAGTAAGTCTCCATTACCGGGGCAACGCAAATAACCCTCTCCACCTGCAGGCTGTCGGGTGACAGCATACAGATGGAGAGGGTTTGAGATACAGGGATGGGGGATGGCGAGGGAAAAGCCCTCTATCCGGCATTGCAAGCAGTGCTTTGCCCTTTCCTACAGGGCGCATCCGACTGGAAGCGCATCCGTCGGAAGCTGCGAGGGAAAGGGCCGGGGATAGGGGGCTTTTTTCGCCTCAAATCTCTAAAGTTGCAGTACATGAGGTGACAAGAAAGCCACCCTTACAAATGCGCTGAGAGGCGCTGGCGGGCGCTGGAGAAGACCGAGCGAATCCGGGCTGAGGCCGGGGTTTGACCGGTCTGTTTTGATTCGGCGGAGAGGGCCTGTAACTGCGCCTCGATTTCGAAGGCCAGATCCGCAGGCAGGATGTGCGATTCAAAGGCGCGGGGCTGCGATTTGGCCGGGTGGCGTGTCAGGCGGTTGAGGGCGAAGCGCTCCCAACGGGCCAGTTCGTCAGCCTGTGGGTTAGAGGCGGATGGATCATCGGTGGCCGCGTGTGAGACAACGGTGTCGGATCGGGCGGACGCGCCGTTGCGCATCTCTGCAATGGTTTTTTGCTGCTGCTGCTGCTGCCGCCGCACAACATTTTTATGTGCAGCAGCAACAACAGAACTGGTTGCAGCGGCGGTGGTATCGGATGGATCATCGGTGGCCGCGTATGAGACAACGGTGTCGGATCGGGCGGACGCGCCGTTGCGCATCCCTGCAATGGTTTTTTGCTGCTGCTGCTGCTGCTGCCGCACAACATTTTTATGTGCAGCAGCAACAACAGAACTGGTTGCAGCAGATCTGATGGCAGCAGCGCCGGAAGCGGTGACGGAGGCGCTGCCGGAAGGGGGACGGTCGCCCCATGCGACGGCAGGAAGCTGATAAAAGCGGGCACGGATCTCGTTGATGCTGAGGACCGGGTAAGCGGCGCGAAGCTGATCGAGATGGGCCTGTATATCGGTCGGGCGGATGTCATCAAAGGCGACGGTAAGCTGGCTGTCAGCATCCCAGAACGGCAGCAGATCCTGTGAGATCTTCTGAGCGAGGCGTACCAGCTTGGGATAGAGGGTGCGCTCTATGAACAGGCGCTCGGCGACTTTGGCATTGGCCTCGGTCGCGTTTTCGCTGACAAGGCCGACGGGAATACCGAAGATATTGAGGATCTCATCCCGATGGGCGCGGCGACCTTCGAGAAAGTCGAGATCGGTGTGGGAGAGGCCGATGCTCTGCCACTGGAGCGAACCACCGCGCAGAAAGGCGGTGCGGCGCTGCGTGCCGCCGTAGCTGGTGCGCCATTCACGCTTGAGGCGTTCGAAGTCAGCGTCGGAGATGGGATCGTGGATGGAGACGATGCCCGCCGGGATGCCGTTATCCTGCCCGAAGGTGTTGCGATTCCATTCCGCCATCGCACGGTCACTGAGCAGGGCAAGGCGGGCAGCTTCGAGGGCAGAGAAGCCGTAGAAGTCATTGGTCGGATGCCAGCGGCGAAAGTGAATGACCTCGACCGGCAGCAGCGGCACACGCTGCCCATCCACTTCATAGAGATAACCGCGAATGTGGTCGCGCTCGTCCGGGACGATGGTGATACGATCGGGACGCAGGGGCCAGATCTCCGCCGGAAGACCGTCACGCCCTGGATGCAGAAACCAGTAAGCGCTGCCAGTGAGTTCCAGCAGACCGAGGGTCTGTTCGATCAGCTCGAAGCGGCTGAGGAAGGGATTCGGATGATCCAGCAGGCGGACGAGCGGGTGATGCGGGATCTCGACGCGCTCACCGTCGCAGGCGTCATAGACGCGCAGTGGGACGAGGGCGGCGGCTTCGGCGATGCGATTGACGGCGACATACACCCACGGTGACTGCTCGTAGGCTCGCAGGTGCGGGATGGCATAGGGCGCGGGACCGGATGAAAGGCTGACAGGCAGGATGGCCGGGGATGTGGACGGCTGCGTCTGTGCGGTGGATGATGGTGAAGGTTTGAAAACGGTTTGTAATTTTCGTGGTTGGAAAACCTGTGAGAGCCAGTTCAGCATCTGTGTGTGTCCTCCTGTATATTGATGACAGATGTCAGAGATTTCATGACGAAATAGCGAAAAAAGCCTGGCGAAGAATAAAGCTTCGCCGAAGCCATTGAAATACAATTAATTTCCATTTATTACATCGTGTAGAATTGATGAAAACGCAGGTCAGATGTTGCAGCAATGAAATGGTTAGGCAATAATTTGAAAAATGTGATTTCTGCGCATTTCAACCGCCCGTAAGCCACATAAGCAAACGATGATCATGTTGAAGCATGGGTTTATCCGTTCCATCCTGCCTTTTTAATCGAACGAAATGAATGATGTCATCCTTAAGTGAAAATCCGCGCTCCCAACCTGATCGAAACGCTGCGAAGCAAAATGCTGTGACACAGAACGCTGTGACACAGAATGCTGTGACACAGAATGCTGCAACGGCGGCGGATGTGACTCCGGCAGAGGGTGCAGTGAGTGCCGCACGCCGTGCCGCCGATATGACAGACCGTCCGCTGGCGATATTCCGGGTGCGGGTGGCGCAGACGCTGCTGGCGTCCAGCGTGGTGGTGCTGGCTGTGCTGAGCGTGCCGGGGATTCTGGCCTCTGATACGCCGATGGTGAAAGTGGCAACTGTGGTGCCGCTGGTTCTGGCCGGGGTGCTGCTGACGCTGCTGGCATGGCGCTTCCCCAATCTGACGATGATCCGGATGACGTTTTTGAGTCTGGCGGCGCTGGTCACACTGGTCAATGTTTTCTGGGGTGGAGAGACGCTGTCCGGCCTGGGCGGGTTTACGGTGCTGATCCTGATGGCGGGCTTTCTGCTGGGCAAGCGGGCGGCACTGCTGACAGCGGTGTACAGTGCGGTGGTCGCGGCGGCCACGATCTCCGGTGTGTTCAGCGTGCTACCGGAACCGCTGGAGCGTATTCAGGGTCAGTTTGTGGACACAGCGCCAGTGCTGCGGATTGTGCTGGAAACGCTGTATTACATGGTCGCGGCGTTGATTATGTGGGTGTTTGTGACGTGGATCGATCACAGTTGGGCCTCTACCCGCCAGAGGGAACAGCAACTGAATCAGATGCTGAGTGACCTGAATCAGACCAACCTCTCCAGAAATTATTACGACAAGATCCTGCGGTCGATGAGCAACGTGGTGATCGTGGCGGACCCTGAAGGCCAGATCCGCACGGTGAATCCGGCGGCGCTGCGTCTGCTGGGATATGTGCAGGACGAGATCATCGGTCGGCGGCTGAGCACGGTCTTCGACTTTGACGCATCGCAGTTCACGTTTGCACACCGGCGGGGAGAGGATACCTTTGCCGGTGAAGCCTATATGATCGCGAAGGATGGGATACAGATCCCGGTGACGTATACGCGATCCATCCTGCGGGGCGAGAACCGCGCCCGTGAAGGCATGATCGTGGTGGCACAGGATATCCGCGAACGGGTGGCAGCGGAACAGGAGCGGACCCGTCAGGCGAACCGATTCCGGGCCTTGTTCGAGCAGACCAATGACGCGATTTTCCTGTTTGAACTGGAAGGCCGACATATCGCGGTCAACCGGCGGGCGGCGGATCTGGTCGGGTATAGTGTGGAAGAACTGCTGCGGATGGACTTCCGCGAACTGGTGGCCTCGAATGAGCGCGAGAGCAGCGAGGAAATCATGCAGCTTCTGCTGAAGGGGCAGCAGCTTCCGCCTTACGAACGCACATTTATCCACCGGCGCGGGCAGGAAGTGCCGGTGGAGGTCAGCATCTCGATTGTTCAGGATGCGGAAGGCGCACCGCTGCACATGCAGAGCGTGGTGCGGGATATCCGCGAGCGCAAGGCGATTGAGCAGCGGCTGCGGTATCAGGCCAGCCTGCTGGAAAATGTGAGCGACGCGATTATCTCGACGGACCTGAACGGTCAGATCGTGAGCTGGAACCGCGCATCGGAGACGGTTTACGGATGGTTCGCCGAAGAAGTGGTCGGCAAACTGCTGAAGGACATCGTGCCGACGGAATATGATGGCATCACGGCGGCAGAGGTGCGCCAACATGTCATGGCGCACGGGTACTGGCGCGGCGAGATCATCCAGCGGTCACGGGATGGGCGCGAACTGATCATGCTGACATCGATTACGGTGATGCGTGACAGCCTCGGCAATTCGCTGGGTGTGGTGATCATCAGCCATGATATTACGCGGCGCAAGATCGCGGAGCGCGAACAGGAAATCCACACGCAGCAGCTTGCGATTCTGCGTCAGCTTGACGTGGAAGTGAATTCGACGCTGGATGTGCAGCATGTGCTGTATATCGGCTTACAGGCGGTGCGGATTATCAGCAATGCCGAGGCAGGTTTCATCGCGCTGACGAAAGCGGACGAGATGATCGTCAGCATGACGTTTGGCGCTTATGACAGCCGGATTCCGATCAATACGCCGCTGCAGAATATGGGCGCGACTGGTCGGGCGATTCAACTGCGAGAGGCGCAGTTCATCCCTGATGTGGGCATCGATCCCGATTATGTCACCGATATTCTGGAGACGCGCTCGCAGATGATCTTCCCGCTGATGTCTCAGGTGCGGGTGACGGGGGTGCTGACACTGGAAACATCTGAGCCTGAGGCGTTCAATCAGGAATTGTTCGACTTCCTGCGGATTGTCACGGCACGTATCAGTATCGCGCTGGAGAATGCGGAGCTGTATCAGGACAAGCAGCAGCAGCTTGAAGAACTGACGACGCTGTATGAGCGCGTCAAGAATCTGGAAGCGCTGAAGACCGATATGATCCGCATGGCGTCGCATGACCTGCGCGGTCCGCTGGGGGTGGTGAAGGGCTATACGGAAATCCTGCTGGAAGATCTGACGGGGCGCATCCAGCCAGAGGAGCAGGAATACTTCGAGTCGATGCGTAATTCGCTGACACGGATGCAGAGCATCGTCAATGATATCCTCTCGAATCAGCGCATCGAGGAGATGGCCGAGCGCTCGAATCTCGAGATCGTCGATATGGCAATGCTGACACAGACGCTGGTCTCGCATCATGAGCACCTGATCGCACGGAAGAAGCAGAAGCTGATCACTGACATCGGCGAGGCGCAGATGCTGGTGCAGATCGACATCGCCCAACTGCGCGAGGCGATGGCGAATCTGATCGAGAACGCGATCAAGTATACGCCGGATCATGGGACGGTCCGTGTGAGCGTGGAACGGTGTAACGACAAGGTGGTCTTCAAGGTCGAGGATAACGGTCCCGGTATCCCGAAGGAGCAGCAGACGCGGCTGTTTGAGGCGTTCTACCGCGCTCAGAACGATCATAACAGGGATATTGAAGGGACCGGGCTGGGGCTGAGTCTGGTCAAAGGGATCATCGAACGCAGCGGCGGGAAGATCATCTTCGAGAGTGTGGAACACAAAGGCAGCACATTCGGGTTTGAACTGCCGCTGTTTCCGGGGACGTGACTTTACCCCTATCCCGGCATGCTGACCTGCTTGCCAT
>JAEZAF010000027.1 GCA_023430545.1 Chloroflexota bacterium
GTAAATATCGGCTATGACCTGATTCATTATGAAGGGCGCTGGTATGTCGCCCAGCAGCCCCTTCCAGCCATCCTGATGATGCCGCCGGTGGTGATGCTCGGTATGGAACGTGTTTCCGATACCGCCATTCAGATTCTCATCGGCGCACTGAATGTCAGCCTGTGCAGCCTGACGCTTTCATTGTACCTGCCCACCCTGCGCCGGTGGCGGCATATCGGAGTAGTGACGTTCTTCGCATTCGGGACGGTCTATGCTTCGGTGACGACGATGGGCGGCGTATGGTTCTTCGGGCAAATTACCGCCGTGACGTTCCTGTGGCTGTATCTGATCGCCCTGCGCTGCCGGCATACCGTATGGATGGGGTTATCCGCGGGGTTGGTGCTGCTGGCGCGGACATCAGTCTTCCCGGCGTTGATTATGCTGAGTATCGTCTGGCTGTGGCATGAAACCCGCGCTGAATCCTCAGGTGCATTCTGGAAAGGGATGCTCGGTTTTACCCTTGGCCTTATCCCTGCCCTGATTTTCCTCGGCGCATATAACCGCGTGCGCTTCGGCCATCCGCTGGATTTCGGCTACGCCCATTTAGTCGATGCAGCGCTGCCGCACACCAAGCGCCTGAGCTATGGCATGTTTCATCCAGCCTTTTTGCAGGAGAACCTCGAGATCGCGTTCATCCGACCGCTGGCCTTTCGCGCCGAGTGTCTGCTCAGAGCAGGGTGCGGCGTGGTAACGACGAATTTGGAGGGTGCTGGCATGCTGTGGACCAGCCCGCTGATCTTCACCGCGCTGTTCGCACGCCCTGACGCCTACCTGACACGCACCCGCCTGCTCCTGATCGCAGCGGCGGGGATACTCGCCCTGCTGCCTGCACTGCTTTATCACAACACCGGCGCGGCCCAGTTCGGCTATCGCTTTTTGCTGGATGCACTGCCCCTGTTGATTCTGCTGGTCGCAGCCGCCAGCCAGCGAATCCCGCGACTTATCTGGGTTCCGCTGCTGGTCTACTGCATCGCGGTCAATCTGTGGGGAGCGGAATGGCTGATCAACGCGCTGGTGTATGCACGCGGATAATCCTGCTTCGTCCAGGAGATCTCGTTCAGGTATTTGTAGGGTTAATCAGGGAACAGGGTGACGATCATCCCCGGCTGACTGACCTCCGCCAGTTCGCATCCTCTGCTTCATCCCAATAATTTGAAAACTCTAACCGCATACACCGAACATCCGTGCTACACTATATAGACTTGCACCTTAACATCCCATCCCTGATGATCGCAGGAATGCCGAAGGATTGCAGCAGCACATTTTTTTTGTGCTGCCGCTGCTGCTGCTGCAAGCCGTTTTGAACCTGAACTGCTGATCGCATCACCAGATTGCAGCACAAAACTGCCGCAAACTGCTGCAACTGCCTACTTCGTCCAGAAGGTCTCGCTCAGATACTTGTAGGCGTTATCCGGGAACAGTGTGACAATCACACCCGACTGACCGGCCTCGGCCAGTTCGTTGGCGACCTGTAATGCCCCGGCCATCGCCGCGCCGGAGCTGATACCGACCAGATAGCCTTCTTCGCGTGCCAGACGCCGCACCATATCGTAAGAGGCTTCGGTGCTGATGCCGAGATTGCGGTTTGCCAGTGTATCATCGTAAATCGCCGGACGAATCGCGGACGGCATGTGCTTCCAGCCTTCGACGCCATGCAGCGGCGAGTCCGGCTGAAGTGAGATCACCTCGATCTTCGGGTTGTATTCGCGCAGGCGGCGTGACGTGCCGACCAGTGTGCCGCTGGTCCCCAGACCAGCGACAAAGTGTGTGATCTCGCCGCGGGTCTGCGCCCAGATCTCCGGCGCGGTGGTCTGAAAATGCGCGTGCCAGTTCGCTGGATTGCTGTACTGGTCAGCGTAATAGTAGCGGTCAGGATCTTCGGCCAGCAGTTCACGCGCCTTGATAATCGCGCCGTCGCTGCCGTCCAGCGGATCGGTCAGGATCAGGTCTGCGCCATACGCCCGCAGGATGCGGATGCGCTCCGGGCTGGCATTAGCGGGCAGGCACAGGCGGATGCGGTAGCCACGCGCCGCCCCGATCATGGCGTAGGCGATACCGGTATTGCCGCTGGTGCTGTCCAGCAGGATTTTGTCTTTCGTCAGTGCCCCGCTGCGCTCCGCCTCGCGGATGATGCTCAGCGCCGCCCGATCCTTGACACTGCCGCCGGGGTTGGTCCATTCCGCCTTGGCAAAGATCGAGATGTTCGCTGGCAGATGCGCCGTCACACGCCGGAAGGCCAGCAGCGGTGTATTGCCGATCTGCTGTTCCAGCGACTGGATTTGCATAAAAGGTTGAATTTCAGCAAGTGCAGCAACCATAACCGTGTCATTCCTCAGTTTATCGGCTTCTCAGCCGGTCCGGTGATTTCAGAAATTGCGAACTGCGCTGGTGTAAACAGATAAAAAAACAGCGACTGTACAGAACGGTTGGAAAACAACGCTCGTCCCAGAGAGTTACTGGGGGTCGTTTCCTCGCGTTCGTTCAGTCGCTGTTCAGGCCGGCGGTTTCAATGCCGGTTCGGAATTCAGCTTAACGTGTCTGTCTCAGTCGCTCGGCTAACGCCCCGGAGTCTGACAGACACAACAACAACTAAAAGTAATCATCAGTTCGTCTCGAACTTTCAATGATGGCAGATTCAGAAATGATACTCAGGCAAAAGTGTATTCGTTTACAGCATCGCTGTCAACTTTCACCCTCACTTCTTATCAGATGCACCATCTGACGGAATCTTACACCCAACGCCGGCTTTACTTACCACCTGCTTAATATCGCTCAGTTATGCCTCAGCACCAGCCTGGTCACCGGTGATTTCGTCTCGATGTCCATGATCGTCACCGTCGAATAAGCCTCACCGGGCACACCCGTCTCTTCGGTTACGGAGACCGCGAGCAGCGTATCATCCGGATTGACAGCCAACACTGGCAGCGGGCCGGAGGGCGCATCCGAGATCGTCAGCGTATCCAGCAGCGTCAGATCGTCCGTCTGGTAGATCTCGACCGCTGCATCCTCGCGACCGGTACTGGTGTAAAAGACTGGTCGCTGCCGGGCAAAGTCCAGAGCGGTCGGTCTGACGTGTTCGCAGTCCGCTACCTCATCCGTGATCAGCTCTGCTTCCGGAATACTGAGGTGGAACAGGCTTCCACACTGATCCAGGATGATGAGCGCCGTGCTGTCCGGTGAAAAATACAGGCCGGTGATTTCCTCGGAGAAGCTCATATCAGCCAGTTCCTGCCCGTCGAATCGTCCGTCCACCGAACCAACATAGAGATGATCCAGGCCGTAATTCGTTGCCATCCACTGGCCATCCGGGCTGAGGGTGGTTACACTGCTGCCCTGTTCTCTCGGGATATTGATACTGCCGCTGCTTTCCAGCCCTTCAACCTGATAGATCTCTCCAAATACATTCCATCGGTCCAGCAGTTGGTCACCGTCGGCGCTGAAGTCCAGCTTCCGGGGCTGTGCCGAAAAATAACTGCCCACACTGGCTGAGGATAACTCCACAGAGTCGAAAACTTCATCCGTTTCGCTGTTGATAACCTGAAGCACGGGTGCGATATCCGCCGCATACGCGTCGACATGCAGGGCAAGCACCGTCGGCTCCGTTGGATGAAACGCGACCGACATCACGTAACTGCGTGGGAAAAGCTGACGCGGTGGCTTCGAAAAATCGTCTGCATCAAACAGATAGAGGCCATCACTGGTCCCTGCGGCCAGCGTGCGACCATCACTGCTCCAGTCGAGCGTGTGCACCTGCGGCAGTGGCTCAAACAGAGGTGTTGGCGTCGGCCCAGGGGTCCCGGCCTCGATCACATACGTGCCGTCGTCATATTCAATCACCCATCCGGTGATCGAGTCGGTCCGCACCTCAAACCACCAGACACTGCGTCCGCCGTAATCACCGCAAACCGGGCCAGCCAGCACATGGATCGTTTCTTCTGACTCAATCTGGCCGAGGGCAGCGCTGGTGTCAGATGGTTCCTCAAAGACTCGGTGCGGATACGGATAGCGCAGGTGTGCCGTCTGGCCGACCTGAAGCTGTGGACGTATCGCAGCCTGTGGTTGGCACGCGGGGTCCGTCAGTGTCAGGGTTGTATCCGGGGTTACATCGTCAGTTGAAGGAAGGTAATCCAGAAAGTATTCCGTATCTGTCCCTTCGACCGTCCAGCCCGTCTGATCCTCATACGAGATCAGCCACCATGCATAGCCATCCGCACAGACCGGGCCATCGAGCACATCCATCACGCCACCCGCCGGTATCTGAAACAACTGCTCAGCATCAATCGACGGTTCTGCCCGGACGTTATTCGGCTCACCGGGATTAACCTGCGCCTGTGCCCCGATGACCAGCTGAGAAACCATCGCCCCAGGGCATGCCCCCGGCGTATTGATCAGCGTCTGCATCTGGCTCGGCGAGACGGAGAACAAAAGCGAAAACACAAGTGAAAACAGAATCAGCAGGAAGGGTACAGAAATCCGCCGCACATCCCGCTGCATGCGTACAATAGCAGACACAGCATCAGCCTTTCAGATTAGCTCATAACAGCCTGATGATATTCGACTTTACGATGCTGAAAATCAACCCTCACTCACCTGTTGCCTGACGATCATCGTCAGAGTGTTCAGCGGCCCACTATTTCAACGGGGTTCCCAGCCGTGCCACCAGTGATTTATCCGCCAGATCGATCACATGCACGGTGTTATCATCCAGCAGCGCTGCGATCTGTGTCTCATCGGGGTTCAGGGCCAGATCCAGTACATGCCTGGCCGTTGTATCCTCAAAGCCGAAGGCATCAACCGCATTCAGGGCCTGAATCTGGAAGACGCGCACCGTCGCTGCCGGATCGCCTTCCGCCGTGTAGAAAATCGGTGTTTCGGTCGCGAATTCCAGTGCATTGATGTAATTGCTGGTGGAGGTACGGTCTGATCGGATGAAGGAGGTATAGGTCAGGTCCGGCAGTGACCACTTGCGCAGGCTGCCGCGTTCATCTCCGGCGATGACCACGTCACCGTCCGGCGAAAAAGCGATTGCCGTCACTTCATCTTCAACCTCAAAATCGAGCAGTCGGTTCAGGGTCTGCTCCGGGGCGTCCAGTGTATCGATATACAGGGCAGCCTCTTCAACAGCGCTGATCTGCTCACCATCCGGGCTGACGGCGAAGACCGAAAAATCGGAGGTCTCCAATGCATACAGCAGATAGGGCTGTGCAGCCTCAGCCAGTGGATAGATCACCGGCATACCGCCCGCCACCGCGATCAGTCGTTCACCGTCGGCAGTAAAGGAGAGATCGGTGTACTCATCCACAATCCAGTTAGTCTGGAAGACCGTCTCACCGTTGTCGAGGTCGATGATCTGCACCACCGCCTCTTCATCACGCGGGTTGACCGCCAGCCACGTCGGTTCTGTTGGGTGGAAAACCACCGATGTCACCCGCATCCCCGGCATGAAGTGGATCGGCGTCATACTGAGGTCGCCGGTATCATAGATAAAGAAGCCGTCCTCAGTGCCGACCGCGATATACATGCCGTCACGGTTCCAGTCCACCGAGTAGACTTCCGGCAGCGGCTCGTCCTGCGCGTGGACTTCAGGAGACAGACTGAAAAGAAGAAGCAAAACAGCGATCAGGGTATAACGCATCGGATTCTCCTGAAATAACATCACAAACACAGGACAAACCCGATTTTAACCGGTTTCGAACGAAAGTGAATTGCAATTGGTTCCACCTGTCCTCATCATTACGAGACACCGTGAAGACAGGGCTGCATTGCTTGAGACGCAGGTATTGTCACTAACCCATAAACACAGCCATCACCCAACCTCAACAGGCGCGGACTGCGGCGTCTCAATGACTGTATCGCACGTCGTGCAGTCGCGGATGATCTTCAGAAAGGCCTGTGTCGCCGGGGAAACCGTTCGCAGATTACTGACGATCGCCCGCAGTTCACGGTAGCGCGGTGGATCAAAGCTCAGCGCGTGCAGGCCAGTCATGGAGTCGGGCAGGCTCATCTGTGGCAGCAGGGTGACA
The DNA here is from genome assembly GCA_023430545.1 of Chloroflexota bacterium. Taxonomy (GTDB): domain Bacteria; phylum Chloroflexota; class Anaerolineae; order Aggregatilineales; family Phototrophicaceae; genus JAEZAF01. The sequence continues at coordinate 6,063 of JAEZAF010000027.1, forward strand.
CCCAATCCCTCTTTGACCATCGTCAGCACCGAGTGCCCATCGCTGATTTCCAGCGCCACATTCAGCGGATGCTGCGACTCAGCGAACAGATCCCGAATCACGCTGGCACAGCCGAACTTCGACATCACAAACGGTTCCTGCGCGAAGTCGTGGATCGTCACACAGTCCCGTTCAGCCAGCGGATGCGTCGCAGCAACGACAAGCTGCATTTCGTCCTGCGCAATCGGGACCGAGTTGGAGCTGTCGCCGTTGTGCGCCACCAGTCCGACATCGATCACCCCCTGATGAAGCATGGACAGGATATCGGACTCGTTACCTTCCAGCACGACGGTCTCAATCCCCGGATAGCGCTGGCGAAAGGTAGAGACAAACTGCGACAGCAGCTTCGGGGCCATGGTGTGAATGCTGCCAATGCGCAGTTTTCCGGTCGCCAGCCCACGATGCGCCGCGGCTTCCTGCCGGATGACTTCCGCGCCGCTAAGGATTTCGTAGATCGCTGGCAGCAGGCGTTCCCCGACTTCGGTCAGTGCCACGCCGTGCCGGTGACGGTGCACCAGCGTCACTCCGAGTTCGTCTTCCAGTGTGGAGAGCGCACGGCTGGCCGCCGACTGGGTAAATCCGACCGCCTCTGCCGCCGCTGTGATGCTGCCCTTCTCATGAATCGCCTGAAGCAGTTCCAGTTGTGAAAAGTTCATATGAGTTTTTCTCATACCTCACTTTTAAGACTTGCATTTTACGCATTCACAGTATTGTACTACACTGCGCTCATTCAGCAATGAGGCCGTTTTGGTCAGCTTCTAATTTCGACTGCTTATCATCAGAAACCATCATGAACAAGGAAAATCCCATGTTAACACTACAGGTTATCAACGTCAGCACGCGCAAAGGCCGCAAGGGGCCAGCCGTCGCCGAGTGGTTTGCCGAGTACGCACGTCAGTCAGGTCAGTTCAGGGTTGAAGTCGTCGATCTGGCCGAAGTCGATTTACCTATCTATGACGAAGAAGTGCATCCGCGCCTCGGACAGTACGAGCACGAACACACCCGCCGCTGGTCACAGATTGTCCGCCGTGCCGACGCCTATGTCTTCGTGACGCCGGAATACAACCACGTGACTCCGGCTTCGCTGGTCAATGCCCTGACCTATCTCAATCAGGAATGGGCTTATAAACCGGTCGGGTTTGTCAGCTACGGCGGTGTTTCCGCCGGGACGCGGAGCGTACAGGTCGCCAAGCAGATGGTCGTCAGCCTGCGGATGATGCCCGTACCGGAAGCGGTCAACATCCCCTTCTTCGCGCAGTACATCGACGAG
>JAEZAF010000034.1 GCA_023430545.1 Chloroflexota bacterium
ATCATCGAGATGAATCCCGGTCTCGGTGGAACCGGCACGTATGGCGGCGTTCACAGCTACTGGTTTGGCCGCCGTCGTGGATTTTCCGCCAGCACGATGTCGCTGGTCGATGAGATGCATGTGCGGCTTCAGCAGCCACGCCCTAAGGGACTGATCCCCAAATGGAATATCGAAGTCAAAGCCTACGCCCTGCTGAACGAAGCCGAGTCGAACGGGGTTGAGCTGCTGTCGAATGCCTTCGTGATCGGGACACTGGTCGAGGATCGTACCGTCAGCGGAGTCATCGTCGCCACACGAAACGGCCCTGCGATCATCCGTGCTCAGGTGATCATCGACGCCAGCGGTGATGGTGATGTAGCGGCGTTTGCCGGTGCGGATTACGTCTACGGCCATGACCGCGATCACATCTGCATGTGGTACGCGCTGGCACAGTTTCCGCGACCGGGCCTGACGCGCAATCATTTCACCAGCATGGTCGATGTCTCCAATATCGAGGACTATACCCGCGCTGTTCTGGCCGGACGCAGGCGCGGCAGCAGGGAACAGATGCACGATCACGGCGTTTACATCGCCCCGCGTGAAAGCCGCCATATTATGGCCGATGTGGTGCTGACACTGACCGATCAGATCCGCCAGCGCAGGTGGGAAGATGTGGTCAACATCCCATTCAGCAATCATGATGTGAAAGGGCACACCGGCTCGGACTGGCTGCGTATCGGCCTGATCCCGCCGAATCTGGAAATCGAGATCCCGTATCGTGCGCTGATGCCGCGCACGCTGGATAATGTGCTGGTGGTCGGCAAGGCGATCTCCGCGACACATGACGCGCTTCCCGCCATCCGCATGCAGGCGGACCTCGAAAACCTCGGCGGTGTGGCGGCTGTCGCGGCGGCTCAGGCCGTGAGCAGCAGTGCCGGACTGCGTGACATCGACCTGCGAACCTTGCAGCAGCGCTTAGTCGAGGCGGATGTGCTGCCCTCAGATGTCCTCACGCGCACGCTGGAACACAAAACCTATACCGAAGATGAACTGCGCCAGTTGATTGATGCCATGCCGTCCGACCAGCCGCTGTATGCCTACTCGGATATGGAGCTGACCGATCTGTTTACCGAGACCATCCCGCTGGTGGAGCTGACCTGTGCTGGCCCGCAGGTGATCCCGCTGCTGGAAGCAGCGCTGAAGTCTGCCGAAGGCCAACGCCGGACGTTGATCGCACAGGCGCTGGCGCTGGTTGGCTCCAGTGCCGGTGTCCCCGCGCTGATCGACACCATCATGCCGCATCTGGGCGGAGATCGTCTGCCGGTACGCGAGGCGCACATCCGCTATACCCAGCTTCCACCGGATCACGGCGCGATGCCGGATGTTGTCTATCTGCTGTACAGTCTTGGCATGGCGGCGGACATCCGAGTGCTGCCGGTCGTTCAGCGCGTGGTCGATCTGCTGGCACAGGCTAATATGGACGACTTCTATGAGGAAATGCCGGGAGTCTTCTACTATGTCGATGCAGTCTGTTATATCGCGGAGCGCATCGCATCCGCTGAACTTATCCCACCCTTACAGCAGATGCACCGCTACACACCGTTCCACAGTCAGATGCGCTATGAGGGCTTCCAGCCGGATTACATCCCGGAGCGGCTGGCATATCTCGAACTGGTCATCGGGCGGACGCTGGCCCGCTGCGGCAGTGCCGATGGTTATGTGATCCTGATCTCGTATCTGAACGACAACCGCGCACTGCTGGCGGAACATGCGCACACCGAACTGGTCGCGATCACCGGCGAAGATTACGGCAAGGATACCGAGCGATGGGCCAACTGGCTGGAACTTCACGGTGACGATTTACCTCGTGTGCCGTATCAGCAGGCGACCGAGCCGGTCAGTGCGTGGGGAGAGCCAATCCTGCGCGAGGTGTAGTTTAAGGCCGTGGGAAAGGTGAGGTAATTCCTGCATCTTATGGGTCGGATGCTCCCGGACCCATGCGTACCAAGTTAAGCCATTTTACATGTTGAAGCAGGTGTAAATCAGGCCACCGCCGCAGGCGGGAAGAACATCCATCGTTCGCTCTGAGGGAAGGGGAATCAACCCACTCACACACAAAAAGTCCTTCCCTCGGAGTGAGCTTGAGAGCGAGTGGATAGCATTGCTTGCAATGCCGGGATGGATTTAGGATGGGGGGTCTGTTGCAAAATCCCTTAACTTGGTGCATATGGGGTCGGATGCTCCCGGATCCACATGCAGCAGCATAAGAAATCTTGAGGCGAAAAAGCCGCCGCTTTTGGGTCCATTTCGTTTGAAAATTCGAACCGCACAACCCGAACATCCGTGCTATACTGTGAGGCTCCGGCACCTTAACATGGCCTATCGCCTTCCAGCACAACCTGCGGCACGTTGCAGCGCGTTCCTGCAAATCGGGTACCAACGCGCACTTTGAGAGAAAATTTGTTGCCGCACAAAAATTTTGTGCGGCGGCAGCAGCAGCAGCAAACAGCAAGCAGCGTATTTGTGGCGGATTGCAGCGTATGTGCGGCGCATTGCAGCGTATTTGCGGCACATTTACGCCGCAATTCGGCCATCACCGCCCATTTTGAGGGGAAAAATAGTTGCAGTGGCGCATTATTTTTGCGCCGCCGCCACCGCCACAATCTCATCCCGGACGATATGCATTTTTCCGATTAAAGAGATCGTTTAAACAGATCGCTGCTGATACCTTGCCACGGCCAGCGCCGCATAATCGCCGACCAGTTCGCCGAGGCCCGCCGGGACGATGTCGCAGACTTCACGGGCATACGATAGGGTTTCGGCTTTTAAGACTGCCTGCATCGGCGCTTCCAGCAGATGCCGCTGCCGCAGGTAGATGCTGCCGAGTACAATACGCTCCGGATTGAGGATGTCGATCAGCAGGGCCAGCCCCTGACCGAGCCGCCGCCCGACGGTCTCGAAGATCTCCAATGCCAGCGGATCGCCCTCATTAGCGCAGATCGCGACGGTTTCAGTGGTGATCAGGGGCAGATAGTCTTCAGATGGACAGAAGCCGGGTGGGTGGCCTGCCTCTAACGCGGCTTTGGCACGGGACATCGCCAGCCGAGCGATGCCGCCGCCGCTGGCAAAGCCCTCGAATGATCCGGCCTTGCCGTAACCGAGTGGGCCATCGTCCGCCAGCCGGATGTGGCCGACTTCACCAGCCATATCGTTGGTGCCGCTGTAGAGCTGTCCGTTCAGGATCAGGCCAGCACCCATGCCGGTGCCAAAGGTCAGGAAGATCATATTGCGCGTGCCCTGACCCGCGCCCCACAACCACTCGGCCAGTGCGCCAGCGTTGGCGTCATTCTGAAGTGCTGTGGGTACACCAAAGGCCTGCTGAAAATAATCCACGACCGGCACTTCATCCCATCCCGGCAGATTGGGTGGAGACAGCACCAGACCGCGCTGGCTGTCCAGCGGGCCGCCGCAGCTAATGCCGATGGCTTGCAGCGGCTGGCTGTGAGGAGTCAGCATTTCGCGCAGCAGTTCGACTAATGCGCTCAGGGTCGCATCCGGTGACGACGGCGTGGGGATACGATGTTTATCCAGAATAGTGATGCCTGCGCCGTCGATCTGCCCGAGACTGACCGCGCATTTGGTCCCGCCAATATCAATACCTGCCAACAATCCCGCTGACAGCCCGGGTGTACTCATCCGAAAAATTCCTGTTCCAGTGCAATACAGAGTGCATGATAAATCGCCAGATGCCGTTCCTGAATCTCAAGCGTGCGCTGTGAAGGGGCGCAGATCGTCACCTCGCACAGGTCACGCATTTTACCGCCGGACTGTCCAGTCAGGCCGATGGTGTGCATCTCCAGTGCAGAAGCTACATGAAGTGCGTTCAGCACATTCGCCGAATGACCCGAGGTGCTGATACCGATCAGGGTGTCCCCGGCGCGGCCATAGCCCAGCACCTGCTGGGCATAGACCATATCCCCGGCGGTGTCGTTGCTGATAGCGGTAGACAGGGCCGCGTGTCCTGAGAGTGAAATCGCGGGCAGGGCCTTTTGCAGCCGCGACGCCAGATACGCGCCGCGCTCCACATCGAAGCGCGTCAGGCGCTGGCGCAGTTCCTCATCAATCGGACGGGGCAGCTCGAACCCTTTCATCAGTTCGCCGACGATGTGATCGCTGTCCGCCGCGCTTCCCCCATTCCCGCAGATCAGCAGTTTACCGCCCGCGTGAAAGGTCGCACTGAGGATCTGATAGGCGGCCTGCACACTGGGGACGGTATCGCCCAGATCAGGGTAGCGCTGCTGTAGTCGCTCGAATTCAGGATGCATTTTGCCTCCGACAGTCCTGCATCGTTCTCATTTTAACTCGGCCACTGGTGCGGCGCACGGTAGCCGGACTCCTGCAGAAACGCTGATACCATCTCGCGACTGACCGGTTTCATCGCGATGCCTGCGCTTCTGGCGGTGATCAGCATACGACAGGTGAGTTCCAGCGTATGCAGGGCCATCAACGCTTCGCTGATCGAGGTGTCGTAGACCAGCACGCCGTGATTTTCCAGTAACAGGACATTGGCTTTGGTCGCCTGTGCTGCGACGGCCTCTCCGAGTGCCTCTGAACCGGGGTGGCAGTAGGACACACGCGCTACACGCTCCTGATAGTACATATTCTCGACATACCAGTCATTCGGAATGTCGATCTCATTTGCACAGGCGATCAGTGTGCTGTAGAAGGGTGCGGCGTGCAGTACGGCATTGATCTCCGGTCGGGCGTAATAGATGGCACGGTGCATTGGCATCTCTTTGGACGGCTTACGCGGGTAAACCGTCTCCTGTGATGCATCAACCGGGCATTCGACGAAGTCATCATCGTTTAGTTCACCCAACCGTGTCCCGCTGGCCGTGACCAGCAGACGATCCGGCGAAATGCGGGCGCTGAGATTCCCGGCATTGCCCCACGCGAGTTCATTCGTCAGCAGATAGTGTCCCGCGGCCTGAAGCTCACGGCGGACCGTCTCGTGATAAGTACTCATGAGTCCCGCCCTGTGACCTGATCCCATTCCAGCATGTCGGTCTCGGTGACGGGCTGACTGGTGTCACGGGGGACACGGAAGGTCTTGATTTCGCACGGATCGAAGTCCGCTTCGATCACGCGGTTCCACTTCGGCAGGTGGATTGCGGCCCGTGTCGCGACTTTGGTTGTCTCATAGGCACGGACGATCAGATCGTCATTGTCTTCGGCCTGCTTGACCACCGTCACCATGATGTTGTCCGGTTGTACGTCGATGAACGAATCCGTCAGGGGCAGGGTACCCTCCGGATGATAGGTGGCGAACAGGGCGGTCGGTTTCTGGTTGAGTTCCGCTGCCCGGCGGACAGTCCCAGCGGTTTCCCAGCTTCCGGGATGAGGAAGCATGGTATAGCTGAAGCGCTGGATGCCCTGATCGATGAAGCTGTGCAGCTTGGACCGATCCACCTGCGACGGGATGTGATGGGCATAGCCCGGGCTTCGCAGCACCGTCAGGCCGATGTCGCGCACGTTGACATCGTGGCTGTACTTGCTGTCATTCAGCAGGCTGAAGCCGTAGGGGAACTGCTGCCCACGTGCCAGCCCGCTGACATCGACCCAGTTCTGCATCGGGTATTCGTCACCGGTCGCGGCATACTCGATGTGCCCATAGGCGACTTCGGTCGTGGCACGTGAGAAATACACACTGACCGGGAAGCGCAGCTTCAGCATACTGAACTGCTGACGCCAGTCCACCACCGCCTGCACGTCGATCTGCTCGCGATCCGGGTACATGATGAAGTCCTGAATCAGCGTCGAGTGTTCGTAGGCACTCATCACACGCAGGACGGATTTCACCGGCCCGTGTTCGGCCAGATGCACGCTGGTCGCACTGAAGGTGCCGATCACGTGGTCATACTTGAAGGTGTCGTGTCCCCACGTGTCGGAGGTGTCCTCAATCACCACCGGCTTCGCGGCCTGACCGATGAAGACCTCGACCTGAGCGCGTTTGTCGAACAGGCGCTGGATGCAGCCGGTTTCCGGGTCGATTTCGAGGCAGAAATACTGATTTTCCAGTGTGGTGTCGGTCGCCTCGACGGTCGGGAAATTCTCCGGCGTGCCTGCCGGACGCAGACGATATACACGATAGCCGAGGGCAGGCAGATCGGCGGTGAAACTCAGGCGAACGCGGCTGGTCACAGTGGTCGACTGCACCTGCTGATGCGGCACCGGCTGATCATTCTCATCGACCAGTACGGCTTCCGGCTTCCAGCGATAGGTCTCCAGCTCGATGGTTTCCCTGACCGGCCACGTATGCGGGTTAAAGACGATGATCGGCTTCATGTCCGCTTCGGGATCGATCTTCACATTCCATGCAAACGCCTGCGTCGCCAGATTCAGCGCACGATCTGCGATTGTGATGGCTTCGCCATAGCTGTCGCGGGCGTCGTCATAGGCGATTTCGAGGCTCGTCCCGGCAAGGATGTCATGGAACTGGTTGAAGAGCACGCTCTTCCACGCATGTCCAAAGGTCGCCGGATACGGCTGGATATTCTGCCATGCGGCCAGCGCTGACCATTTCTCGGCAGTCATCAGGCGATTTTCCGCGCGGCGGTTCCAGCGCTTGATGCCAGAGTGCGCCGCGTAGCAACCGGGGGCGTGACGCTGAAGGTCCGAATGCACGGTCGGGATCATCGGGGCCGGATTCTGGATGACGGAGTCGAAATACGCTTCCGGTGAACTCAGCACCAGTTCCGGCATGTCGTCGGACTGATTCAGACGGTGGATGCTCTCGATATTCTCGATGGTCGGGCCGCCGCCGTGATTGCCGACGCCGTAAAAGCACATGATCTCTTCGTGCGGCGCTTTGATCTCATCGGCCACACGCCGGACGTGATCTTCGATGTCCCTGCCCCATGACAGGTACTCATAGGCGATGCGGAACGCCAACACCCGCGAACCGTCATCTGCCTGCCACCAGAACAGGCGTGACGGCAGTCCCATTTCATTGGGCATAGGGCGCAGGAAGGTGTAATACGAGATACCGCTTTTACTCAGAATCTGCGGCAGGGTTGCGGCGTGGCCGAAGCTGTCCACATTGAAGCCGACCCGCGCCGTGACACCCAACTTCTCTTTAAAGTAGCGCTGCCCGTACAATCCATGCCGGACGAAGGACTCGCCGTTGGGGATGTTGCAGTCCGGTTCGATCCACCAGCCGCCGACCACCTGCCAGCGCCCTTCGGCCACGCGGCGCTGAATCTCGGCAAACATGGCCGGGTCCGACTGCTCGACCCATTCGTAAAAGGCGGCACTGCTGGCGACGAAAATGAAGTCGCCGTATTCGTTCATGCGGTCCAGCGCCGAACGGAAGGATGCCTTGACCTCATGAAAGCCTTCCTGCCAGGGCCACAGCCACACGGGGTCAATGTGTGCGCTGCCGATCATGTGCAGACGGTTCTGCTTTTGGGCTGGTGCAGCCTGATTTGTCTCTACCTGTTTGGCCTGCGGCTTGTCCTTTGTGGACTGCCGCCGCTTTTTTACGTTCGCCTGACTCATCGTAAATTCTCCGTTAGTAAGTAATTCAACTCAGGTTGACCAGCGCTTCTGCCTGCTGGCCGAAACGCTGACCGTTGATTGTGACATCAGCCGCAATGCGTTCGCGCCGTGTGCGGGAACCGCTGTGCGGGATGATAGTGAAGACCAGCGGCGGCACATCGACTTCTGTCGTCTCAAACGTCATAAAGACAGCACCATGCGCGTCAATGCCGATCTTCTGCCCGCCGAAGGTTGCCTCGATGACCTGCCAGTTTTCCGGCACGACCATCTGAACAACGGCATCGACGGATTTGCGGAAGGGATTACGCACATCAACCTGCACCTTAAAGGGTTCGCCGCTGCGTGTCTGAATCTGATAGGGATAGAGCTGTGCCAGAAATCCGCCTTCGCCCAGATCGAAGGCGTGCGGCAGGACTTCCTGATGCAGCCATTCCAGCTCAAGGCCCATCGTCGCCAGTTTGTTGAAATAGCCAGCGCCGACGTACAGCGGTTTCCAGTGGCCGGTGAGGATGATGTCTGGTTTCACATAGTCGTACAGCACAGCGCTCTGGATATAATCACTGGCCTGAAAGCGATTATAGTAAACGTAATTGAGCTGAAGTCCTTCTCCACCCTGATACTGATCGCCGGTTGCCAGTATCCGCTTGCCATCCACTTCAAACGCAATCGCGACGGCATAGCGGGTGTGGCCGGGAAGCGGGTAAAGGGTCAGGGTGTATTCTTCCCACTGGATCGGTGTTTCCAGCGGCACACGCCGGTCCACCGGGATTGGGTCATACCACAGGCATGGAAGGTCATAGCTGCCGGGGTCTTCAAGGATATCGGCGTAGCTTTCCGCCGCCCAGTGCTGCGTGCCTTCGACACGCCGCAGCAGATTAATCCCCGCAACGTGATCATCATGGAAGTGAGTCGAGATCACAACTTCGATCTGTTCGACGCCGTACTGCTGCTTCAGCATGGGGATGGTATACAGCCACGGACGCCGCGAAGCGCGGTCGCTGCCAGCGCTGAAGCCGGTGGTGAAGTCGTAGCCGAAATCGATGATCAGCGCCTTTTTGCTGTCCGACAGCAGGACGTAGGTATTCGCCATGCTGGCGCGATGCCGCAGCAGATGCGGTGTGATCGGCTCATAGGGATTTTCGCGCAGGTTGAACAGATTACGGTTCTCGCCGCGAAGCTGGAGAAGCTGCCACAGACGATCCACCAGTAAATCAATCGCCTCGGCTGGCAGCGTCATGATCTCACCGTGAGAAGGCAGCAGTATATCCGGTCGGCGTTCCTTCAGATCGAGCAGGGATGCGATGCTGGCGGGTGCGCCTTCCGCGCCGTTGTACGTCCACTGGGTGGCGGCAAGGCTCCACACCAGACCAGGGCCTGCGATCAGATCGCCGGTGAAGGCCACACGCTGACCACTCAATTCGGTCATCAGTGTGATCGAGCCGATGGTGTGGCCGGGTGTCGGCAGGATGGTGAACGGATGCTGTCCGAAGCAGCGCGTCTCATAATCCTGAAGGGTGCCGTCAATCGGGACCGACTTCAGCAGCGAGAAGCGATCCTGCCGCATGTTGTAATTGTTGGCGATTTCGCGGGCCTGCCAGTGTGCGTCCGCGTCGTGGAAAAGATCCTGTTCGGTATGCGGCACCCAGATACGGATGCCTGCTCTGACTGCACGCGGCAGTCCCTGACACTGGTCACGGTGGTGATGGGTGATCAGGATGTCGGTGACACGCTCGATGCCGATGGTCTGAAGCTGATCGAGGACATCACCGGAACCGAAGTCAATCAGTACCGCTTCGCTGCCGGAACGGACTACATAGACGGTACAGGTATCTTCAAAGCTGTAGAGGTCGTCAAGGATTCTCTGAAATCGAGGATGGGGGATGTGCTGCATTTCTTTTTATCTTACGAATGCTTCGCTAGTTTCCAACGGCGTTCCGGGTTAAAGACCGGGACCGCGTTGTGAGTTACTGCATGATAGGCGAACAGATACATTGCTGCTGACCACGACTGGCCGCCGAAGCCCATAGGGCGTCCGGATTGGCCGTGGAACCACTCATTGAATTCCCATGGTTCACGGACTCCGTCGTGATTCATTTTTGCGAGGCGGTTCAACTGAAACCGCGCTTCTTCCATACGGCCTGCCTGTACCAGCGCCGCCACATAGAACCCACCGATGAACGGCCAGCTTCCGCCATTGTGATAATGGTAGGGCTGGTTGAGATTACGCACCCGGAAGTACTCGCGCCATTCGCGGTCACCGGGCTGGACGACCGGATAGAGGCACTGGATCGGATACGGGTCATTCAGGCCGCAGCCATGAATGTAATCGAGAATGGCATTGGCCTGACGCTGATCGGCGACACCGAACAGGATCGCCAGCAGATTGCCGAAGGTGTCAAAGCGGTCAGTGTAATCACGGAAGCCCATATAGGGCAGATAGAAGGGCCGGACGACCAGTTCAGTCTCCACCCGTTTAATGGGATACAGCCATTCCTTGCGCTCACGCTGAATCCACGTCCAGTCGGCGTCGCTCTTCGGCTGAACCCACAGCAGCAGGTTGATCTTGCGCCGGATGTCTTCGGCGGTATCGGTATAAGCCTGCGCGGGCAGTTCCAGTACGTCGGCCATCTGGCCCATTGCCTTCCAGACCGCGTAGTACAGGACGTTGTCATAGAGGACGTTGTAATGGTTGGAGAACAGGTCTGCCCAATCCATTGCTTCATGGACTTCCAGCAGGCCGCACTCATTCGAATCCTGATAACGCAACCAGAGCAGTGCCTGTTCCAGACTGTTCCAGATGGACTTCAGATAGTCGAGATCACGACCCTGCATAAAGTGGTAGTACGCGCCGAGGATGTACCACAGATTATCATCCACACAGCCTGCGTGGGCGGTATCCGTGACCAGACGACGTTCCGCGACGCCTGTATCCATCCGACCGCCGTGCGCTACCAGCGCTGGATCATCAACATCGGTATAGCCGATGTTGTGGGGGATCTTTCCCAGATGGCTCTGGAACTGGCGCAGCGTTTCCAGGGAGCGCTGATGCACCGCTCCGGCGTCAGGTTGAGGGAACAGCCACAAACCAAGCCCGCAGATCATGCTGTCGCGTGCCCAGACCTGCTGATAGGCGCGGCTGGATGCCAGCATGCCCAGTTCGCTGCTGTTGCGGGTCAGGATCTGCTCGGCGATCTGACGGCCTTCGTCCATCAGCGCCTGATCTTCTCCTGCCTGATCTGTCGCTTTGGCCATCAGGATGCGCGTCCG
>JAEZAF010000228.1 GCA_023430545.1 Chloroflexota bacterium
GTGCCTGCCGGACACCTCGCCCGGATTGCGGACATGGATTCGGTAGAGGTCGTCAGCCCGATCCGCTTCGGAGGTGTGCGAATACCGGACGACGACCCGCGAGCACTAGGCGCGGAAGCAGACGATCGTCAGTTGGAATCACCCCCGGACGGCGACGATGTCGCAGCTCTGGGGATCTACCCCAACTCCTTCTTCGACGTGGTGAACTCCGGCAAGATCCAGGGCTCGCTCAGCGAGCTGAAGAGGGGGTCGTTCGCAGTCGCTCGTCGATTCGCCGTTCGGCACGGATGGTCCGTCGGTGACCAAGTGGCGTTCTACTTCCCACGCACCGGCGTACAACGACTCGAGTTGGCGGCGATCGTGGACATGGAGTTCTTGCGGGCCGCGGTGCTGCTGCCTCGGACGGTCTTCGATGCGAACATGCTGCCGACCTTTGCCCACGACTCCTTGGTGCTCGTTCGGGCGGACCCTTCAGCCTCAGCGGACCGAGTCGCTGCGCTGAGGACGGCACTGACCGATCTGTTCGCAGCGCATGGCTCCCTTGCCGTCGAGGATCTCGCGGAGTACGTGGCGTCCCGTACAGCGCCTCTGGATACATTCCTCGTTGCTGTTTACGGTCTGCTCGGACTGGCCGTGGTGATCGCTTTGCTGGGAATCGCCAATACGCTGTCCTTGTCCATCCTCGAGCGGCGTCGGGAGTTAGGTGTGATGCGCGCGTTGGGGATGACTCGTGGACAGATCCGCCGGACGATTCTCTGGGAGTCGACGATCATTGCGCTGATCGGGACGTTCTTGGGCCTTGCCATGGGCTTGGCCCTGTCGTTCGCCCTCCTGTCCGTGCTCTCCGCGAGCGGGACTGAGGCGATGGGATGGGACCCGCCCGTACGGATGCTGTCGATCGTGGCCGGAGCTGCCGTTCTTGCGGGGATCGCTGCGTCGGTCGCGCCGGCATGGCGCGCGTCGCGGTCCGGTCCGCTCGAGGCGATGGGGGCGCTGTGAGCAGGACTGGGTCGAAGCTGGGCAGCCTCGGCGCACGCACCAGCCAGCGCCGTGTGGTGAGGTCCGGACCCGCTGGAGGATGCTCCGTGCCCATGCGGGTGGTCACGGTGATGCCAGGGGTGACACCGGATGGTGGCGCTGAGCAATCACTCGTGGCAATGGCCCCCGGTCTCAGGGCTCAAGGGATTGACCTGCACGTAGTGGTGCTGACCCGTCGCCAGGAGTTGGTACCCGAGCTGGAACGCAATGGTGTGGTCGTCCACGATCTGTCGGACCGACGCTTCTGGACCCGCATCACCGGACTTCGGGAGCTCATACGGTCCCTGGAGCCGGACTTGCTCCACGCCACCCTGTACGAAGCCTCGGTGCCGGCTCAGCTTGCCTCGATCGGGACCGGCGTACCTGTGCTCATCTCCTGGGCCAGCGTGAGCTACAACGCGGAACGGCTCGGCGAACCCGGCACGAACGTCCTGAAAGTCCGCGGCGTGCAGGTGGTCGAGGCCATCCTCGGCCGGCTGTCGAGAAGCTGGTATCACGCCGTGACCGTCGGCGTCGGAGAGGCAAACGCTCGAGCGCTTCGCGTGCCGCCAGGCCGGGTGCTGGTCGGTGAGCGAGGTCGAGAGGACACGCTCAAGAGCAGCGATGCGCCGTCTCGCTGCTCATTGGAGTCCGTGTGCCTACCCGACGGTGCCCGGATGATCCTGGCCATCGGGCGGCAGGACGTGCAGAAGGGATACGAGACCCTGCTCCCAGCATTCGATGAGGTCGCGGGGAGGCATCCGTCCGCCTACCTCGTCATCGCGGGGCGGAAGGGGAGCGCGACGACGCGCCTCAACGAGGTGCGTCGAACCATGCGTTACGGCGACCGCGTCAGGTTCTTGGGTCATCGCAACGATGTTCCGGCGCTGCTCCGCGCAGCCGATGCGGTGGTCTGCGCGTCGTGGCGGGAAGGTGCGGCCGGCGCGCTCATCGAGGCCATGGCGTCTCGAAAGCCGATCGTCACGGTCCAACTCGATGGTCTGGTCGGTGTGTTCGACGACGGCCACAACGCGCTGGTGGTGCCTCGCGGCGAGTTGGCAACTGCCCTGGCGAGAGTGCTGGATGACCGCGAGCTGGCCGATCGCATCGCTCGTGCGGGTCGTCAGACCTTCGAGGAGCGTTTCACCCTCGACGCCGCCACCGCTCGCACGGCCGAGATCTTTCGCTCCGTCAGCGGCCTCGATAGCGGTTGATCGTCTGCTCCAGCGCCCGCTCCCACTTGGCGGACACGAATCCCAGATCGTGCATTTCGACGACCTGTTGCCGTTCTGCCCGAAAAGCCCCGGGATCTTGGAGGACGCGTCGGATGGCTACAACCATCCCAGGAAAATCCTGAACGTCGACGGTGAGCCCGGCGCCCAGGACCGAGATCACCTCACGCACCCCTCCGACGTCGGTCGCGACGACAGGGATCCCACTCAGCGCTGCCTCGACGAGGGCTCCGGGGACACCTTCCGTCACGCTCGGGATCACGAGTACGTCCACCGCTGCAA
>JAEZAF010000040.1 GCA_023430545.1 Chloroflexota bacterium
ATACGTCGCCTGTGCCCCTTGCAGGATCATATGATTGACAGCGTCCTGTGCACGCTCGCTATCGGTAAAGGCCATCAGATTAAAGCCTTCATCCGATGGCCGCACCCTTGTGACCGTCGCCTGTGCGTTATAGATGACGAGTGCGGCAAACGTCACGGAAAAGGCCCCGGCAAACAGCGCAATCACAGCAAGACTGGCCTGAGCCTTCCGCTGTCGCAGATTGGAACGCGCCAGCCGCAGAATCGGGAAGGGCGGCATCGGCAGCTTCAGCGCCAGCCACAGCAGCGACCAGAACACCGCACGCAGCACGACGATCACAAACCCGCCGACCACCATGTACAGAATCCCCTCCAGCGGCGTGCCCAGCACCACGCCCACCAGCACACCGAAAATCAGCAGCATCGCTACATACAGGCCAAACCGTCCCAACTGCATCCGCTGTGAAGGCGGCTGTGGAAGATCGCGCAGAATCTGCACCGGGCGCGTCGCACTGCTGACCAGAATCGCCTGCATCCCAAACACGACTGCCGTCAGTATCCCGACGATGACACCGCCGAACACGATCACCGGATCAGGACTCCAGTCCAGCATAAGCGAACCGGAACGGCTGAGGATATCCAGCAGACCGCCCGCCACCTGAGCGCCAGCCCATGCCCCGATGATTCCTCCCACCAGACCAATCAGCCCCGTTTCCAGGCTGATCAGCATCAGCAGATCGAAGCGCCGGTAGCCGAGTGTTTTCAGCATGGCGATTTCGAGTTTGCGCCGCGCCAGAATCACCTGAAGCGTATTGGCGACGCTGATTCCTCCGACCAGCAGCCCTAACACACCGGCCCCCTTCAGCATGATGTCAAACAGGGACAAACTGCTGGAGTCCTGTACTGCATCAGCACGTTCTCTCGCAACATATACCTGATACGGGCTGTCGATCAGGGTCTGCGGGGCGTCGGGTACGCTGCCCCAGACCACCGGAATCGTCGTCACTACCGCTTCCCGATTTTCGATCAGCCTAGCCGTTTCAAGCGAGTAAAAGACGGAGTCCCCCTGCTGCGTCGGTGTCGCGGCGATAATCCCAGCCACAGTGAGCAGAGTCGGTGTACCCTCACCTGCCAGCAGAATCGTATCCCCGATATGCAGGTTCTGCTCTGCCGCGAGATCGCGTGTGATCATCACATCGGTCGGGTTTTGCAGGACATCGGCAGCCGTCGCACCCGCTGGCTCGCGCAGGACCAGTTCCCCCACCAGCGGATAGGTTGCCGGGTCGATTCCCATCGCCCTCGAGATGAACACCGCCCTTCCATTGGCAGGCGTCCGCAGATACGAGGCAGATCCCCACGATATCGGTGTATATGCTGCGATCAGCCCATCCTGACGCCATGCCTCAAACTGTTCGAGATCGGATGCAGTAAACCCCTGCCTGGAATCTTCAGCAATGATCTGCGCATCACCGCCGTACTGGATGCGCTGGTCAAACATCGAACCGTGCAGCAGTGCATTCGCCAGAAGCTGCATCGCAATCAACGAAAGTACACCCACTGCCACGCTGAGAAGCGCCAGAAGGCTGCGGGTGCCATCGCGCCGCAGCGAACGCAGCGCATAATGAAGATAGAACATCAATCGACTCATGACGGTTACTCCACCAGTTTTCCGTCAACGATTTGAAGGATACCGTCTACACGCTGAGCGACGACGTTATCATGAGTCGCAATAATCACCGTCAGGCCGAGTTCGCGGCGCAGTTCGTCAAACAGGTCGAGGATCGTTTCACCCGTCGCACTGTCCAGATTGCCGGTCGGCTCATCCGCTACCAGCAGACGCGGTTCATTCACCAGCGCCCGTGCGATGGCGACACGCTGCTGCTGTCCGCCCGAAAGCTGATGCGGACGGTGGTTCAGCCGGTCGCTAAGGCCGACCAGTTCCAGCACGCGCCTGGCACGGGCGGCACTGTTGGCCGTGCTGCGGCTGGCGAACAGCGGCACCTCGACATTTTCCAGCGCGGTCAGCGTCGGGATCAGGTTAAAGGATTGAAAGACCATACCGATCTTCTCATTGCGGAAACGTGCCAGACGGCCTTCGTCCATATGCGTGATATCCACGCCATCCACGATCACCTGTCCGCTGGTGGGCGTATCAAGACCGGCGAGGATACCGAGCAGTGTCGATTTCCCAGACCCGGACGGCCCCATGACAGCGGTGCTGGTTTTCCGTGGGATCGCAAATGAGACACCTCGCAGGATCTGTAGCTGTTCGGTTCCCAGTGGCAGTTCGCGGGTGACATCGCGCAGTATGACAAGATCATCGGACGCCTGAACGTGACTGCGCTCGGCATCACGAGGCAGGGTTTGTACTGAATGCATTGGATACTCCTGTTTAAAGTTCAGGTTCAGCGTCTTCCTGTGGGAAGACAATCCAAGCATAGCAATCACCTGTCACGGGATAATCGCAAAACTGTCGTAGAATTGTCGCAAAAATCAGGGCTATAGTGGGATTTCAGAGATTTTGCCGGGGATCATTTCCGCCTCTATCCTACCTCGACAGAGGCACCGATCTGACCGACTTTGCCGATGCAGGCTTCAGCACAGGCTGAGGTTTGGGCAGTGACGAAGTATCAGATGCAGACTGGCCCACCGGTGAATCGTCTGATTCTGATGCGGACAGCGGCAGTCGGACGGTGAAACATGCGCCATCCCCCAGCGTACTGGTGGCGTCAACCTGCCCACCCATCGCCGTCACAAAGGATTTCACCAGCGCCAGCCCCAGACCGGTCCCGCCGTTCTCGGAGTCACGGTAGTAACGTTCCCAGATATACGGCAGATGTTCCGGCGCAATACCTTCACCAGTATCCTGTACCCGGATCTCAGCCCATCTATCACGCGCCTCAGCACTGACAATCACCAGACCACCCGGCGACGTATGCCTTAGGCTGTTATGAATCAGATTCCGCAGCACCTGCTCCAGTCGTGCCCCATCCGCGACCAGCGATGGCATCCATAACGGCAGACGGGTGACGATTTCCACGCGGTTCATCCGCCATGCCAGCGGAGACACCGTCTCGACCACGCCCTGAATCAGCGGGATCAAATCCATCGGCGTGGATTTCATCTCCAACTGATCGACTTCAGCACGCGACAGCGCAAACAGATCATCGATCAGCACCTGTAACCGCAGCGTTTCCCGCCGGATCACTTCTGCATCATGCTGAGAGAGAATTACCACATCCCCCTGATGATCGGTTTGCACCGCCTCCTGATTCTGCTGGCGGAGCGCCGAGTCGAGATAGGCGCGCACCGTCGCAATTGGGGTTCGCAGTTCATGCGAGACATTCGCCATCAGTTCACGGCGGGTTTTCAGCAGCGTGGCGACTTTTTCACGCTCGTCGCGCAGCGCATCGATATTGATTTTCAGGTTTGCCGTCATCACGTTGAAGTCAGACTGAAGACGTGCGATCTCGTCATGTCCACTGACCACAATCTGCGTATCGTAGTTGCCATCACGGGCCGCATGAGCCGCATCCAGCAGCACATCCAGCCGCCTGCGGATAGGCCGTGCGAAGAAAAAAGAGACTGCCGTCGAAACCGGAAGCAGTAGAATCAGGACCGTCGCGGCCATCAGCATCCCCACCCCGATCAGCGGCAGCAGCAGTTGCAGCCGGTACAGCAGATGCGCGAGTGCCGAGTCTGGGATTCCAGCGCCTGAGACATCAGCCAGGGTGGAGGAAAACAGGGCCACCGTCAGCGGCAGCACGACAATCGCCTGAAGCAGGGCCACCGCCACCAGATTACTGGATACCAGCGACCAGATCACCCGACGCTGGCGCAGCGCATCCCACCACATGATGAACTGAATCGCGACACGGAAGAACAGATACGAGAATCCCAGCAGGCCGATAAAGATCGTGTCAACGCCCCGCATGTCGTTTGCATAGGCGAACATCTCGATCAGAAACGTGCGTGTCGCAAACCACACCAGCGGATTAAACACCACGATCGGCCCCGCCAGCCACAGCAGATCCAGCCCGATGCGCCGGTACCATCGCCCTTCCGGGATGCGCAGCCGCACCGCGTAATACAGGGCGCTGAACGGGCCAATGAAAAACACCTGCGAGGTAAGCGTGACCGGTCCGGCGTTCACCTCAAACACCAGCAGCGTGAACACCGTCAGCAGGGTGAATACCAGCAGCGTCTCACCATACGTGCGCAGCACCGATGCGTTCAGGAAAAAGCCTGACCAGAATTGTTTTATTCGTGACATTCGCGTTTCCACCGGTAACCCACACCCCAGACGGCTTCAATACAGTGACCCGCCGTGTTCAGCTTTTTGCGCAGCCGCAGGATTGTATTGTCAACCGATCGATCCCCATCGACATAATCCGCGCCCCAGATGGTATCCACTAGATAGGCACGGCTGAAAACACGTCCGGTATTGCTGACCAGCAGGTAAAGCAGCGCGAACTCCGTTTTAGTGAGATCAATGACCTCATCATGCAGGCTGACCAGATGCGAGTCCGGTTCAATCCGCAGGCTTCCCGCTTCAATCACCTGACCGGCTGCCGACTGGTCAGCCGTAATGGTCTGCTCGATCAGCTCACGCCGCCGCAGCATGGCGCGTACACGGGCAATCAGTTCACGCATGCTGAACGGCTTGGTGAGATAATCATCCGCACCGACTTCAAGCCCAAGCACGCGGTCAATCTCCGCATCACGTGCGGTCAGCATCAGCACCGACACTGACGAATGTGTCCGCAGATTGCGCAGCACATCCAGCCCATTCATCCCCGGCAGCATCCAGTCCAGAATCACAAGCTGAAACGCCTGACGCTGCTCAACCTCCAGCGCCGCTTCCCCGTTAGCTGCGTGGGTCACACTGTATCCAGCCGCTTCCAGTTCCCGCGTGATGACCTCCGCCAGATCCGGCGCATCCTCAACCAGCAGAATACGGGGGACAGTTGCTTTGTAGTGTGATGGATGTGAGACCATGTTCAAATCTGTTTGGCTGTCTGTTTAGCATTCGGTTTGAAATAATGGAACGTTGAAACCAGTATAGTCTGCGATCCGCCTCTGTTAAACCCTGACCGACTTTTCAGCACCCGCCGGACTCGGTATAGTCGATGCACTTTTGACCGACTGCCGAACCCTGGGGGATAAACACCGCCATGAAGCTCATGTCCTTTGATTTCCATTCGCGCCGTTCAATGGTTACAGCACGGCGCGGGATGGTCGCTGCGAATAATCCGCTGGCATCACAGGCTGGACTTAATATCCTGCGTCAGGGTGGAAACGCCGCCGACGCCGCGATTGCTGCCGCGGCCGTCGTCCATGTGACCGATCCGGCCTCAACCGGCATCGGTGGAGACTGCTTCGCCCTCTATTACGATGCAAAGACTGGCGAAGTCTCCGCCCTCAACGGCAGCGGACGCGCTCCACAGGCCCTCAGTATCGAATGGCTTGCCCAGCAGGGCATCACCGGCACACTGCCGGATCGCAGCGTCCATGCCATCACCGTCCCCGGCGCAGTGCGTGGCTGGGAAGATCTGCTCCAGCGGCACGGACGAATGTCGCTTAACGAGGTGCTGGCCGACGCCATCTACTACAGCGAAAGCGGCTATCCGGTCGCGCCAGTGTTCGGCGCTGCATGGCAGGCTTCACAGGATTTTCTGCGCCGCAGCCCTAACACCGAAGATTATCTGCCCGGTGGCGTTGCACCGCAGGTCGGTCAGTTGATCGACCTGCCCGGTCTGGCGCGTTCGTTCCGTGCGATTGCCGAAGGAGGTGCGGATGCGTTCTATCAGGGGGCGATTGCTGACCGCATCGTCGAGACCGTTCAGTCCCTCGGCGGACTGCTGACCTATGACGATCTCGCCGCCCATCGTTCCGCATGGGAACAGCCGATCAGCGCGGATTATCGCGGCGTGACTGTTTACGAATGCCCACCCAACGGACAGGGACTGGCCGCACTGCTCGCCCTGAAGATCGCCGACGGCCTCGATCTCGCCAATCTGCCATGGGACTCACCAGAGCGCCTGCACCTGATGGTTGAAGCCATGCGCCTCGCCTTTGCTGATGCCCGCCGCTATATCGCTGATCCTGAACACAATCCCGCGCCAGTGGACGATCTGCTGAGCGATGCCTATCTCGCCGAGCGCCGTGCGATGATCTCACCGAAGGCGGCCATGCAGCCACCATCCTTCGGGACGCCCCTGCGCAGCTCCGATACCATCTACCTCTGTACCGTCGATGGCGAAGGCAACGCCTGCTCGTTTATCAACAGCCTGTATATGGGCTTCGGCACTGGCATCGTCGCCAAGGGAACCGGCATCTTCCTGCAAAATCGCGGCGCGTGCTTCTCGCTGAATGCCGAGCATCCGAACGCGCTGGCCGGGGGCAAACGCCCCTATCACACCATCATCCCCGGCATGGCGCTGAAAAACGGTGAACTCTACTGTCCGTTTGGTGTCATGGGCGGATACATGCAGCCGCAGGGGCACTTTCAGGTCATCAGCACGATGGTCGATGATGATCTCGATCCGCAGGAAGCGCTCAATCGTCCGCGCTGGTGCCTGACCGATGGCACAGCCTCAAGCGTGCTGGCGCTGGAAGATGATCTCCCGGTCAAAACCATGTCACGGCTGGCGGAACTTGGTCATACCGTGCGGCCTGTTTCGGGACGCGCACGCGGCCTGTTCGGGGATGGTCACATCATTAAACGTGATCCCGAAAGCGGTGTGCTGTTCGGCGGCAGCGACCCGCGCAAGGACGGTCAGGTCGCGGCATATTAGGGTTACAAACTCGTACAGGCGACCCTGCAATGCATCGCCCTGGTCGCCTGCTGCCGTTCATTATCTGAATATTTGAAAACTCTAACCGCACAGACCGAACATTCGTGCTATACTTTAAGGTTCATGCACCTTAACATCTGTAGTTGCCAGTTGCCTGCCAGCTAACCGTTGGGGCGGCCTTGAATGCCGCCCGCTATCCCGCTGCTGCAGCAACCGTAAGTTGCTACTAGCAGCACTTTTTTTTGTGCTGCTGCTGCAGCAGCAACAAGCAGTTTTGAACCTGAATACCTGACGATATATCCCTGATTGCAGCAAAATTGTGCAGCAAACTGCAACAGACTGCTGCAACAGTGCCGCAATCGACCTGTCACTTTATCCCTGAAGCAGGGACTGACCGCCGTCGATCCACATCTCAGTGCCGGTGATATGGCTCGACATATCAGAAGCGAGGAAATACACCAGATCCGCGACCTGCTCGGAGGTTCCCGGCTTGCCATCGGTCAGCGGGATCTCACCTTCAGGGAACTCGACCGGTTCCTGGATCTTTTCCAGATTTTCCCGGTCGGTATTCTCGTCAATACTGGTATCAATCGCGCCGGGGCAGATCACATTCACGCGCACACGGTGCTTCGCCAGTTCCAGCGCCAGCATTTTGGTCATGGCGACCTGTCCGGCTTTGGATGTGGCGTAAATCGTCGCGCCGGTATTGCTGAACATGCGCGTCCCGTTGACTGAGGCCGTCACAATCACCGAACCGCCCTGCTTCTTCAGGTACGGCGCGGCATACTTGATCGTCAGGAACGTGCCTTTGAGGTTGATGTCCATCGTCTGATCCCAGTCTTCAGGAGTCAGGTCTTCAATCGGTGCCCAATGACCGTTGATCCCGGCATTTGCCAGCACGATGTCGAGCCGGCCCCAGTTTTCGATGACCGTTTCGATCGCGGTCTGCATCTCGTCGGACTGGGAAATATCCGCCGTAATCGCCAGCGCTGTACCGCCATCGCGCTCAATCGCGCTCACGATCTTGTCCAGTTCATCAGCGGTGCGGCCCAGTGCGGCCACCTTCGCGCCTTCTTTCGCCAGACGTTTCGCGGTGGCTTCACCAATCCCGGAACCGGCTCCGGTCACCAGTGCGACTTTACCCTGAAGTGATTTTGTCTCTGAGGCCATCTTTCGTCTCCATCACATCTTTACATACTGTTATTGGCTTACACCCGGTAAGCGTAACGGGAAAGCATGATGAGAGGATGAATCGCTCTGAAGATCTTCACATAGGGGACGGTATAAGCGTCATTTACACAGCCCATCGAGCAGGCTCACCGGATACATCGCACCGACAGCGGTAATTTGTACAGGTTCAACGATCACCTGCGCCTCGGCCTGACCGGGCTGAAGGCGATAAAGTACATTCTTCTCGACCGTCACGATCACACCGCGTTCACGCAGGTAGGTCACCGCAGGCCACAGGGCCAGGCATAATCCATGTTCGGCATCGGTCCATTTTGCAGGCAGTCCCATCGCAGTTTGACCTCCATCTCCATATCTTCATATACAGACGTTGATCTGATGGAAAATCTGCCCAATCGACTGCTATTCAGCCGGGATCGCCTGAATTTCGAGGATGTAATTGACCGGCTCTCCACCGATTTCGGGGATGCGAATGTCAAAATCAAGGCTGGTATCAGCGTCAAGTGTCTCGCCGGTCAGCGGTGCGAACCATGCGCCGATCACTTTCTGCTGGGCATCGAATACCGTGACGATCCCGACCATTTCCTGAACGGGGTTTCCGCTGCTGTTGGTGACGCTTCCGGTCACATGCAGCAGGCCCTCGTCATCGAATGAGGAGGCATCTTCCCACTGTAACGTCCCCTGACCGACGAACGGCGGAGGTGTCATGTCGGGGTTATCCGTCACCAGCGTGACGCTGTAACGGGTGTCACTGGTGGCGATACCTTCGCCAAAGCGGACGCTGAACGGGGCAAAGCCGCCCGCCGGGATGCCGTAGCCCATCGTCGTATCGACCGCTTCAGCGATCTGGCCTTCATCGGTCAGCAGGGCCACACGCACCATGACCGGCGCGGTCGGCTCTGCACCATAATGCCCCACTTCGCCGGTGACGAACAGCGCACCGGCGGGGTTGTTCCAGGCCGTCACATTCTGGAACCCGTAGCGATTAGGGCGCACCAGTGACAGCGTTTCTGTTGAAGTTGGTTGCAGGTCAGCCGAGGGATTCAGAACCAGTGAGTTTACCGCGTCCTGAAGCAGTGCCTGCTGCGCGCCGTCCGATGGGATCACGACCTCGGTCACTGCCAGCCATGATCCCTGAAAGCTGACGAAGGTATTCAGCGCTTCGGAGGGCTGACCGGGGACAGTACGTGAACCGGTCAGACGCCAGCTTCCGTCGCCAAGGGCATCACGCCCTCCCGGCTGATAGCGGTTGAGATCGGGGCGATACAGGGACTGATACTGCTGGACGATCTCACCAAATCCGGTTGGCTCGATCACCTGACCGGTGTTGATTACCGCAACCGTCAGCGAAGGGTGGTGCATATTCGGGAGCGAGAAACTGGCCGAAGCCAGACTGCTGTCCTGCTGGGCATACACCGACCAGTCTTTAGGGACACGGATCGAAAAGGCCCCGCTGGGATGCTCATAGCGTGCAGGCGAGAGATCCGGCGGCAGCGGAGTGGGCGCGAAAATCACTGCACCGCTGCTGCATGCCGAAAGCAGGATCAGCGTAAGCAGCACCAGGCCAGAAGTCAGGAAACGGATGTTCAATCGAATCATCATACTTTCAGAGATCACAACGGCTGCGAAACATAGATGCAACATGCATATGCATTATGCCTCATTTAAGATTGATTGACAGCACGATCGTCAGTACTTAAACCTCTTCAGGATCATCTGTTCGGATATGTGAAAATTTGTACTTATGACATCGTAATAGGTCTAGCAGGGCTTTAAACGCCAGAACGTATAATTTTCTAACCAAACTCCAATCGAAAACCACCGGAATTTAGGCGTTTTTTGGCTTTTTAGCCGAAAAAGGTCATGCATAATCAGGCAAAGTGACTATAATGTTAAGGAGGCACGGTGAGAGACGGACCTTTCAGGCGAGGACCTCGCGTGCATCCGATCAAACAAAGTTCACTTTACAATCCTAAAGGAGTGCTACCGTGGCTTCAATTGAATTCTACGATGTCAAGACTCGCCAGAAGGTAAAGATCGACCAGAAGAACGTCAAGAAGACGACCTTCACCACCAAGAATGGTCAGGTACGTCATGGTCTGCGCGCCAAGACCGATGATGGCCGCAACCTGACGAAGTTCGTCAGCAAGGGCGAGTGGGACAAGCTCGACGTCCCGGAAGAAAAGTAAACGAAGCAAACGCAGTAAACCAGCCAGCACTGCTCTGAAAGATCGGTCAGTGTCTACAGGCTAAACGCATCAGAGAGGACAGGCATCAGTCTGTCCTCTTTTATTTGTGACATTTATCCGCAAGCTGCATACAAAAGACTACGAAATCTCTTAACAAAATATGCTATCATTAGACACATAAACGCTTTATGAGTGTGAGACATCTGACAGGATACCAAATTGACTCCGATCAAGATCCTACTGGTAGATGACGACATTGAATTTTATTCAAAAGTCCAAAAGATCCTTGCCCGCGACTCACATATCTATGAAGTAGAGTGTGCTTCCGCTTACGATACCGTGCTGGATATTGTCCTGCACAAGAAGTACGACGCTTACGTCATCAGTGATGAGTTCAGGCAGAACAGTGGTTTATCGCTGGTACGTTCGATGCTGGATGCTGGTGTGCAGGCCCCCATCCTGATCGCTACCCGTCAGGCCGCCGATGATTTCGATCTGACTGTCGCCCAGATCGGCGCGGTGGACTTTATCGACAAACAGTATCTGAAACCGTCAGCACTGCGGAAGGCCTTTAGATACGCCTTCCAGCATACGCATGACGCCGAGGCATTACGGGCGACAGAAGCCAATTACCGCATTCTGCTGGAAGAGGCTTCGGATGGATTTCTGCTGACTGACTCCAATGGAAATGTACTGGAGGCGAATTCGGCCTTCTTCGATATGGTGGGCACACCGCGTGACGCCGTGATCGGCAAACCGCTTGTAGAGCTGATGCGCTCTGCCTCGCCGAAAGCAAAAGCCTTCCAGCCCCACCTGCTCGCCCCCGGCGAGACCATCATCACAGAGCAGTTGGTACGCGATGCCAACGGTGACGAAATCCCGGTCGAGATCAGCGCGAAGGTCGTAGCGCAAAGCCGTGTCCAGTGCATGATCCGCGATATCCGTCACCGCAAAGAAGCCGAAGCCGAACGTGAGCGTTATATCCAGCGTCTGACCATCCTTCAGCAGATTGACGTGGAGCTGAACCAGATCCTGAATATCGACTACGTGCTGTCGCTGGCGCTGGATGCGGCGGTCCGCCTGAGCGCAGCCAACGCCGGTTACATCGGCACACTGGAAAACGAACAGATCATTCTGGCGCAGGCCATTGGACGCTACGGTAACCTGCTCCCGGGGGATAAACTGCCAGAAGATCCGCTGATTCGCGGCGTGATCAACTCGCAGGACGCAATCCTGATTACCGATGCTCAGCAGCTCGAAAATCACAATACCCTCAATCCAAAGGCACGCGCACGGATGATCATCCCGCTGGTGTCCTATGAGCGTATGATCGGTGTGCTCAATCTGGAGACGACCCAGCCGGAACGTTTCAATCAGGATGTGTTCGACTTCATCAAGATCATCGCCTCACGGGTGACGCTGGCGGTGGAAAATGCGCAGCTCTATCAGCTTGCACAGACGCAGCTACAGCGCGTACAGGAACTCTACGCGCAGGTCAGCGAGCTTGAAAAGCTGAAATCAGACATGATTCGAATCGCGGCGCATGACCTGCGGAATCCGATTGGCGTCGTCAGCGGTTATCTCGAACTTCTGGACTGGTCATTGGGGAAGAACGCAACGCCCAAGCAGAAGAACCAGATCGAGATCATGATGCGTGCCACGCAACGCATGGAAAAGATCACGACCGATATCCTGTCACTGGAACGCATTGAAAAAATGCACATGGAACAGGCCAAGAATATCGACCTGATCGGGATCGTCACCGGAGCCTATGAGGATTACAAGCCACAGGCCGAGCAAAAAAATCAAAAGATCGATTTAAATATCAATATCAGGGCGGCGATCATCCGGGGAGATGAGGCGCAGCTTGGTGAGGCGACCGCGAACCTGATCAACAATGCCATCAAATATACCCCATCGGGCGGCCATATTCAGGTGAATCTGAGGCAGGATAAGGACCTCGTCATCTTCGAGGTGATCGATAACGGCTACGGTATCGAGGAAGAACAGCAGGCCGGTTTATTCCAGCCGTTTTACCGTGCCACCAGTGACCTGACCGCCGAGATCGAAGGGACCGGACTGGGATTACACCTCGTCAAGAACATCATTACACGTCATACTGGGAAAATGATCTTTCACAGTGTATATGGTGAAGGCAGTACATTCGGCTTTCAGATGCCGCTGTCGGCCAGTTCGCAACCCGCTTAAGTGATCGGCGGACTGCGAGGGTCATCGCAGAACGGAATGTTCTGTCACCATCTGAGGCGATTGTTACCCGTTCAGGGGTTGTCCTGCGACATTACCCACCCCTGAACGACTCTTCAATATGGTGTTGTTATCGAGGTTAAAAATTACCCACCGATGACTTTTACAAGCCCACAAGCGCTTTTACTTTTACTGCTGATCCCGCTGGTCCTTTATCTGGGCTGGCCGAGACAGCGCTTCCGCCGTACACGGGATATTATCAGTAACACGCTGCGCACCATCATCCTGCTGGCGCTCATTCTGTCGCTGGCGGGGGCGCAGGTCGTGCAGGCGGCGGAAAAGCTGGCCGTGATCTTCCTCGTCGATGTCTCGGACAGTGTCGGCCCGGTAGCGGTGGATCAGGCGATTCAGCAGATCCGCCAATCCGTCAGCGGGATGGGCGCAAACGATGAAGCCGGGGTGATCCTCTTCGGTGAGGATGCACGGGTTGAACGCGTCGTCAATTCGGTCCGGGATATTGGCTCCATTCGCTCCGCCCCACGCACCGGCAATACCGACATCGCGGATGCCATCCGGCTGGCGCTGGCACTGTTCCCACCTGACGCGGCCCGCCGAATCGTGATCTTCAGCGATGGAATCCCGACCTTAGGCAATACCGAAGCCGCCGCCGAACTCGCACGCGCCGCCAATGTCCAGATCAGCTATGTACCAGTCCAGCAGACACAGAACACCGAAGTGCGCGTGGCCGAATTCACTGCGCCGTCTTCGGTGCAGGCCGGGCAGCAGTTCGATCTGTCGGTCAGCATCGAGTCGGATGTTGATACGCCTGCCGAAGTGATTGTCTCGGCTGGCGGGCAGGAGATCTTCCGCGAGACGACACAGCTCCGGCGCGGCCAGAACAACCGCACGCTTACCCTTCAGGCGGACGAAGTTGGCTTTCGTGATTTTCAGGTCGTGGTCCAGCCTGCTGGTAGTGACGACTTTTACCAGAACAACTCATTATCAACCTTCAGTCAGGTGGTGGGGCCTTCACGCATCCTGCTGATCAGTGATGCGCCGGAAGAAGCACAGTACCTCCTGCCTGCACTTGAGGAGGCCGGACTGATTGTCGATCTTCGGACCAGCGGCCAACTCCCCAACGGATTATCCGGCCTTGTCGGTTACGACAGCGTTGTCCTGCTCAATATCCCGGCGACGGCTATTCCGGTCAGCCGGATGGAAGTCTTACAGGCATATACCCGTGACCTCGGCGGCGGTCTGGTGGTCGTTGGTGGGCCTGAGAGCTACGGCCCAGGCGGTTATTTCCAGACTCCGCTGGAAGACATCCTGCCAGTCGAGATGCAGATCAAAGATCAGCAGCGGCTGCCCCGCCTGACAATCGCGTATGTAATCGACCGATCAGGCAGTATGTCCGCGACGACTCCCAACGGCATTCCGATGATCGAACTGGCAAAGGAGGCGATCAACCGCTCGATTGATTTCCTGCAACCGACTGACCGCGCCGCCATCGCAACCTTTGATGCTGATGCCTATTGGGTGGCAACGTTTCAGAATGTGATGGATCGAACCAATCTTCAACGGCTGGTCGGCACGCTGACACCGAACGGCGGAACCGATATTCTGGCCGGGATGCGACTGGTTGCTGAGGATATCATCAACGAACCCAGCGAGCTAAAGCACATCATCCTGCTGACGGATGGACAGGCCAGCCCGAATGGACTGGTCCCCATCAGCCGTGAACTCTTCGAAGACTACAATGTCACCACCTCAACCATCTCGATTGGACAGCCCTCTCAGCTTCTGCAGAGCATGGCACAGGCGGGGGGTGGTAATTACCATGTGGCCGGTGACATCAGCACGATCCCGACCATTTTCTCTCAGGAAACCGTACTAGCGACCCGTTCCTATATCTTTGAAGAGGCCTTCGTCCCCAATCTGACAGCACGCAATCCGATCATGGATGGCATCAACGCCCTGCCTGAACTGCTCGGCTATATCGGCACAACGCCGAAGGCCGCGGCACAGGTGATCCTGCGCACGCCTAACGAATTCAATGACCCGATTCTGGCCGCGTGGCAGTACGGGCTTGGGCGTTCGGTTGCTTTCACCAGTGATGCCACCGCACGCTGGGGACAGAACTGGGTCTCGTGGGAAGATTTCTCCCGCTTCTGGAGCCAGACGGTGCGCTGGACGATCACTGAAGGCAGCAATAACAACATCGAAGTGCGTACCGTGCAGGACGGCGAACAGACACGGGTGATCGTCGATGCACGCAATGACAACGGACAGTTCGCCAACGGACTGACGCTGGAAGCGTCGGTGGTTGATCCCACCCTGCAAGGCCAGCGCATCGTGCTCAATCAGGTTGCGCCGGGACGATATGAGGGCACCTTCACGCCTGAACAGGAAGGCGCTTACCTGATGCAGATCTTCGGTGGCGGCGCCTCGGTCGATGGGACTTCGGTTGCCATTAATCAGACTAACGGCTGGGTGCTGAGCTATTCACCGGAATATATTCGCTCGGCGGATGCTGTTTCTGTACTCCCACAGCTTGCCTCCATTACCGGCGGACGCTCACTGGAAGGCGCATCAGAGGAAATCTTTTCCCGCGATATTGCGCCACAGGCAGCGATGGTTCCGCTGGCCCCGGCCCTGCTGCTGTTCGCGCTGCTGCTGCTGCCCTTCGACATTGCAGTGCGGCGGCTGGTGATCACCCGTTCGGACTGGCAGCGGCTGCGTGCGGCGGTAAAATCTCCGTTTGCCCGCACGCCGGTGATGCCCGAAACGAGTGAGCGTGTCGCCACCCTGCTGGATGCACGGGATCGGGCACGGCAGCGCTCACCGGAGGCTGAGGACGAAACCGCCAGAGTCTCCCCTGCTGCGAGATCGTCAACGTCACCTGCACCGGCCAATACCGCCTCGCAGCTCCTTCGCAACCGTCGGCCTGCTGAGGCTGAACCAGAGACCGCAAAGGCGGCGTCACCGGCACGGTCGGATGCTGCGACGAAAGCGACTACCCGATCCGGTACAGCGTCAGCCCCGGCACGAACCCCGGCTCCCACCACACCGCCGCCCGCAAGTCCAGCGACGGAAGGTGGCAACCTGGGTGCGCGTCTGCTGAAAAAGCGTCAGGAACGCGAGCAGGGCGACGATCAGTCGTAAAGCGAAGCCATCTTTTAAGATTAGGGGGCCGGAAGAATCCGTCCCTACCGTTTATGCACGCTTGTTGCAGCATCTTGCAGCAGCAGACTGCCTGTAGCAGCACAATGCTGCTGCAATTTAGCGTCGATCCACTGATTTCAGGTTCAAAATCTGCCTGTGGCAGCTTGTTGCTGCTGCTGCTGCTGCACAAAAAAAAGTGCTGCTGCAATTCTGTGCCACAAAACAGGGTGATGCGGTGGTGAGATGTTAAGGTGCGGGATTAAGTGCATGGATTTCACAGTATAGCACTAATGTTCGATTTATGCGGTTAGAGTTTTCAAATGATTGGGATGTGAGGATGGAAACCACCCTTATCTCCGTTTACAAGGGTACGTATTTTATTTTCGGGTCGGGGGTTTATAGCGGACATGCGGAAGTGCATAGGCGATAAGTTAGGCAACTCTCACGTTAAAAAGTAGGTGTAAATCGGGCCACGGCTGCCCCCCATCCCTAACCCTTCCCCCAGTCGCTTCGCTCCGAGGGAAGGGAATCAACTATCGCGACCTGCTTTTCTCCCTTTCCCTCTGAGTATCCCACGAATGCGTTTCTCGTCAGATGCGGAATGGGGAAAGGGTCGGTGATAGGGAATTTTCCGCCATTCAAATCGTTAACTTGGTGCGTAGGGGACGGCACACAGGCGTCCGCTATGGGGTTATCGGATGCGCGGGCCGTCCGGTGGCCAGGTGTCCGATGCTGTTGAACAGAGGCTCGTGAAAATTCTACAGTCGCCAAAGAAAACAGCGCTTCCTGAAGTGAGAAGCGCTGTTTCAGACTGAGGGGATGATAATCTAGACTGAGGCGGGAGATGCGGGCGGTGAGGCCCACTTGCGGTTTCTGGAAACGCGCTGAAGTGATGGCATCATCCGGTTTACAACGGCGGACCATGTAAAGCGCTCGTTGAGTGTCTTGTATCCGGCATGGCCTAAGGCGCGTGCGTATTCGGGATCGGACAGCAGCGGGATGACGGCTTCAGCCAGCGAATCGGGATCACCGACCTTCACCAGCCGACCATCCACTCCGTCCCTGATCATCTCCTGAACGCCGAAGTCCTTTACGGTGACGCAGGGCAAACCCACACCCATCGCTTCGAGCACTGCAAAGGCGAACGGTTCAAACAGCGAAGGAAGCAAAAAGGCTGAGGCCTGTTCGTAGAGGGCATTCATCTCTTTTGCATCGTAGACACGGCCAATCCATTTGACACCGGCCATCGGCTCTGCAAGCGGCTTCTTCGGGCCGACGATCCATAATTCGGCATCGGGGACATTTTCCCGGATCTGCGGCCACGCTTTCAGCAGGACATGACCGCCCTTGCGCTCGAAGTCATAACCGACGAACAAGGCAATGGGTTGCGAGAAATCCTCTTTCGGGGTTTCGCGTATGCGGAAGTTGCTGCTGGAACCGGTGACCACAACTTTTTCGGGGTCAATACCATAATCATGAATGAACGACTGGCGTGCAAACTCGCTCCAGGTGAAGATGAAGGTGGCATGGCGGAAGACATCGGTCTCGGCGGCCAGCCACTCGTCGCGCTCTTCCTTCAGCGGCACCCAGTCCGGCCAGTGGCGCTCCGACAGGCGATAGGTGTTATCGGTCGCAATCACATAAGGACGCTGCCTGTAACTGATGCCGGGGGCCATCATGGTGTGATGCTGAAAGATCAGATCATACTGATCCTCGTACTGTTCCAAAACGGTCTCGGCCAGTTTGGTACGATCCCAGAAGGCGCGAATATTCATGCGTGCGGCGGTCGCCCAGTCCGAACGGTTGGGCCGGATGTGTGTCAGATAGTGATAGTACTTCTGCTGGCGGGGGATCTCGATGGAATGGAGCGCCTTCAGGTTATAGCGCTCGCTCAAGGTGTTAAAAAGGCCCGCGCCTTTTCCCTTATACTGGTTGTTCTGCAGATGCATTGAATAGGTCGTCAGTGCGATAATGTCCAATGTCATCTGCTTTGGACGTGCGATGGTAATCGCCTCGTGGCTGGCAAGATTTTTAGGATAAAGCGTGGTCTGGCTGTCCAGCATTGATAGCTCCTTGGCTGTAAACGCCCGTACCTTTATTATCTAACGTACGCAAACATCAACAACTGGACAATTATCCTATTGTTTCTTAAGGGAAAAGTATAGGAGTGTGAAGGCAGAGTATAAGGTTAACTTCCCCTCAACCGACTCAGCTTTCGATGATCTTGTCGTCGATCAACTGCTGCTGGACCTTCTGCCCACGCGGATCGAAGGCGAAGTGCTGCCCGTGAATCTCGAATTCCATGTCCAGCATGGCACGGCCAGCGCGGTTTTTCTCCACCGTAAAGACCACCCAGTTACGGAACTGCTTGGCCGTATATGGGTTGAATGTGACGTGGTCCTTCGCCAGAATCTGATATTTATTGTTCATAATAATGGCGATGTCCGATTCATAGTCCAGTGCGCTGCTGCCACGCAGATGGAATAGATGGATACGCTTGCTCTTCAGACCTTCGCGGTCGGCAGCCACAATCGACCATACGGGGATGTCGAGTGTCAGACCGATGTCCTTCAACCCTTCCACGATGATCGTCACCTTATCGTTTTCATCGCGTGGGCGTTCCGGGTGGACGGCGACCTTCTGAAGATAATCTACAAACAGCGTGACATTTCCGCCGGTTGCTTCGCAAAGGCGTGCTGTCATCTCCTTAATCGCGGTGAGATTGGTCACGGATGGGCTGGCCTTCAGCAGGATGAGGCGGTCCGCATAGCGCTGCATACGGGCCAGTGCTGATGCGGTCCGGGGATTATCCCGCAGGATGGCCTGAAGCGAACCGCCGCCGCCATCACGTCCCATAAATTCCTTGGCACGCTGCGCCACGATAATCTGAAACAGATCCTTCAGTTTGACGCCGCGACTGATGTCAAGCTCCGGCGGATTGACGCTTTCAAGGCAGAGCAGACGGTGCATCAGATGCGTTTCCGTATGCTCATAGGACAGGTAGAAGGCATAGTGATCGGGCCGCATGGCGATGTTGCGTGCGATCTGTAAGGTGGCGATGGTCTTACCGATCCCCTGAGCGCCGCCCAACAGCACGAGTTCAGTCTTGCGGAGGCCACCGCCGATCATGCCGTCCAGCGGATCAAAGCCAGTCGGGACTGGTACATAGTCCACCAGATCACCCTGAACGATACGTTCATTGGCTTCATTCAGGACCTGTGTCAGCGTGCGGGGTAAATGTGCCCCACGTGCGACACTGCGCCTGCGTTTTTCCCCACGCGGCGTTACGGGACGATCGGAGTCATTCGCTCCGCCACTATTGCGATCCGCAGAAGTGGGTGCAGGTGGTACCAGTGCGTCGGTATCAAGCTTGCGCTTTGGCCCCTCGTCATCTCTCCGGCGTGCAGCTCTGTCATGGGAATCATTGGAACCATCGAAACGTCGAGTGGACATCGTTCTCTTCCTGCAAAGAAGTTTTCAAGTTAGCAGACGCCCTAATACTACTCTGATTAGGGATTTAATCAAATTTGGAATCGGTTTGAACGTAACGAAGTATTGAGACCCTCAATGATTACTCTACTCAAAGTTTACTATCAATTATAGAGGAATCTGCTAAAATTTGTAACATTAGTCAGACATTAGAAAACGTTTCCATTTCGCTCATGACTAGTTGCGTGTTCACAAAAAGTATGCTGGAATGTTACAAGCGTCCAACAGCTTCTGGTAAACAAGCATATTGAAATGACCATCAGGATGTCGCGTGGGGGGTGTATTCTACCCTAGGGGGGACATCCTGTTGCAAGTTGCAACCTTTTTTTATTTTGAGTGTTGCAACGGTTTACAAGTGTTACATCTAATTAAATAGGCAGAGGGCTACCGTGATACAAGAACTCATGATTAGAGCCGACCAGCGAGGCTACCTCACATATGACGATGTTCTGGAGTTATTGGAGGAAGAAGGGGACGACATAGGTGGCCTGGACAACCTGCTTTATCAACTGGATGAGCTTGGGATCGAGCTTCGCCACGACAACGATTTAGCCGCCGGTCATCTGCCCACCACCGAAGACATGGAACACGACTTCGATGCTGAAGAAGTGGTCGCCGAACCCAATATCGGTGACATCAACGCAGTATCCCCCGACGACCCTGTTGGCCTCTACTTCCGCCAGATGGCACAGGAACCCCTGCTCACCGCAGAAGAAGAAATTGACCTCGCCCGCCGCATTGAATTTGGAAAGAAAGCACAGGAACGGCTCAGCCGCCCCGGTGTCCGCGAACGCCACACTGAGATCTGGATTCGCGCTGTTGAACGTGCCGCACACGACGGTCAGGCCGCCCGCGAACATCTGGGACGCGCCAATACCCGCCTCGTGGTCAGCATCGCCAAGCGCTATATGGGACAGGGCCTGCCCTTCCCTGATCTGATTCAGGAAGGCAACGTCGGCCTGATGCGTGCGGTCGATAAGTATGATTATCGTCGTGGCAACCGCTTCAGCACCTATGCCACATGGTGGATTCGTCAGGCGATTACCCGCGCACTGGCGCAGAAAACCCGCACGATCCGCATTCCGCTTCACATGACGGAACGCATCCGTCAGATGTACCGCACTGCCCAGCATCTCGAACAGTCATGGGGACGCCGCCCCAGCCCGGAAGAGATCGCAGCGGAGATGGACATCCCGGCTGATGCTATCCGCAGTATGATGGATGCCAGCCAGCACGCGATTGCGCTGGAACGTCCGGTCGGGGATGATGGCGACAGTGAGTTCGGCGACTTCATCGAGGATCAGGACTCGCCCAGCCCGGTCGAAGCGGCCACACAGCATCTGCTTGAAGAAACGATTGAAGAAGTCCTCAGTGAACTGACCCCGCGCCAGAGCCATATCCTGCGCCTGCGCTTTGGGCTTGGCGGCGGCGAACCGCACACCCTGGAAGAGATCGCGAACAAGTTTGGGCTGAGCCGGGAACGTATCCGTCAGCTTGAGAAGGAAGCGCTGCGCCGCCTGCGCCATCCGCGACTGGCGCACAATCTGCGCGATTATTTAGGTTAATATCGCCAAACACGGCATACAATTAAAAACAGCCACGTAAACCGGGGTCAAACCAGCCCCGGTTTTTGTTTTATTTGACCAAATGACCGAATTCGCACTAAAGGCGGGCCTGTGCAGCGTCGATCTCTCTTTTTGCTGACTTTTCTCATCATTCTGGCAGTTGATGTCGTGCTCTGTGGTCTCACCCTCGCAACTCATGATAGCAATCCACTGGTCTTCGCCCACATCGGCACGCGCTTCAGCAGCCGGGGGACGGCTGAGGATGCGGCGATGCTGGCGGCCAATCAAACCGGCTACGATGGACAGTTTGTCTATTACATCGCTCGTGATGGCTTCGACGCCGAACCGCTGATTGATGACCCCAGTTTCCGCTTTCAGCGCATTTTACTGCCTTTACTCGGTGGGCTGCTCTCTTTTGGAAATGATGCGCTGGTCCCATGGGCGCTGCTGCTGATCAATATCATCGGTCATGCTGCCGGGGCTGGGCTGATCGCGCTGCTGCTGCATGAAGACCGCGCACCGGCGCTGCTTGGCGGCCTGACGTATGGGCTGTGGATCGGTATCCTGTTTGCCGTCCGCATGACACTGACCGAAATCCTGTGCTTCGGGCTTGGGCTGGCGGCCCTGCTGGCTTATCGTCAGCAGCGGCTGGTGCTGACTGCCCTGCTGCTGGTGGGTTCAATGCTGGCAAAGGAAATGGGTATTGTCTTTGCCGCTGCGATTGCGCTGCATCTGGCGAGTGAACGCCGCTGGGGCTGGTCGCTGGTGATGGTGCTGGCTCCGACTGCGGCGCTTGGGGTATGGTGGCTGATCCTTCGTCAGCAGTTCGGAGGGATGCCCACACAGAATATCGCTGCCCGTCAGGTGAGCCTTATCCCGTATGGCGGGATTATTGCAGCGAGCGAAGAAAACAACTGGGTCGAGACATTTATGCTACTGTTATGGGTTGCTGTTCCCAACCTGATCCTGCTGTTTCTGGCCGTCAGAAATATCTGGCAGAGTCGCAGCGTGTCAGTGGTATCGGCCCTGATGCTGATGTGCGGCGGCTTTGTGCTGACGATTCCGGCTGTCACGTGGGTTGATCCGGTGGCGGCTTACCGTGTCGCTATGCCGACGCTGATCGGCGGCCTGCTGTTTCTGGGGAATTATCATCAACGGATGATGCGTTATTTCGCCGTTCTGTGGCTGACCGGTCTGTGCATTCTCCTGCTGCTGCCCCAACTTTGGATTGGTTAGTCTGTTTTCAGGGTATATTTATTTGTGGCACACTGAGGAGACATATTTTTTACAAGGAGGCCTTATGGCACCGTCTGCTACGCCAACCAATCAGTACGCTTTTTTTGATGGAAAAATCGTTCCTATCGCTCAGGCCACCGTCAGTGTGATGAACCACGCGCTGAATTATGGCACTGGTGTCTTCGGCGGCCTGCGGGCTTACTGGAACCAACAGCAGGAACAGCTCTTTGTCTTCCGTCCGCTGGACCACTTCGAGCGATTTCTCCAGTCTGCATCTCTGCTGCGTATGGAGTTCCCCTATACACCGGAAGATTTGACAGGCATCGTCGCGGAACTGCTGCGGGCAGAGGATTATCACGAGAATGCCTATGTCCGCCCACTGGCCTATAAGAATCTGAACGGTATCGGCGTGCGCTTACATGATGTGCCGGATGCACTCACGATGTGGGCAATCCCGTTCGGACGGTACATCCAGAATGAGGAAGGCGCTCACGTGTGCTTCTCGTCATGGAATCGAGTGGACGACAACTCGATCCCGGCCAGAGGCAAGATCAGCGGTTCGTATGCCAACAGCGCACTGATCAAATCGGATGCGGTACTTTCCGGTTACGACGAGGCACTGGTGCTGAATGCGGACGGTCATGTCTCGGAGGCCAGCGCTTCGAATATTTTCGTCGTGCGCAAGGGTGTGGTGATTACACCGCCGGTCAGCTCCAATGTCCTCGAAGGCATTACACGGCGCACGGTGATCCAGTTACTGCGTGAGGATCTCGGCGTTGAGGTGGTGGAGCGCGAAATCGACCGCACTGAAATCTATATTGCGGATGAAGTCTTCCTGTGTGGAACCGGGGTACAGATCGCCGCCGCGACACGGGTCGAACATCGCACGATCGGCAGCGGCCAGATGGGTGACATCACGCTGAGCATTCGTGACCTGTATCACGATGTCGTCAGCGGTCGGGTGGAAAAATATGCCTCATGGCTGTCGCCGGTCTATGAGAAGGAAACGGTTTCCTAAGTTCACCTGAACGGCGGCCAGAAGGAAGCAAAGCACTCAGACCATGATGGGGATCTGTTCACGCTCAGATGCCAGCAAGATGACAGGCAGATCCCCATCGTGCGAAACTCTTTCGGATAGAATGTCGTATACCTGTCACATACCCATCGTGCGTTATCCGGTAAAAGCTGGCTCAGGAGTTGTTGAATGGCAAATGGAAACCCTGTGATTCGTGTTGAGAATGTCACACGCGATCTGAAACTTGGCAAGGTGACGATTCACGCGCTGCGAGGTGTCGATATGACGATCCACGGCGGCGAATTTGCCTCTATTATCGGGCCATCGGGCAGCGGTAAAAGCACCCTGCTCGGCATTATCGGGGGACTCGACAGCCCCACCAGCGGCAGTGTTGAAATCGACGGGGTTGAGGTCAGCCGGATGAACGAAGCACGACTGACCGAAATCCGAAACGAGAAGATCGGCTTTATCTTTCAGTTCTTTAACCTGATCCCGACCCTCACGGCGCTTGAGAATGTCATGCTGCCGATTCAGTTTGCGCGCAAGCCGCAGTTCCGCCCGGAAAAACGCGCCCGTGAACTGCTCACCATGCTTGGTCTGGGGGATCGCGTAAATCACCGGCCTTCGGAGCTATCCGGCGGACAACAGCAGCGCGTCGCGATTGCACGTTCGCTGGCGAACAATCCCCCGATCATTCTGGCGGACGAACCCACTGGCAACCTCGACTCCGAGTCCGGATCACTGGTGCTGGAAACACTGCACCGTATCCGCAATGAAAACGGCACCACGATTGTGCTGGTGACCCATGACCCGGAACTGGCAGCACAGACTGATCGCGTGCTGACACTGGTAGACGGCAAAATTGTTGAGGAAACACGGCAGCCCGGTACAGCATCCTCCGTACTGATGCGCAGTCGCACGCCATGATTTAAGCACAGAAAGCCCAGATTCGGCTGTCATTGGCCGCTGGCAGATATTCCAAACCTTTCCCAGCCTGTATGCACATGATACGATAAGATGACTGTTGATTCAGATCGTTCTGTTGGACATTGTCAGGCTGTTATGCACGACCTTGGGATCGTTATTGTCAACTGGAATACCTGCGCCCTGCTTCGCAAATGCCTGCAGACAGTGGTTGCCCAGACCGACGTCCGTTATCGCGCCATTGTCGTTGACAATGCCTCGACCGATGGCAGCGCCGAAATGGTCCGGGATGAATTTCCCGATATTGAGTTGATTCAAAGCGGCGGGAACAACGGCTATTCGTATGCCAACAACCTCGCGCTGCGTGCCATGGGCTTTCAGAGCGCGGGGAATGTCTCCGATGATGCGCCGCGTTATGCCCTTCTCTTAAACCCTGATACCGAACTTCCCTCTCACGCACTGTCTGCGATGGTGCAATATATGGATGCACACCCGGATGTGGGTGTGGCAGGGCCGAAGCTGATCATGCCGGAAGATGGCAACCAGCTCGATAAAGCCTGCCGACGCAGTTTCCCGACGCCTGAAGTTGCGTTCTACCATTATTCCGGGCTGGCAAAGCTCTTTCCGGACAGTCCTCGCTTTGCGCGTTATAATATGACCTATGTTGACCCTGACACTGAACTTGAAGTAGACTCCGTCGTCGGGGCTTATATGCAGGTACGGCGGGAAGCCATCCGCGCGGTGGGCTTACTCGACGAGGCATTCTTCATGTATGGAGAGGATCTGGATTGGGCGTTTCGGATCAAGAGCATGGGTTGGAAGGTGATGTACAACCCGCAGGTCGTGGTCAGGCACGTCAAACGGGCAGCGAGTCGACGGAGTCCGAAAGCGCAGTTCGAATTTTACCGGGCAATGCTGATTTTTTATCGCAAGCATTTCCAGAGTACGACACCGCGCGGGATTCACATCCTCGTTCTGCTCGCCCTGCTGATGAAAGGAGGGCGGAAGCTGTGGCCCGAAGTGATAGCAGCGCAGCACGCGACATGATCCAGCGGGGTGAGCCAAAGCCCGGAGAAAGCGCGAAGCCGGTTACAGAACAGCGCAGTCACTATTTTGTGGCCGCCGCGCCACCCAACAGCCGCGCAGAGCGCCGTTCCAACCGACTGCGCACATTATTTCAGATTCTGGTCGTCGTCAGCGATGCCGTGATGCTGTTCGCGGCGTTTGCGCTCGGCTATCTGGCGCGTGTCTATGCACCGCTGACAGGGGCTTCACCGACCGCTGTCCCCGGCTTTGACCGTTATCTGCCAACGCTGTTTCTGCATGTCACTCTGGTGATGCTTATCCTGTATTTCAGCCGGATGTATCATCAGCGGCGGAGTGCCAGCCGCATCGACCTGCTGCGCTCGATTGCCGGTATCGTGACGGTCGGCGTGACGATGGTCTACGGTTTGCAGGATCTGTTCTTCAAACAGACCAGCTACGAAGTCGATTACCCGCGCACGATGTTCTTCTACAACGTGATCTTCAGCATCGTGCTGATCTTCACAGGGCGCGAGATCCTGCGTATGCTGCTCAATCAACTGCGTCGGCGCGGCCTCGCACGCGACAACCTGCTGATCGTGGGCACTGGTCGCATCGCCCGTGACCTGACACAGAATATCCTCTCGAAACCACTGTTGGGTTATAACATCGTCGGCGTGGTCAACAGCCAGCTTCGTCCCAAGGGAAGAATGCTCGGCGTGCCGTTCCTCGGCCTGTATGAGGACATCCCACGCATCATTGACGATTATCATGTCGAGCAGGTCATCATCGCGATCCCGGATGCACGCCGTCAGGAGATCGCCGAACTGATCACACTATGCCAGCGCGGACGGGTGGATATCAAGGTTTACCCGGACCTGTTCTCGTATATGGCGAGCGATATGAACGTCGATGACCTCGGCGGGACACCGCTGCTGACGGTCCGGGACATCGCGCTGCGCGGATGGAAGCTGAGCGCAAAGCGGGCAATGGACCTGATCGGTTCATCGGTGGGGCTGGTGATGCTTTCACCGATGATGCTGCTGACAGCGCTGATGATCCGGCTGGAATCACCGGGGCCGATCTTCTACACGCAGGAGCGCATGGGACTGGACGGTCGCTCGTTCCCGATGATCAAGTTCCGTTCCATGCGTGAAGATGCCGAGGCGCACGGCCCCGGCTGGACGAAGGAAAATGACCCGCGTGTGACACGCATTGGCCGTATCATGCGCCATGCCAACTGGGACGAAATCCCGCAGTTGATCAACGTCCTGCTTGGGCATATGAGCCTGGTCGGGCCGAGACCGGAGCGTGCCGTCTGGGTGCAGGAATTCAAGCAGACCATCCCACGCTACATGGAACGCCATCGCGAGAAAAGCGGCATGACCGGTTGGGCACAGGTCAACGGGATGCGTGGGGATACCTCGATTGCCGAGCGCACCTCCTACGACTTATGGTATGTTGAGAACTGGTCGCTGTGGCTGGACCTCAAGATCATCATCCGAACGATCTGGCAGACAGTCACCCGCCAGAATCTGAATGCATACTAACGGCACATCAGCAAAATGGATCTGAAGACCCTCACCGAAGCCATGCATGCCTTTGTCGAGAGCAAGGGCTGGTACGCCGAAGACTCCAGGAAACCGCAGACGCTCAAGAATCTGGCGGTGTCGCTGGTGCTGGAATCCAGTGAAGTGCTGGAGCATTTTCAGTGGAGTGAGGATCTCAAAGACAAAGAGGCGCTTGCGTCAGAACTGGCAGATGTGCTACTGTATCTGATGCAGCTTGCAAGCCTGAGCGAGATTGATTTAGGCGAGGCAGTGCTGCAAAAGCTCAAGGTGAACTATAACCGCACCTGGGATTCTGATGCATCCTGATCTGTTTGTACACTTCCCCTCCCCTGATTTCCGACCGCATGCCCTGGCATAGGGCGCGCGTTTTTTCATTTTCCCTGAGTTCACAATCTCACCGGCAAACTTTATAATCCACCCTATTATCGATCTGCACCAGAGAAGGATAAC
Organism: Chloroflexota bacterium; assembly: GCA_023430545.1. Classification (GTDB taxonomy): domain Bacteria; phylum Chloroflexota; class Anaerolineae; order Aggregatilineales; family Phototrophicaceae; genus JAEZAF01. The sequence continues at coordinate 26,793 of JAEZAF010000040.1, forward strand.
TTCGTCATGGCATCACAGGCTGTCACGCCTCAAAGTGAAGATTTCTCCAAGTGGTATAACGAGATCGTCTACCGGGCTGATCTGGCGGCACAGTCACCGGTTCGCGGCTGTGTCATCATCAAGCCCTACGGTTACGAGATCTGGGAAGCAATTCGCAATGGTCTGGACCGACGATTCAAGGAAACCGGCCACCAGAACGCCTACTTCCCGCTGTTTATCCCTGAAAGCTACCTGAAGCGCGAAGCCGAACACGTCGAAGGCTTCAGCCCGGAGCTGGCGGTGGTGACACATGCTGGTGGCAAGGAACTGGAAGAACCGCTGGTGGTACGCCCCACCTCCGAGACCATCATCGGCGAAGCCTTCAGCCAGTGGATTCAGTCCTACCGCGACCTGCCCCTGCTGATTAATCAGTGGGCGAACGTCGTCCGGTGGGAACTGCGCACCCGCCCCTTCCTGAGAACGGCGGAGTTCCTGTGGCAGGAAGGTCACACCGCGCATGTGGACGAAACCGAGGCCGAAGACGAGACGCTCCAGATGCTGGACATCTACGCCGATTTCGCGATCAATGAAGCGGCCATACCGGTCATCAAGGGACAGAAAAGCGAGATCGAGAAGTTCGCAGGCGCACTGCGCACCTACACCATCGAGGCGATGATGCGCGATGGCAAGGCGCTCCAGAGCGGGACCAGCCACAACCTCGGCCAGAACTTCGCCAAGGCCTTCGAGATCAAGTATCTGTCGAAGGATAACGTCGAGGAATACTGCTGGACGACCTCATGGGGGATGAGCACGCGCATGGTTGGCGCGATTGTCATGGCGCATGGAGACGACAAAGGTCTGCGCCTGCCCCCACGTATCGCCCCGATTCAGGTAGTGGCCCTGCCGATTTACAAGACAGACGAGGAGCGCGACGCGGTACTGGATACGGTTCACAAACTGGTCACGCAGCTTCGCAAGGCGGGCCTGCGCGTTCACATCGACGACCGCGACGAAACACCTGGTTACAAATTCAATGACTGGGAAATGCGCGGTGTGCCGGTGCGTCTGGAAGTCGGCCCCAAGGACGTCCAGAATGCCAAGGCGGTGCTGGCTCGTCGCGACATCCCCGGCAAGGAAGGCAAGCTGTTCACCTTACAGGAAGGCATCGTCGAGACGGTCAAGACTCTGCTGAACGACATCCACGAGAACATGCTGAAGCAGGCGACCGAGTTCCGCGATTCGAGCATCCATGATGTGACGAATTATGAGGACTTCAAGCGTGTGATCGATGAAGGCGGATGGGCACGCGGCTGGTGGGCAGGCAGCAATGAAGATGAGCGTGCAGTCAAGGAAGAGACCGGCGCAACCCTGCGCTGCTTCCCGCTGGATCAGCCGGGTGGTGAGGGCAAGTGTCTGATGACCGGTACGCAGGCAACCCGCATCGCACTTTTCGCGAAGGCATA
>JAEZAF010000049.1 GCA_023430545.1 Chloroflexota bacterium
GGCTTTGCCCTGCGCGAACTGGACGAAAACGGAGTTGTGGTCGCCAGCATCGACTATCAGTCCAGCGAACTGTATCCAGTCGCGAGCTGCTTCAAGGCGTTCGTCGTGTACTATTACTTCTGGTTCACACCGGAAGACCTGTGGCAGACCGACCGCCAGTCCGACGTCTATCAGGTCGCCGTCTTCAGCAACAACGTGCGCACTGGCGTCGTGATCCGCGACACCGGCCAGTATCTCGACATCTACGGCAATCCGCTGGAGAAATTCAACGACACGCTGCTGTTTCGTCTGGGGATGAAAGAGGGGCTGCACACGTGGAAATGGGAAGGCAACCCGCTGATTGGCTTCACCGACCGGCGCTATGCACCGTCAGACAAGCGGATCATGAACATCCACGGCACGACGCACATCGCCGATAACCTGACGACCGCCGCGGATCTGGCGCAGGGTTACGTCTTCATGGAGCAGGCAGCACTCGGCACGCTGATCCCCGACCCGCGTGATCCGTTCTTCGATACCGAACGCGCCCGCATCGCCTCGATTGCCGCGCTCGATCTGCTCTCGATCTCCGCCGAGAATTACAAATCCCCCATCGAGCGCGCTGGCGTCGATTACATCGGCAAGGACGGTGTGCTGCGCGAAGGCGATCTATCCGCCGGTGTGGTGATCTCCGATGCCGGACTGATGGAAATCGATGGCAGGCGCTTCGCCATGTCCTTCATCTCCGTCGGCCATTCCGAGTTCTATGCGGTCGAAATGGTAAAAAGCATCGTCGGCTACATCCGCGAGTACGTTGAAAGCTATACGCCGTCATCATAACCGGCATCGTGACCTGATACCCCGTCTGTACACATCCACTGTTACGATTCTGCAACCTCATGACGATTCCGGTGTTTTAATTGATACAGCATCAGAACAGGTGAAGTTTTCATCTGCTTCTGAAGAAATCCACCGGAATCTGTCATTTAAAGTGTTTATTCTCTGTATAGTATTGTTAACTGGAATCCTACAAGATGGACATGGTAGAAAGTTCAGAGACCATCACAGTTCCTGTCCCGACTGAGTTGTATGGAGAGCGGACAATGAAAATTCTTATCCGTCCCTTACTGTTTGGTGGCTCGGCTGCACTGCTCCTGTTTATCATTGTCAGCAGTCTGGCCGTATAAAATCATTTTTTCACACATGACAAAACAGGCGCGGATTTACTCCACGCCTGTTTTGATTCTGCGCCTGCCTGTCCCTTCCCCTGCACAACTTGTTGCGCCAGACCCACCTCGTTTACAGAGGTAGGCATTTAATTCTCGGTTCAGGTGTTACATCGGACAGGGCCTGCCCTGTCCCTACATGGAACGTGATTTGTAGGGACAACGCCTGCGTTGTCCGTTGATTCCATAACGTTCCAGGAACCTGCCTTTGAGAACTCTATCCTCGAACCTTTCCGCCTCACTTCGCTCCAGGGGACAGTATGAAAACACCCGTCCCACAAACAAAAAAAGTCCTCCTCCGTCTACGGGGGAGGATTTAGGTGGGGGGCTGGTTGGTAATTTTCACACCCACCCTACACAAACAGAATCGGATCTTCGCCGTTCTGAAACAGCAGCAGCGTCCCACACAGCGAGGTCAGGCGTGCCAGCACCACAGTCAGCAGATCGAAATCACCGTCGATGTCGAATGACTGCGACATATTGTCATCCTCGTGCCGGTCCAGTGTCGTGATAAACGCACGCTGCTCGGCTGGCCCCACGACTTCCGCCTGCCAGAAGTTCTCATTCTCCGTGTACCAGATGTCAAGCTCCGGCAACCCTTCCAGCACACAGCGGAGTTCATTCAGGCTCGGCGCACGCCCCGGCGCGGCATCCGGCGGGATCTCCAGACCCCATGCCTCGCGGAACCAGTCAAGCAGCACCGGCTGGTTGACCTCGCTATCGAACGGAACGACACTATAAATCATACCCATCATTACCCCATACGGCTGACGCGGGTCATGACAAACCTCGCACCGCCTTGCAGCACATATAATCCAGTATCACGTTAGCATGATTCTCGCAAAACCTGCATGGATAAATCTGCATGATTAAAAACCTCAAGCTTGGTGACTCCGAAACCGCCAAACGCGCCCTGCTGATTCAGAGACTGGCCTATCGGATCGAGGCTGACCTGATCGGATTCGATGGCATCCCGCCGCTGCATGAGACCATCACCGATCTGCGGGCCAGTGATGAGACGTTCATCGGTTACTACGCCGAAGAGCATCTGCTGGCCGGCGTGATCTCATATCTCATCACGGCTGGCACGCTGGACATCGGACGGCTGGTCGTCCATCCCGATTATTTCCGGCGCGGGATCGCGCAGGCGCTGGTGCGGCATGTTGAGGCCATCAGCCCGGACGTGCGGCGCATCATCGTCTCAACCGGCAGAGACAACACACCCGCCCGCGCCTTCTATGAGAAACTCGGCTACCAGCACACCGGGGACATCACCTTACCCGAAGGCGTGACGATCTCGACCTATGAGAAACATCTGGCGCGTACATAACACATTCTGTAGGGACAGCATTGAATCCCGCCCGAGACTTCACACCACCGCGCAGGCCATCCCCTAGCCCCTTCCCGGCATTGCTTGCAATGCTAACCACTCGCTGCCAACGGGAAGAGCATCCGTTGTTCACTCCGAGGGAAGGGGAA
>JAEZAF010000284.1 GCA_023430545.1 Chloroflexota bacterium
GGCGCGGGGCTGGCGATGATGCGTCAGGTGATGCCTATGCTGCGGCGTCTGCTGGATGATTCGTGGCAGGCGGCGGAGCGTGTTCAGCCTGATGTGATCGTCTATCATCCCAAAGGGCTGGCGGGCAGTCATCTGGCGGAAGCACTGAAGATCCCGGCATTTCTCAGCCTGCCGCTGCCGATGTACAGCCCGACGCGTGACTTCCCAATGCCGATCTTCCCGGAACTGCCACTCGGTGGCGTTTACAATCGCCTGACGTATGCCGTCCTCCCGCTGATGACCGCGCCATATGCTGGCATGATCAACCAGTGGCGGAAGGAACACGGTTTGCCTTCGGTCGGGCGATTTTTCAATGAACGGCGGACTGGTCAGGGCATGATCCCGATTCTTTACAGCTTCAGCCGCCATGTTGCCCCGCCGCCTGCGGACTGGGACGCGGACACACACGTGACCGGTTACTGGTTTTTGCCACCGGATGCGGCGTGGAGTCCGCCGGTGGATCTGGTGCAGTTTCTGGAAAATGGCGAACCTCCGGTCTATGTCGGCTTCGGCAGTATGATGAGTGGTGATCCGCAGGCTAAGGCGCAGATGGTGATCGAGGCGCTGAACCGCACCGGCCAGCGCGGGATTCTGGCGAAGGGCTGGGGCGGACTTGAGCCGTCCAGTGTGCCAGAGACGATCCACCTGATCGACGAAGTCCCGCATGACTGGCTTCTGCCGCAGGTCGCGGCGGTGGTGCATCATGGTGGGGCAGGGACGACCGCCGCCGCGCTGCATGCCGGTAAACCGAACATCATTACGCCGTTTATCGCCGATCAGCCGTTCTGGGGGCGGCGGGTGGAAGCGCTGAATGCTGGCCCTGCGCCGATCCCGCAGAAGAAGCTGACGGTCGAAAATCTGAGTGAGGCCATCCGTCAAGCGGTTAGCGATCCGACCATCCGCCTGAGCGCGCATACGCTGGGTGAGAAGATCCAGAGTGAAGACGGTATCGCCAATGCTGTTGCGCTGATTGGGCGGGGTCTCTGATGCAGGATAACGGCAGCGCTTGTTGCAGCAGTTTGCGGCACTTTGCAGCAGAATCGCGCCGCAACCCGGACTGGTGCGCACGTGTTCAGGTTCAAAATGGCTTGCAGCAGCAGCAGCGGCAGCACAAAAAATTTATGTGCTGCTAGTAGCAGCTTACTGCTGCAATATGCTGCAAAGCAGGAACATGAGATTACAGGTTGTTAAGGTGCCGGACCTTATAGCATAGCACGGATGTTCGATCTGTGCGGTTAGAGTTTTCAAATAATGGGGGCTAATTTCTGATGCAAAGGGCCGCGAGACTGCGGCCCGACATGCGTGAAGAATGCTGAAAATGTCCCGTGTTGGGTCTGGTTAGGCAGGGGTTACACGGCGGACGTGCTGAAGCACATGCGCGTTAAGCCAACGTATATTGCGGCGAAAAAACCCCCCATCCTAAATCCTTCCCCCACTCGGTAAAACTTCGTTTTGCATTCCGAGGGAAGGACTTGTGTGGAGTGGGTTGATTCCCTTCCCTTGGAACGAACGACGGATGCTCTTCCTGTCGGCAGCGAATGGGGCTAGGGATGGGGGGCAGGCGTGCCCGATTTACACCTGCTTTTTAACGTGAGCGTTGCCTAACTTAATGCCTATGCGCTGAAGCACGTCCCGACATATGAGGTCGATTTGTATGCGGGTGGTTGGGTGGCGACGGCAGGATATGAACGCAAAAGGGCGAGAAGAATCCCGCCCTGCGTCCGTCTATCGGATGGTTTCTAAAGTGTGTTCAGATCAGGTTTCAGATCACGCGGACCGGGGTACCGACTTCGGCGAAGTTGAAGAACCACTGCGCTTCGTCGGTGGGAAGATTGACGCAGCCGTGGCTCATGGGGCGTCCGAAGGCATTGTGCCAGTAGGTACCATGAATAGCGTATCCCTGATAGAAGTACATGGTGTAGGGTACCTGCGGCAGGAAGTAATCGGGGCCGCTCATGTCGTCTGCTTCCAGCTTGATATAGACCTTGTAGTCCCCTTTAACGGTTGGGGTGACGGGCAGGCCGGTCGAAACCAGATGTGAGCGCACAAGCTGGCCGTTCTCGTAGGCGTAGATGCGCTGAGATTCGGTCGAGACGACGATGGAGCGTCCACTGCTGGTGGGTGCAGGTGGGGCTTCTTGCGGTGATGGTTCGTAGACACCGGATGCCGGGATGATGAGCACCTGTCCGACGTACAGCAGATCCGGGTTTTCGAGATTGTTGGCCTGTACGATGTCTTCAATGGTGACGTTGAATTTCTTGGCGATCAGGCCAAGTTCTTCGCCCGGTTCCACGGTATATTCGACCGGGATGCCGGTATAGTCGGCATTGGTGTCGAAATTGCCGACCACTTCGATCATGTTCAGATCGAGTATGCCGTCAGCGATTTCGTTGTTCAGATCAATCCGCAGACGATCCAGCACAAACGGGATGTCGAGTGAACGGCCATCCTCTGGTGGATTGCCATCGATGGCCGGGACGTTGATATCGACGCTCATGGCGATCAGTTTGGCCTGTGTCTGGGCGAAGTCGATGGCATAGACCGGCTGGATGACCGCATTGCGCGCGGCGTTTTCCGCTGCATTCAGTGTGGCGGTAGTATCGAGCGTGATGCCAAGTTCCGACATCTGGACCGGCCAACTGCGATCCCCGTCGGTCAGGGTCAGTGACTGGCTGGCGAAGGCACGATCCAGCTTCTCTTCCGCCTGATCGAGTGTGTCTCCGCCGATATTCACGCCGGCGACGTGGACACCGGTCGGGATGCGGGTCTGTGTCAGGAAGGTGAGCGCGATCAGCCCGAACATGGCGACGCAGGACAGCGCGACAACGGCGGTAATCCCACCGGCTACCCAGAGCAGCCGACGGTCAAGCCGCTGCACGTCATTCCACATCGACTCGGCCCATGCGGGAAGCTGCCGCGATGATCTGACCGGTGTGGGGGGCAGGGGGCGGCGCGACTGCGGTGGAGTCGGTGAGTTGATTGGTGGCTGAGGTGGAAACTGGTTTCCGGGCTGCATTTCTTTTCCTCTGAATTGATGCCAAAGGGCATCAGGACATGTTCTCCGGGCGGACAGGCAGGCCAGCCGTTACACAAAGCCGGCCTGCTGCCTGCTTGCCTGCTTGCCTGCTTGCAGGTGTCAACATAATTTAATGACTTCACATAAACAGTATACGAGGCTTTTATCAGAACATTTTTAGAATCGGCTGTCTGTTAACCTACGTTCGCCCTATGGTGCGAGCATGATGCGAACAGGGAATGCGTCTGACAGCCGGGTGGACGGCGTTTAGTCTTTTATCGGTATTGTGCCATACTTGAACATTGTCGGGATGTCATGTCAACGTGGTTCATGGAGATTTTTTATGCATACCCCTGAACGTAAAATATCGACTCATCGTATCCTGTGGGGCAGCCTGCTGATGCTGTGCGCAGCGGCGCTGATGCTGCAATTTTCACTGCCGAATAGTACGACTGCTGCTGCCACACTTCCGGAGAATTTTACTGAAGTGCCGCTGGCGGATGATCTGGGGCCGGTGACCACCTTCCGCTTTGCGCCGGATGGCCGACTGTTTATCGCTGTGCAGAATGGTGAACTGCGTATCATGCTGCCGGGGGGAACGATGCTGCCAGATGCAGCGATTGATCTCACGGTCGATTCGACGCAGGAACGCGGGCTGATTGGTCTGGCATTTGACCCGAATTTCGCCTCTAACAATTACATTTACCTGCATTACACCGTCCCTGGAGATTCTGAAAACGCGCCGCGCAATCGTGTCAGCAGGTTTACGATGAACGGCAACGTGATCGATGAGAACAGCGAAGACCCGCTGATCAATATGGATGATCTGAGCAGCGCGAACAATCACAACGGTGGTGCGCTGGGCTTCGGCGCGGATGGCAAGCTGTATATCGCCGTTGGGGATAACGCGAATTCCGCCAATTCGCAGAATCTGTCGAATGTGCTGGGAAAGATGCTGCGTATCAATTCCGATGGGACGATCCCGACGGATAACCCGTTTTACAGCCAGTTGACTGGCAAGGACCGCGCGATCTGGGCATATGGGCTGCGGAACCCGTTCAACTTCGCCGTCCAGCCGGGTACCGGGCGGCTGGTGCTGAACGATGTCGGCCAGAGCAGTTGGGAAGAGATCAATGATGGCAAGGCAGGTGCGAATTACGGCTGGCCGAATACCGAAGGCGAGACGACCAATCCCGCATACACCAGTCCGCTGTATGTCTATGCCAACGGCGATAACTGCTCAATTGTCGGAGCGGCATTTTACAACCCGCCGACGCAGCAGTTCCCAAATGAGTATGTTGGGGATTATTTCTTCGGGGATCTGTGCGGACGGTGGATTCGTCACTATGACTTTGCCAGTGATCAGGCGACCGAATTCGTATCGAACACGGCATCGCAGCTTGTCGATATCCAGATTGCGAGTGATGGATCACTGTATTATCTGGCACGGGGAAACGGCGGCAGCGTGTATCGCATCAGCTATGACGCGCCTGTAACCACACCTGCGACCAATACGCCGATTGCGACCGCCACAGCAACGAATGAGCCGACGGCGACCAGTACCAACCAGCCGACTCCGACTGCAACGTCTACACCGCAGAGCGGCGCTGTCGAGCTGATTGCCAACGGCGGCTTCGAGACGGGGTCCGGCGCTGATCCCAGCCAGCCAGCCTCATGGGACGTTAAAAACACGACTGGTGACAAACTCAAATGCAATAAGCCGGAAAAGGTCATTGCAAACAGCGGTGAGTGCGCTTTCAAGTTCAAAGGGAAACCCGGCGAACAGGCACGGCTGAAGCAGCTTGCTCCGGCATTTGAGGTGCAGCCGGGTGAGACGCTGTCACTTTCAGTCTTTGTGTGGGCGAAGAACGTGCAGCCGGGAGTGAATCGGGTTAAGGTGGTGGTGGTGTATCCGACCGCGCCGAAGGAAAAGATGCTGCTGACGGTGGATCAGAACGGGACCGGATATGAGGAACTGACTGCCTCTGCCTCTGCGCCGGAGACACCGGACAAGATCAAGGTGATTGTTAACAGCCGCAGTGAGACAGGGCGCACGCTGATCGATGATTTTTCACTGATCGCGGATGAGGCTGCGGTGCTGCCGCTGCCGTAAAGGATGGGCTAGAATCTAATCAGGAACAGCGGACACGGCATGCCGTGTCCCTACAAAATGGGACAACGCATGCGTTGTCCGGAGGCAAATAAAAGGGGCAGACTCAACCGGGTCTGCCCTTTTGATTCAGTATCTGTTTTCTGGTTTATTGCCCGGGGACGGCTGGCAGATAGATCGTGTTGGCGGATTGAAGATCGGATGTTTGCAGACAGTTGCCATTCGCCAGCATGGAAAGGCTGATGCCAGTGCGCCGTGCCAGTTCCAGAAGCGAGTCATCGGGCTGGATGGGATAGGAAACCCAGTCGGTGCGCGGGGCGCAGGCTGGAGCTGCGAGATCTCCGGTGGCCGTATCGACTGTGCTGGACGCGTTTACCGTGTCAAAGGTCAGGGTCATTGAGCGTAACTGGGCCGGGATCGCGATCAGCAGCGCGACAATCAGCACTGCCAGTACGGACAGCAGGACGATGGTGAGCTGAAGATCAGGTCGCATCGACTCCCCGGACCATTCAATCGAGCGAGTCTTGACCAACGGTAAGTCAGCAGGCTGTGAGGTTGTGAGGTATTCCGCGTCCATACGCTGTGCTCCGTTAAAAACCATTGTTACCCTAATTGACGCTGTACCACTGCTGAAAGTTCCCATTCTGCCCGGATGAATTTCCTGTGCTGCCAGCCTGACCTGCGGGCAGCCAGTTTAATTGCAGGGCCAGCAGCACCCGGCCATTTTCCGGTGTGACGATCCGCAGAGCGAACCATCGGCCACCGGACGCTGAGGTCTCCGGGTTTACAGGTGAAGCGGTGATCTGTACCTGCTGGGCGGGTGTCAGTGCCCATCCGAGTGCAGACTGGTAAAAGGCGGCGATCTCATTCGCCGGTGGATACAGGCCAGTTGGGGGTGTCCCCGTCGGCGGTGCCTGATCAAGCGTCACGCCGGTGGTGATTGCGCCGTTATTCCATAATACGAGTCCTTCGGCCAGATCGTTGCGCCGGATGATCCAGCCCTGTTCAAACTGCTGTACGGTGGCGCTGAACTGTGTACCGGTGGCATCGGGACAGCGGCTGCCATAGATCAGATAGATATAGGGGCACTGCACGGCGATGCGCACCTGCTCGGTCACGGCTGGTGGTGCGGTCAGCAGAACGGTCGCGCTGGTCGCATCGATGGCAGGTGTGGCCTCTCCGGTATCCGCAAGCTGGATCAGGCGAAGCTCGAAGCTGACCTGATCGCGAATATCGTGCGGCAGTGCGAAGGACACACTGTTGACGGCGACATCGGTGGTATGCACCACCTGATAGATACCGGATTGTGCAGTATCCATTGCGATTTCAATCTGGTCCGCGCCGGTCGTCTGCCAGTGTACGGTGACGGTCTGACCCGGCTGCACGGTATTGGGAATCACACTGAAGCGCTGCACGACGGGCTGTACGATGGACGGTGCATCCGGTGACGTGAGTTCGCGGATTGAACCACCTTCCGTCGGACGGGTGATGCTCTGTGTCACTGTTGGCACAATCACTGATGTCCCGGCGGCGCTCTCCGACTGCGTGATGACCGGTGTGATCTGTATCCGTTGAGTCGCAGCCTGGTCGATGACTGTTTCAAGTGTAGGCTGCGGCGTGATGGTAAACGTCGGTGTGGCGGACTGCTGGATCGGCATGACCGTGTTCCACGGCGTCGGATCGAGGCTTTCGTCGGTGGTCAGCAGCGTGGTTTCTGCTTCCTGTATGTGATCGTCTGTGCCGAATGCCAGCGACGGCACCGGAGTCAGGGTGGCGGTGATGTTCCCGGCGACCTGAATGGTCTCTGTCGCATTGAGGTGGAGAGTCAGCAGGCGGTCACGGGTGAGGGCGACGACCAGCCCGGCGGTGAAAACCAGTACCAGCACGGCGGCACTTCGCATCAGCCAGACCGATGCCCGGCTGGCTGACCGGCGCTGAGCAGGGCGACCGTGGCGACCAGCGGGCATTGGCGGGCGTGAGTTCATCGGTGTGAGGCGTGTCTGTGTCGATTCAGCCGGTGAAGGTGGGCGAACCGGTGAGGCACTGTATCCGCTGTGCGTGTTGTGGCGCGGCATGACGGTCAGCGTCGGCGGGTTGGGCGGGCGCTGAGCAGCGCGCTGACGGCCTTCATGGTCGATCTGCTGGCGCAGCGCGGCAGACATCCTCGGAAGCTGCTGTGCACGCTCCGATGAGAGCTGATGGGTAGCATTGGCGATCATGCGCCATTCTTCCAGCGCATCCTGGCAGCGTCTGCATGTTATGAGATGGGCGCTGAGGGCCTGAGCCTGTGAATCCGGCAGGGTGTAGGCCAGATAGAAGGGCATCATGGCCTGCCATGCCTGATGATCGTCGGGGGGCAGATGCGAAGGGTTGAATTCAGACATCGAGGCCGCCCTTCGTGAGGTTGAGAATGCGCCGCAGCGATTCTTTGGCACGGTGCAGCCTGCTCTTGACCGTCCCCTCACTGATGCCGAGGACGGCTGCGATCTCCTGTCCGGAGAGTTGTTGATAAAACACGAGCGTTAAAATCTCCTGATGCGCGGCGGGTAACTGCTGGATGGCCTGCCGCAGTATTTCATGGTTGGCGCTGCGATGCGCCTGTTCGAGAGGGCCAGTGTCATCGTCACTGGTGATGCTGTTCTCTTCGAGTTCGACCAGATTCAGCCTGCGCCGCCGCTGAGCGTTAATGGCACGGTTGCGGGCGATGACCAGCAGCCATGTGCGCACCTTGCTTTCCTGCCGGAAGCGGGGCGCGTTCTGCCACGCGGCCAGCATCACATCCTGCAATACTTCTTCCGCAAGGGCGCTGTTATCGCGCAGGTGCGCCATCAGAAAGCTGTAGATCCCGCGTCCGTGCCGTTCATAAAGGGCATCAAGGGCGGTGCTGTCACCAGCAGCCATGGCCTGAATCAACGGTAAATCGGGGTCAGCTTCGATGACGTTCATCATACGCTCCGATGGATGGGCTTCCGCCGGACGCACGGTTGCGATCTGTGCATCTGCGACGTGTGGGTCCGGTGGTGGGGGTGAAACAGAATGGAACATGCACGTCTCCTCTCTGATGTCATCAGACAGCAGCGGCGGTGTGCAGGTTCCATATTATTTTATCGGGTTTTTTTGTCGGAGATTTCAGCGGCGGTCGGTTTGGTTAGTTCTGCGGCAGGGCGCTGCCTGCGGCGGAGTCGATGTAGAAGGCCAGTTCGCCGTCTGTTGGCTGGATGAGCTGCGAGGGCAGTTCGTGCGGCTGGTATTCGTCCTGCAGGATACGGCGCAGCATCTCCGCCTTGGACTGGCCGCTGATCAGAAACAGCACGCTGCGGGCATTGTTCAGCAGCGGAACGGTGAAGGTCAGACGCCATGTCTTCAGTTCATCGACGTCATTGGCGGCGACGAGGCGCTGGCGTTCATCGAGTACGGCGGTATGCGGGAACAGGGATGCGGTGTGGCCGTTTTCCCCCATGCCAAGCAGCATCAGATCGAAGCGGGGCAGGTCTTCTCCGGGGAAGAGTGCACGAATGATCTGCTCGTATTCGGATGCGGCGGCGTGCGGGTCGATTTCCCCGCGCAGTCGGTAGGCGGTATAGGGAGTCTTCAGGCCGGAGAGCAGGGTATTGAAGGCCATGCCGTAATTGCTCTCCGCATGATCTGCGGGGACGGTGCGCTCGTCACTCCAGAACAGCAGTACACGCGACCAGTCGAGCTGATCCTGACGCTCGGCCAGCAGGCGGTAAACCGGTTTCGGTGCGTTCCCGCCGGACAGTGCCAGTGTAAAGCGTCCACGCTCGGCAATGGCTTTGCGTCCGCGTTCGAGGATGGCCTCTGTCATGGCCTCGGTGAGGGCGTCAGCGTCCGGGTACTGGTGGATAGCGGGTTTATTGTTCATGGTTGATCTGCTCCGTGATCTGGTCGGAAAGGGTTAGATGCGGCTGCGCCGTTGCGCCTAGGCGTTAAGTTAAGGGTTTGTGGCCGGAAAAGCCCCCCATCCTAAATCCTTCCCCCACTCGCTCGCAAGCTCACTCCGAGGGAAGGACTTGTGTGTGGCGTGGGGTGATTCCCTTCCCTCGGAGCGAACGACGGATGTTCTTCCCGTCGATAGCGAGTAGTTAGCGCAGTTCTATCGCGCCGGGAAGGGTTAGGGATGGAGGATCGTTGCACCGGTCAGAAATGAAACTTTCCTGCTTAGCTTAACGCGTATGCGCCGTTGCGCGTCTCTACGCAATATATGGGGTAGGGACGGACTCGTCTGGCCTGTCTGCTGCGAACATCCGAATATCGGCTAATCGTGGATGCAGCCGTGTCGCCATTCGCGCTGGTCGGCTTTCAGGAAGGCTTCGGCTGCTTTCGGGCCGTCGCTGCCTTTGTCATAGATTTGCAAGGGCGGTGCATCGTTGGACTCCCAGCCCTGAATTACCGGGTCCATGATTTCCCATGCCGCCTCGACTTCATCACTGCGGTTGAAGAGCGCGGCGTCACCGTTCAGCGCGTCGAGCAGCAGGCGTTCATAAGCTTCGGGGATTTCCTGCCCTCGGAAGCTGGTCTGATAATGGAACTCCAGATCGACCGGAAGCATGGCGACTGAATCCGGTTCCTTGGCCTGCATCTGAAGGTGGATGCCTTCGTCCGGCTGAATGCAGATCGAGAGGATGTTCGGCTCCAGCCGTGAACCTTTCCCGGAATTGAACATCAGATGCGGAGCACGTTTGAACTCGATCACGATCTCGGTGGTCTTGTCGGATAGTGCCTTGCCGGAACGCAGATAGATCGGCACACCCTGCCAGCGCCAGTTGTCGATATAGAGTTTCATCGCGGCGTAGGTTGCAGTCTGTGATTTCGGTTTGACGCCTTCGGCTTCCAGATAGCCCTTGTACTGTCCACGCACCGTGTCTTCAAGATTGATTTTGCGGATCGCACGCAGTACCTTGACCTTCTCGTTACGCAGGGACTCGGCGTCCAGTGCGTTGGGCGGCTCCAGCGCGATGAGCGTCAGAAGCTGGAGCAGGTGATTCTGAAACATATCGCGCAGTACGCCGGAGTCGTCGTAATAACCGGCACGCTGGCCGATGTCCACCGATTCGGCGACGGTGATCTGTACGTTGTCGATGTAATTGCGATTCCAGATTGGCTCGAAGATGGCATTGGCAAAGCGGAAGAACAGGATATTCTGCGCTGTTTCCTTGCCGAGAAAGTGGTCGATGCGGTAAATCTGACTTTCGTCGAAAACGGTGTGCAGCTCGTCATTGAGCTTGTGGGCACTGGCGAGATCGGTGCCGAAGGGCTTCTCGACGATGATGCGCCGCCAGCCACCATTCTCGACCTGCATGTCGTGCTGCTGTAAATTGCTGACAATAGTCATGTAGAGGGTCGGTGCGACCGAGAGATAATAGACGCGGTTAGCGCTTGATCCGCCTTCGAGTGCTTCGAGCGCGTCCTTCAGCTTCTCCATTTCATCAGGTTTCGTGGCATCCGCCGGGACGTATGAGATGGTTTCCGCGAAGGATTTCCACTTTTTGTCTTCATAACCCTGACCGCTTTCCTCCTTACACTGCACCTGCACCCGTTCGCGGAATTCCTCATCACTAAGGCCGGAGCGTGCGACGCCGATAATGTGAAATGAGTCCGGCATGCGGCCTTTCAGATAATTGTTGAACAACGCCGGAATCAGCTTGCGCTGCGTGAGGTCCCCTGAAGCGCCGAAGATAACAATTGATGTTGGAGTGTCCTGTTTGCTCGATGGCTTGCTGGATTGCTTACTCATTTTTCGGCTCTTCTTTTATAATCGCATGGCCCCCAAAGGCGTTGCGCATCATCGACAGCAGTTTCTCGGTATAGCCGTCTTCGCGGGATCGGATACGCCGTTCCAGCGCGGTGGTGATGACCGGTGCGGAGACATTCAGGTCAATCGCTTCGAAGACCGTCCAGCGGCCTTCGCCGGAGTCCATGACATAGGGGGCGATGCCTTCCAGTTTCTCATCGGTCTCCAGCGCTTCCTTAATGAGATCCAGCAGCCATGAGCGGATGACACTGCCGTGCTGCCAGATGCGTGCGACTTCGGAGAGGTCGAATTCGAACTCCGATTTCGCCCGCAGAATGGCAAACCCTTCCGCAAAGGCCTGCATCATCCCGTACTCGATGCCGTTATGGATCATCTTGGCGAAGTGACCCGCGCCCGACGGCCCGACTCGTCCCCAGCCGGTTTCCGGTGACGGAGCCAGTGTTTCGAAGATCGGGCGGAGATGCTCCACCGCTTTCTGATCGCCGCCAATCATCATGCTGTAGCCTTCGGCCAGCCCCCAGACACCGCCGCTGGTGCCGACATCCACCATCTGGATTTTCTTCTGACGCAGTTCATCGGCACGTCGTACCGAATCCTTATAATTGGAATTGCCGCCGTCGATGATGATGTCGCCGGGGGAGAGGGTGGATGCCAACTGACTGATGACGCTCTCGGTGGCGCGTCCCGCCGGGACCATCACCCATACGGCGCGAGGGGCGTCGAGCTGCGCGACCAGCTCATCCACATTGGCTGCGCCCTTTGCGCCATCCGCGACGGACAGGGCGATGGCCTCCTCACTCAGATCGGTAACGTGCAGGGTGTGCCCCCCCTGCAGAAGGCGCGTTGTCATATTGGCGCCCATTTTGCCTAAGCCGACCATTCCAAGCTGCATGAACTGATCCTTTCGAAATCATATCGCTGATGATGGCGAACCGCTGATCTTCAGTTGATGGGTAACAGGTTGTGTGTAACATGATGCCGCACATCGGGAAAGGGTATATTATCGTCTTTAGATGAATCTCACATGGGCAGACAGGTTAGCCGCACATGCAAAAGCAGATTTTAACCCCAGAGAATGCTGAAAAACGAGTATCGCACCTGCTGATTACGCAGGAATCGGCGTCGGAACGGCTGATGATTATGCTGCCGGGGCGTGGCTATCTGAACGAACATCCGGTGATGTATTACCTTCGT
>JAEZAF010000009.1 GCA_023430545.1 Chloroflexota bacterium
CACCAGACACGCCAACACCTGAAACGCCGACACCGGAAACACCGACACCGGAGACACCGACGCCGGACACACCGACGCCGGACACACCAACGCCGGAGACGCCGATACCGGAGACGCCGACGCCGGACACGCCCACGCCGGACACGCCCACGCCCGAACCTTCAGCCGAGCTGCTTGTGAACGGTGGATTCGAAGCTGATCTGAACGGTTGGAAGCTGAAGAATCCGACGAAGGATAAGGTGAAATGTGATAAGCCCGAGAAGCCCATCGCCTTCGAAGGCGCGTGCGTCTTCCAGTTCAAGGGTGGTGCAGGGGAAAACAGCAAGCTTCAGCAGTCCGTCGATCTCGCGGCGGTTCCTGTCAGTGCCGGGGATACGCTCACGCTGGAAGGCGCAGTTTGGGCTAAGGGCAAAGTCAGCAGCAAGGTGACGCTCAAGGTGAAGTATGCGGCGCTGCCGAAGGACAAGATCGTCGTTAACGTCGCAGGCGCGACTGCCAAACAGTGGACCGACTTTAGTACCTTGCAGCCGAGTCTGTCCGTCACAGTGGCGGACGTACCGACCGCTATCAAAGTGCAGATCAAGAACAGCAGCGCATCCGGCAAAGTTCGGTATGACGCGCTCAGTCTCACACATCAATCGAATGCTCTCATTCCGCTTGGAGTACCACAATGAAGAAGTTCAACAAGCGAAAGCTGTTCAGCGCGATATTTGTCCTCTGCCTGATGATCGCATTGGTCTCCAGCCTCAGTTGGGCCGCGCTCGCGAGTCGAGCGTTCACTTATACCCAGAAGCTCACGATCGCATCAGATCACCCGACCGTTTTCGGTGCCCCGATTGATATCGATGGCGACAGGGCTTTGATCGGTGCCTATTTTGGCAATCAGGGCAAAGGCGCTGCGTATTACTATGAACAGATCAACGGTCAGTGGATCGAGAAACAGATGCTGATCGCCAGTGATAGTGAAGAAGGTGATATGCTTGGCTTTCCATTAGAGATGGATGGCAATCATGCACTGGTATCAGCGTTGGGTGCCGGGGAGCAAACGGACAATGGCGCGGTTTATGCCTATGAACGTATCAACGGTGTCTGGGTCGAGAAGCAGAAGCTGACTCCGTCTGGAGGGATTGAGTATTCTGAATTTGGTGGCTGGCAGATAGCGCTTTATGGCGATACCGCCATGATCGGTTACAACGGCCATGGTAAGGATTATGTCATTGTCTATGAGCACGAAAACGGACAGTGGGTAGAGAAATACACGCTGGAATCGCCAAATAATCCTTCGGGTGGAGTTTTTCGTTTTGGCGGTCATATGGTGATGAGTGAGGATGTCGCCTGGATTTATGATGCAGGTTACAAAGCGATTCTGGGTTACGAAAAAATTGGTGGCGTATGGACGCACACCATTACGCTTGAAAATGACGGTTATTTTTTCTGGGAAAATGTGTGGAGTGAAGGTGACCATCTGGTTGCGATTGGGGGAACGACTGAAGGAAGGGTCGCCATTGTCTACCATCGCACCAACGGCATCTGGACTCGTCAGCCAGCAATTGTGCCGCCTGAACATCCTACGCTTGATTCAGGCTGGTATTGGGTTGATGGGGACAGTGACCGGCTTGTCCTGAGCGGCGGATTCTTCAGTACAGATGTGACTGAGGAGGAACGATTTTTCCTGATCTACGAGTATGAAAATAATGCATGGGTCGAGAAACAGAGGGTTGATGTCGATGTAGACAGCACGCCCGAAGACAAAATGGAGCTGGTTTCAGCTTTAGGCGGCGATACAGTGATGACGTGGCTTTTTACTGAACCTCTTGATGAAGCCGTCTATGTCTATACTGATCCGGAGTGGGTGCCAACGGCAACCCCGACGACACCACCACCGACTCTCACAAACACCCCGGATGCACCACCCACGCTGCCGCCGCTGACAGCATCACCTACACCGACGCATACACCGCTGCCAGATGGTACTGTCGAACTGCTGGTGAACGGCGGATTCGAATCCGAGCTGAACGGCTGGAAGCTGAAGAATCCGACGAAAGATAAGGTCAAGTGCAACAAGCCAGAGAAGCTCATCAGCCTCGAAGGGGCGTGCGTCTTCCAGTTCAAGGGCGGCGCGGGTGAGAACAGCAAGCTCCAGCAGTCGGTCGATCTCGCCGTGAATCCCGTCGCAGTAGGTGACACCCTGACACTCGACGGTGCGGTCTGGACGAAAGGCAGCATCAGCAGCAAGGTGATGATCAAGGTGAAGTACGCGTCACTGCCGACAGCCAAAATCACCCTTAATGTCGCAGGCGCGACCGCCAAACAGTGGACGAACTTCAGCGCCTTGCAGCCGACTCTGACACTGGCGATCGTTGATACCCCGATTGCTGTCAAAGTGCAGATCAAGCACAGCAGCGCGTCCGGCAAAGTCCGCTACGATGCGCTGAGTCTGATGCAGCAGTCGAATATTCTGCCAACGCTTGGATTACCACAATGAAACGACTTAGCAAGCTGAAGCTGTTCAGCGCGATATTTATCCTGGGTCTGATGATTGCAGCGGTCTCCAGCCTCAGTTGGGCCGCGCTCGCGAGTCGAGCGTTCATTTATACGCAGAAGCTCACGATCGAGGCAGATCACCCGACCGTTTTCGGTGCGCCGATTGATATCGATGGCGACAGGGCCATGATTGGTGCCTATTTTGCTGATAACAGCAATGGGGCAGCCTATTATTACGAGCAGATCAATGGGCAGTGGATTGAGAAACAGAAGCTGATCGCCAGTGACGCTGAAGAAGGCGATAGGCTCGGCCTTCCATTAGAGATGGATGGCAATCATGCACTGGTATCAGCGTTGGGTGCTGAACAGGGTACAGGGACGTTCACGGTCTATGCCTATGAGCGCGTCAACGGCGTCTGGATTGAAAAGCAAAAACTTTCCCCGCCGGATGTTGATTATTTTGGTTCTAGTGGATGGATCGCCTTACGAGGTCATACGGCGATGGTCCAGTATTCCATGTCCAATCACGGTTTTGTCACTGTTTATGAGTATCACAATGGCCAATGGATCACGCCACAAACGATCGAACATCCAATCGCCGAACGGGACAATGATGATTTTGGCAAATTTCTCGTATTGACGGATGAGATTGCGTGGATCAGTGATCCACAATACAACACCATCTTTGGCTACGAAAAAATCAATGGAGTGTGGACGCATACCATTACGCTGGACGATATGTTAAGCATGACAGATTACAACTTCTGGGCGGAAGGTGATCATCTGATCCTTCTGGAATACTCCTCTGACGGTTCAGAGGCGGTCGCTTATCATCGTGACAATGGTGTATGGACACGCCAGCAGACACTGCCTGTATCCGATACCGTAGAATCCGGCATTTATGCTCAATGGTTTTGGGTGGATGGTGAAGGCGATCGTATTGCGCTGGGCGGTGGGATAGGTCCTGGTACTTCTGATCCGGCGGAACAAATTCGCTTTTTCTCGGTTTGGGAGTATCAGAACGACACCTGGATCGAGGTGCAGCGTACTGAAGGCGAACCTGAAAGCATGCCGGAATCAGTATCGGAACTGTACGCGTGGATTGGTGGCGATACAGTGATGACGTGGCTTTTTACTGAACCTCTTGATGAAGCCGTCTATGTTTATACCGATCCTGAGCTTGTGCCAACGGCAACCCCGACGACACCGCCACCAACCCTCACAAACACCCCGGATGCACCACCCACGCTGCCGCCGCTGACAGCCACACCTACACCGACTCACACGCCGCTGCCGGATGATACTGTCGAACTACTGGTGAACGGCGGATTCGAAACCGAGCTGAACGGCTGGAAGCTGAAGAATCCGACGAAGGACAAGGTCAAGTGCAACAAGCCAGAAAAGCTGATTGCCTTCGAAGGCGCATGTGTCTTCCAGTTCAAGGGCGGCGCTGGTGAGAACAGCAAGCTCCAGCAGAGCGTCGATGTCGTGGCAAATGCAATCGGCGTGGGTGCGAAGCTCACGCTGGACGGTGCGGTCTGGACGAAAGGCAATGTCAGCAGCAAGGTGATGGTCAAGGTGAAGTACGCATCACGGCCAACAGAAAAGCTGGTGGTGGATGTCGGCAGCGCGACCGCCAAACAATGGACGAACTTCAGCGCCTTGCAGCCGACTCTGACACTGGCGATCGTTGATACCCCCACTGCCGTCAAAGTGCAGATCAGGCACAGCAGCGCATCAGGTACAGTCCGCTACGACGCGCTGAGTCTGATGCATCAGTCGGGCGCAATCCTGCCGCTGCCGCCTGTGCAGTAAAACTGCCTGCACAGTAAAACCCTGCTTTATATTTCACCAGAATCAACAGCGCGATCCCATATGAGATCGCGCTGTTCGTTATTGAGGCCGCAGCGTGTTTGCTGCGATTACGGCAGCGGCAGGGTGTTGGTATCCGAGAACCCGGCCTGACCGCTGTCTGCCCATTTCAGGCTGAGGCCGTCGAAGCGCACCTTGCCATCCTGCCCCTGATTGATCAGGGTGACGATGATGGTCTGCGGTGTGCCGCGCAGCACCAGCACCTGCGGGTCCACCGGGATGTAACCGCCGGTTGCTGCCTTTGCCTTGTAGACTACTGAGTCTTTTTCCAGACCGGCTTCCAGATAGATGACTTCGACACGGATACGCGCATCCACCACTGCGCCTTTGGCCTCCACCTTGCCAGTGAGGGTCAGTGTATCGCCTGCACCAATGGACTTGCCGGTCAGATCCACCGACTGGCCGACGATGATGACTTTGCCTTCGCTGCTGTTGATCTGCAGGACGCAGCCAGCAAAGCTGGTATCGGTGGCATCGGCGCACTTGCGTGTCACCTGATGCGCGCCGTCGATGGCCGTCCAGATGGCGGCGGTTTCGCGGCTCTGGCCTTCGAGTTCGAATTCGCCGTTGGTCAGCAGTTCGGCGGGATCAGTCACTGCTGCCGGGACCACAGGTGTGATCGTCGGGGCCGGTGTCAGATCGGCGGAAGTCGAGAAGACCGGTTCAATGGTCGGCAGATCGACCACCGTATCGTCGCTGTCTGACGTGGTCGGCAGTGAGTCTTCGAAGAAGGCGTACACCGCACCACGGAAGTCCCCGCTGCCGTTTGCACCGATCACTGCACGGCTGCCATTGGCATCGAGTGCGCTGGTGGTGCCGAAGAAGTCCTGAGTGCTGCGGTCATTCGCCAGCAGCTTGCCCCAGTCCTTCCAGGCCAGCACGCCGTCGCGGTTGGTCTTGTGCTTGAAGACGTAGGTGCTGCCTGCGGTGCCTTCGGTGCCAAACGCGCCGATGATCGCCGTGCTGCCGTCGTCGCTCATCGCCAGTGACGATCCGAACGAGGTCATGCCGAAGGCATCCGGTGCGACGAACTTCTGCTGCTCGGCCCAGGTCGCGCCGTCAAAGCTGAAGCTGTAGGCCGCGCCGGTGTAACTGCTGTCGCCCACCGCACTGATCAGCGCCAGCGAGCCATCCCCGCTGATCGCGACCGGGAAGCCAAAACGGTCGCCTTCCGCCGGATCACTGGCGGTCAGCTTCTGCGCTTCGGCCCATGCGCCACCGGCACGCTGATAGACATAGGCCGCGCCGATCTCGCGCTTGTCTGATGCCGCACCCACCAGCAGACGGGAACCGTCATCACTGAGAGCCAGCGACACGCCGAAGCCGTCCTCTGCGCCGCCGTCACTAGCGACCAGCCGGGCCTGAAGCGTCCATGCACCGCCCTGATCGACGAAGACATAGACCACACCCTGACCTTCTGCCGCGTTCGGTGACGCAACCACTGCGGTCAGTCCATCCGCGCTGAGGGCCACCTGACTGCCGAAGTAATCGCCGGCTGCGCCGTCTGCTGCCGCCAGACGCGCCGTCACATGCCAGCTTCCGTCACGTCTCACCAGCACGTAAGCCGCGCCGATGTCACCGTTTTCGCCGCTGGCTCCGACGACCGCCAGTTTGCCTTCTTCATTGAGGGCGACTGCGCTGCCGAAGTAGGTGAGGGGCTGACCGGCTGCCGGTGACGTGATCTTCTGATGCAGCGCCCACTGGCCGTTATCGTATTTATAGCTGTAGACCGCGCCGCTGTCAGTCCCGGCGAGATCGTCACCGCTGGCCCCGACCAGCAGCGAACTGCCGCTGTCACTCAGGGCGATCGACGTGCCGATCATATCACCGCTGAGGGCTTCGGCGGCGCTCAGCTTCTGCGAGTTGAGCAGCGTGCGCTTGCCGTATGCCACCGCGACTTCAGCGGGTGCAGCGTTCACATCGACGGCTGCTGTGTCCGTGTGATTTTCGGTTCCGGGCAGGTCGATCAGATCCTGACCCTGTATCTGCACAAAGTGAGTCGCCATGACTGCGCAGATGGCAATCGCGAGGACGGTGGCACTCTGTCTGATTTTGTTTTTGAGGATGATATTCACTGGTTCTTCTCCCTTTGTCGCTAAGAAGCGTGATGTGGGGATTGTTCGGCCCTGTAAGCTGAGATCAAAACGCTTGCCACATCTTCTTCGACCTGCTTCAGCACAAGCTTTTCACAACGTGCCTCTAAGGTCGCACTTAGGATAGCCTTACATCTTCTACACAAAATACGGTAAATGAGTACCATTGTCAGGCGATTTTGACAACGGTTTCTTAATTATTACTACCTGATGGGCGGTTTGAAGGCTTAAGAGGGGGTATTAAGACGTGTTTTGTAAAGATAAATGGAAGATTATTCCAAAATTGTAAAGGCGTTTGGGGAAGAATTAAGACCACTGGTAAGGTCTGCGTAAATTGTCCAGCGGTTTGCGGATCATCTGCGTAAGTACTGGATAGGGAAGAATCCTGCACCATCCGCTTGACTCCCCTGTGCAACAGTGTTAATATATGAGCATCTGTTCATGTATTGATGCGACTCATGACACTTTCTGATATCCAGACACCGCGCCCGGTCTGCCGGGGGGACGGTGACAGCCATGACGAAATCGAAGTCCTCAACCACAGCCTGATCGCTCAGGATGAAGCCAATCGTCTGGCGGAAGTGTTCAAGGCGCTGGCGGACCCGACGCGCTTGCGGCTGATCTCGCTCCTGCTGGATCACGAAGTCTGCGTGCATACACTGGAAGAACTGCTCGGCATGAGCCAGTCGGCCATTTCGCATCAGCTTCGCTATCTGCGCCAGCTCCATCTGGTGCGCTATCGCAAAGTTGGGCGGCATGTCTACTATGCGCTGGACGACGATCATGTCCGCCGCCTGTTCGAAGAAGGGCTGCTGCACGTCCGGCATGGATGATGACCGCTGGGCATTATTTTACGAAAATACATGAATATATGCTCATATATGGGTTTAATTGAGACATCGTCCCAATAAGGTGACATTCGACCGGAAAGTACAGAGACTATGACTTCGCATACACATCCTTCTGAAGAACACGCCCACGACCACGGTACGACCTGCTGTGCGCCGCCAGAGCCGCCGTCATTCCTCGAAGCCCATCTTCCGCGCTGGCTGGTGGAGCGCTGGCAGATCGCGCTGGTGGTGGTTGCCCTGCTGAGCTTTCTGCTGGCATGGTTTGGTGAGCGCTTCTTCGGCTTCTCTGAGGGGCTGGCGACGGCCTTCTATCTCATCACCTACATCGCCGCTGGATATGATGTCGCCCTGCACGCGATCCCGGCGCTGTTCCGGCACGAACTGGACACCGACATCCTGATGCTGGCGGCGGGTGCAGGTGCGGCGCTGTTGGGTGAATGGAGCGAAGGCGCGTTTCTGCTGCTGCTGTTCGCCATCGGTCACGCCGGGGAGCATTACGCGCTGGATCGTGCCCGTAATGCTATCGGCGCATTAGGCTCACTGATGCCGAAGACCGCGCAGGTCAAACGCGGCGACCAGTGGGTCGAGACACCGGTCGAAGCACTGGAAGTCGGCGATGTCGTCATCAGCCGTCCGGGGGATCGCATCGCCGTCGATGGCGAGATCGTCAGCGGCAGCAGTTCGATTGACCAGAGCGCCATCACAGGCGAGAGCGTGCCGGTCGATAAGGGCGAAAGCGAGGCCGTCTTCGCCGGGACGGTCAACCAGAGCCATGCGCTGGAGATCCGCACGACCAAGCTGGCAGCGGATAACACCCTCAGCCGTGTGATGAAGATGGTGGAAGAGGCCGAGCAGCAGCAGAGTCCGTCACAGCAGTTTGCGCAGCGCTTCACCCGCCGCT
>JAEZAF010000015.1 GCA_023430545.1 Chloroflexota bacterium
CCATCCTCAAAACCGGCTTCACCCGGTGTCAGGTAATGGTCCTGTACCAGTACCGACGAAAACGAACTGGTCCCACCTGCATACCACGGACGGCGCAGCTTACTGAGCGCGGATTTACGCACCAGCAGCCCGCCAATACCGGTCGGATAGCCGAAGATCTTGTAAAAGGACAGTACCACGAAATCCGGATGCCACTGACTGAGGTCGAGGGTATTGGTAGGTGCGAAGGCAGCAGCATCCAGCAGCACATCCCAGCCGTGAGACTGCGCCAGCGCGATCCACTCCAGCGGATGCTGCACACCAGAGAAATTTGATTGGGCCGGATATGCGAACAGCCTGTTCGCGCCGCCCTGCACACGTTGCAGATGCTCGGCAAGCGTCTCAGTCTCCAGCCGCAGATCGGGCGGGGTGACCGGGATGTAAGTTACCTCCGCGCCTTTCGCGTGGGCGAATTCGCGCACGCCGTTGACCGAGTTGTGATTGTCAAAGGTCAGCAGGTAGTGATCCCCCGGACCAAACGGATACGACTCCGCTACCAGTTTCAGCGAACCGGTGCAGTTCGAGGTAAAGATCACCACATATTCTTCAGGGGAAGCATTGAAATAAGTCAGCACATAACGGCGGGCCTGCTCGACCAGCTCCGTCATCGCCATCGAGGTCAGATTTTTCGAGTGAGGGTTGCCAAAGACGTTTTCGCTGAGCAGCGCCATATGTTGGCGAAGCTGAGTTTCGGCATACAGGCCGCCCCCGGTGTAATCCAGATAGACATGCCCCTGCCGGTCAAGACGCCCGTATTCCGTTGCACGCAGTTCGTCCAGCTTGTGGGTCGCGGCGTATTCGGGATACTTTAGCAGAAATGCCTCATAAGCAACATTACAGTCACCATTACAATCAGATTCAACAGGTTCACTGTCGGCGGTGTGGATGGACGGAGTGGAGAATGTTTGCATGGTTCCCTTCCTTAATCTTTATTCGTCTAACGGTCTATTTGAGCGGCGATCCGGGCAGTGGATCGGGCCTGGGCGATACTTCCCGACTTTAGTATAAGCCCAAAATGTGACAACACCGTGACGAGAATATGACCTCCGCAGGCCGTCACCGTACTGTCACGCTGCTGTCACGCCCGATCTCTATACTGCCTGTTGAGTACATGGCTTCATCGTCATTCACGTCACCCATCATCGCAAACAGAGATCATTCAGATTAGGTAACCGTATGAACAGCGCAGACAGATCAGTCAGTACACGCAAACCCACATGGCTTCAACAGCTCTTCTGGGCTGTGATGTTGTCTGGCATCCTGATGCTCGGCAGCTTCTTCCCGGCTGTCGCAGCCTCATCCGATGCGTTGAGCGCCCATCTTCAGACCATAGACCAGTTTCAGATCAATATCGGGGATACGGTCAGCGATGGCGTTCCCGGACCCGGTGCGGGTAATCTGGAAGCCCCCGGCGCACAGGATGTCTACAGCTTTTATGCCGATGCTGGTAAGTCGATCATCCTCAGTGTGCTGTCAGGCAGTAACACCAACTTCCAGTGGAGAATTCAGGCCCCGGATGGCAGTACGCTGCATGATGGCATTTACGGCGACCGGTTGTTTGTGCTGTCACAGACCGGAAATTACAGCATCACTGTGCGCGGATTTAACCCAGCAGCCTCAACTGGCACATATTCATTTCGAGTGATTGACGTGCCACCTGCGCAGCAGTTCGCGATCAATATTGGCGACACAGTGAGCGATGGTGTTCCCGCACCGGGTGCTGGTAATCTGGAATCCCCCGGCGCACAGGATATCTACACCTTCCATGCCGATGCTGGCCGCGAACTGATCCTCGATGTGCTGGCCGGGGCCAATACTCAGTTTCTGTGGAAGCTTCAGGCCCCCGATGGCAGCGTGCTGCACGATGGCATTTACGGGGACCGGCAGTTCATCCTGTCCCAGTCTGGTACCTATACGCTGAGCGTGCGCGGTTACAACCTCACCTCGACCGGCACCTACAGCTTCCAGACGCTCTATGCACCGATTATCCCGCAGCAATTCGCCATCAATATCGGGGATGCTGTCAGCAATGGCATTCCTGCACCGGGTGCTGGCAATCTGGAAGCCCCCGGCGCACAGGATATCTACACCTTCCATGCCGATGCTGGCCGCGAACTGATCCTCGATGTGCTGGCCGGAGAGAATACGGTTTTTCTGTGGAGAATTCAGGCCCCCGATAGCAGTGTGCTGCACGATGGCATTTACGGGGACCGGCAGCTCCTTCTGTCGCAGTCTGGTACCTATACCCTGATCGTGCGCGGTTATAACCTCACCTCCACTGGAACCTACAGCTTCCAGACCCTTTATGCACCCAACGTTCCGCAGGAATTTACCATCAGCATCGGCTCGACGGTCTCGGACGGCGTCCCCGCGTCCGGTGCCGGCAATATCGAAGCCCCCGGCGCGGTCGATATTTACCGCTTCGATGGCGCTGCCAGCCAGACAGTCCTGTTCGATGTAAGCAGCGGCAATGCGGGTACATTCTTCTGGACACTGACTGCGCCGGATGGCTCGATTCTGTTTGACACGGTCTACTTTGATCAACAGCTTGCTTTGCCCCTCAATGGGACTTATACGCTGACTGTGCGTGGCATTCAGCCCACCAGCGTCGGCACCTACTCATTTATGCTGATCGAACCGCTTCCCCCGACACCAACGAACCTACCATCGACGGCAACCAGCACGCCGACCGATACGCCAACTGACATCCCACCAACGCCGACCGATACGCCGACCGATACACCAACTGACATCCCACCGACGCCAACCAGCACGCCTACGGATACACCAACTGACATCCCGCCTACGGCAACCAGAACGCCTACCGATACACCAACTGACATCCAGCCGACGGCTACGA
>JAEZAF010000058.1 GCA_023430545.1 Chloroflexota bacterium
GGTTAGTTTTGGATTTCATCCAGAATAAAAATCTGAATTTTAACCATTGAGCTTTCCATCAGGAGGAAGATGCCCATGTACCACAACTCAGTTGATCTGAGTGTGGGCTGGATACTCATCACTCAGGAAGATATGCCTCCACCTCAGGCAGGACAGTGTCTGCAGCAGACTGCATTTGCTTCATGCTGTCCTATGAGCCGTGCAGTCGTTATTTTAAAACCACCCACAAGATCCTCATTTTTCAGCAGTATAAGTCCTGACATCGAACACCAGACAATTCAAAAGGCAACAGGTGATGTATCCTGACCGGCGAGTTTTACTCTGGGCCGCGCTTGGAACACTTATTTTATGCATCCTGACTGGATTTGTTTTCGTTAAAAGTCAGGCCGAGCATACGCCATTTAATGCAGATACGCTTGCTCATCGTCAGTATGTGGATGGCGACTGGGAACAGGGGCGTAAGCTTTTGAGCAGCTATGGCTGTGGAGCCTGCCATTATATTCCGGGAATCGCGGTGGGGAACTCATACGCAGGGCCTCTGCTGACGAACTGGTCTCAACGCAGTTTTATTGCCGGAAATCTCCCCAACACGCCCGAAAATCTGATTAAGTGGATTGTTGACCCACAGGCTGTTGAGCCGGGGACTGCCATGCCAGTGCTTGGAGTCAGCGAAGAGGAGGCACGACATATGAGCGCATATCTTTATTCTCTTGGTCGATACCCCTAAAGGATACATGAACGGAATTCTCGGTGTCCTTTTTCAACAGCATAGTGAGGTGACGATGCCTTTTATCTTTGCAAGCCCCTTTTTACAAAGCGACCCACCCTCAATCCTCGATCCGCGCGGCCCTGCGGCTGAAAATATTGCAGAGCTCTGGTGGATCATGTTTGCACTTGGGACAGCTATTTTTCTGCTGGTAACGGGATTGATGTTTTTCGGGATACTTGGCCGTCATGGTGATCAGGTTGATGATCAACAGGGGCAGCGCTGGATTGTTATCGGTGGGATCGTCATGCCGAGTGTGGTGCTGGTGATTGTCTTTGGCTTCACGATACGAAGCTCATTATTAACTGCCAACGAAGCGGATAACACATCCTTCGCAATTGAGGTTATTGGAAGGCGCTGGTGGTGGGAAGTGAATTATCCTGATCACGGCGTAATCACAGCCAATGAAATCCATATCCCACGGGGTGTGTCAGTAGAACTGAACTTAAAAAGTGGAGATGTGATCCACAGCTTCTGGGTGCCGCAGTTGAACGGAAAGATGGACCTTATACCAGGACGCGAGAACACACTGATTATTCAGGCCGATGAAACGGGCATCTATCGCGGAGAGTGTGCGGAATTCTGCGGCCTTCAACATGCCCGGATGCAGTTCATGATGATCGTTCAGGAAACCGAGGATTTCGAACAGTGGATTGCGGACCAGCTTCAACCTGCAACGGAGGCTGATGGTCCACTTATACAGACGGGACAGGAAGTCTTCATCACTGCCGGATGTGTGTACTGTCACACCGTTCGGGGATTAGACAGCGGAGACGTCGACCGAAGTGATGTTGATCTAGGGCCGGATCTCACGCATCTTGCCAGCCGCAGTACGATCGCCGCTGGTATTCTGGAAAATAATCGTGGCAATCTTGGCGGATGGATTGCGGACCCCCATGGCATAAAACCCGGCGTCCTGATGCCCGCGACGCAGCTTTCGGGTGAAGATTTACAGGCATTACTGGCTTATCTCGAAACGCTTCAGTAGGAGAATTCTGTGGCGACAGCAATCTCGACTCAAACCCAGGACCACGAAGAGCTTCAGGATCATGAAGCGCATCAGGGTCATGACTTACTATACAGGATCTGGCAGCCCCCGCCGGGTATTCTCGGTTTTTTTACAGCCGTCAATCATCGCACGGTGGGTACTCGCTATATCATCACCGGGTTGATCTTTTTTCTGCTGGCGGGGATTGCCGCACTGCTGATGCGCATTCAACTTCTTTTTCCTGAAAATACCTTCTTGAATGCCGATCTCTATAACCAGCTTTTTACCATGCACGGTACGACGATGATGTTTCTGTTCGCTGTGCCGATTATGGAGGGCGTGGGGATTTATCTTGTGCCACTGATGATTGGCGCACGGGATATGGCGTTCCCCCGTCTCAATGCCTTCGGCTACTTTATCTTTCTGATCTCCGGCGTGGTGTTATGGATCAGCCTGTTGTTCGGCTCTGCGCCGGACGGGGGATGGTTTGCCTATGCCCCGCTTACAGGGCCACGCTATTCACCTGGTATCGGGATCGATTTTTATGCGACCCTGATGACCTTTCTGGAACTGGCAGCGCTGGTTGCAGCAGTAGAACTGATCGTGACCATCCTGAAGCTCCGTGCACCGGGGATGTCCTTCAATCGCATCCCATTATTTGTGTGGGCGATTCTGGTGATGGCATTCATGATCGTGTTCGCCATGCCCTCACTGATTACCGCAAGCGCGGAACTGGCGCTGGATCGCACTTTAGGGACGCAGTTTTTTAACCCTGAAAATGGCGGCGACCCGCTGCTGTGGCAGCATCTGTTTTGGTTCTTCGGTCATCCTGAGGTCTACATCATCTTTGTACCGGCGCTGGGGATCATCTCGTCTGTGCTGCCAACTTTTTCCCGCAGGCCGATGGTCGGCTATTTTTACCTTGTGCTGTCCTTTGTCGCGATCGGCGTCGTCAGCTTTGGTCTGTGGGTACATCACATGTTTACCACCGGCCTGCCGATTCTGGGGCTGAGCTTTTTTACCATCGCCAGCATGATGATCGCGATTCCAAGTGGTATTCAGATTTTTTCCTCACTGGCCACGCTGCGGTTTGGCAGGCCGGTTTTCAAAACGCCAATGTTGTATGCGCTGGGCTTTGTCATCAACTTCGTGATCGGCGGCATCACCGGTGTGATGGTTGCGGCGGTCCCGTTCAACACACAGGTGCATGATACCTATTTCGTCGTAGCGCATTTCCATTATGTGCTGATCGGTGGCGCGGTATTCCCATTATTTGCCGGGCTTTATTACTGGTTCCCCAAAGTCACGGGAAAGATGCTGAGTGAAGGACTAGGACGGATTGGCTTCTGGCTGATTTTCATCGGCTTTAATGTCGCCTTCTTCACCATGCATTTCAGCGGTTTTGCCGGGATGCCGCGCCGTGTCTATACCTATCTGGCCGATCTGGGTTGGGAAGGTTTCAACATTATCTCAACTATTGGGGCCTTTGTGATGGCGTTCGGGGTGCTGGTGGTGCTGTTCGATCTTGTGCAGGGCCTGCTTCAGGGAAGGCCAGCCGGTGACAATCCATGGAATGCCGGCACACTGGAATGGGCGACAAGCTCTCCGCCACAGCCTTACAATTTTGAGGAAATCCCGATTGTTCACAGTCGCTATCCGCTGTGGGATGCAGAAGAGGGTCAGCTTGAGGTTTACGACTTCAAGGTACATCACGAGCGACGGGAAACACTTGGCACCACGGTACTGGATGGCAAACCTGAACAGCGGATACCACTGCCGAGTCCGACAATCATCCCGTTTCTGACTGCGGTTGCCACGGCCTTCACCTTTATTGCGCTGATGCTCAACATTGTTCTCGTCCCCATTGGCGGAATTTTCATCGCGCTGGGAATTGTCACATGGCACTGGCCGAGAGGCAGGTTGCGTGATCATGAGTATGCCAAGGAAGGGCCGGATGGTGCACTGCCAACCAGTACCATTATCACCAGCCGGGGTGGGCGTCCGCCTTACTGGTGGGGTATGCTGATGCTGATCGTGATCGAAGCGGTGGTGTTTGGTTCGCTGATTGCATCCTACTTTTACCTGAAGGCGGGGAATGCCGAATGGCCGCCGGTTCTGATCGGCAAACCGGACCTGCTTCTGCCCACGATTAACACGTTTGTCCTGCTGGCAAGCAGTGTACCCATCTATCTGGCCGACCGGGGGATTCGTAAAGGAGATCAGCGCCGGTTGAAACTTGGACTGATCGGTAGTTTTATCCTCGGTGCGCTGTTTGTGGTGATTAAGTTCATCGAGTATGGCAGTGTCGGCTATGAATACGGCTGGACGCGTAACGCCTATACCTCCATGATCTGGATGATCATCCTTTATCACACCGTGCATGTGATCACGCTGCTGATCAAGACGCTGGTCGTCGGGACATGGGCTTTTCAGGGGCAGTTCACCGAAGAGCGCAATGCTGCGGTTCAGGTAAACGGCATGTACTGGCACTTTGTGGTGCTGGTGTGGCTCCCACTTTATGCAACGATCTATTTATCACCGTATCTGCTGGGCTGAGGAACAGGTTATGGAACGTACATTGCCAAGTGATGACCGCGCCCCAACCGGTGTGAAAAGCTGGCAGTTATGGTTCAGTCTGGTCGCTGGAACGGTTGTCTGGGTGATTCATCTGATGATCGTTTACCCACTGACGTCATTGACCTGTGAATGGGGCTGGTTTCCGTTTACTGTTGGCCCGCTGACTGGCTTACAGGTGGTGCAGATCGTCGTCACAGTGATTTCCGGGCTGATTACGGTGGTCGCGGGGGTATTCGCATACCGCAATCGACAGCGCCTGATGAACGATGAGAGCT
The DNA here is from genome assembly GCA_023430545.1 of Chloroflexota bacterium. Classification (GTDB taxonomy): domain Bacteria; phylum Chloroflexota; class Anaerolineae; order Aggregatilineales; family Phototrophicaceae; genus JAEZAF01. Next base: position 4,607 of record JAEZAF010000058.1, read on the forward strand.
TAGAGGTCAACCGCCACCGGTTTATGAGTGAACTTGGGTTTGCGCTCAATGTCATTTTCACTGCCCTTATCGTAATCTCACTGGTGCCGATTCTCGTGCTTCCGCAGTGCGGATAACGGCGGCTGCCATGACAGAGTTCTGGAGCGTGTGGAACTGGAATCCACTGATCGGTGGAGCACTCGCATTCTGGTGCTGGCGCTATATGGACGGTGTCTGGCGCTTGTGGCGAAAGGCTGGCACGGGACGCGGGGTTCAGCGTGGGCAGGTTACCTGTTTTCTGAGTGGGCTGGCTGTGCTATTTGCAGCGCTGATTTCACCGATAGATATCTATGGTGAGACGTTGCTTTCTGTACATATGATTCAACACCTGCTGCTGACGCTGATCGCACCGCCGCTCCTTGTGCATGGACTGCCACCACTGGCACTGATCTGTATGGTGCCAATGCGCTGGCGTCGATCTGTGGGGCATTGGTGGCAGCGCCGCCGTATGCTGAATCAGATCTGGCATGGGTTAAATCATCCGCTGGTTGCATGGACGGCATTTGCCCTGGCGTTGTGGCTCTGGCATCTGCCGGGGCCTTATGAGGCTGCGGTCAACGATCCTTTCATCCATATGCTGGAACACACCTCATTTTTCGGCACTGCCATGCTGTTCTGGTGGAGTATCCGCAGCCGCGGTGCAATTGGGGTCATGTCCCTGTTCACGACGGCGGTTCATAGCAGCATTCTGGGCGCACTGATGACCTTTTCCAATCGGACCTGGTACACGGTTT
>JAEZAF010000074.1 GCA_023430545.1 Chloroflexota bacterium
CCCAGATAATGCGGGTTGTACATCAGGCCGAGGATATTGCCGAACGGATCGACCACGGACGCGGTGATGAATCCGGCTTCGCGTGTGATCAGCGGCTCGTATTCCGCTGCCCCCATCGTTTTGACACGGTCCAGCGCGGCCTGAATATCATCCACGTGCCAGAAGACCACGGTCCCACCCGGGCCGGATGCCGCGCCCTGAGAGGCGTATTTACGGTCAATGATGCCGAGTTCGTGCTGATAATCCCCAATCCGGAATTCGACATAGGCTGGCGGCCCATCCTCTGGGCGCACGAAGTACGGTTCGATGCCCAGCAGTTCCCTGTACCATTCTGTCGCGGCATTCAGATCGTCGGCATAAAAACTGATGGTGGCGATTCCGCGTAACACTGCTGCATTCGTCATCTGTGATCTCCTTGTGTCGCCAGTACAACACCATCATATGACAGCCGTGTGACACCGTTATGTCAGCAGTGTTAAAAGTGCCAAAAAAATTCGTGATACAAATTTGCAGCTAGCGCGATAAATCACTGATGCGATGGATTTCAAATATCGACTGCGCCTCACGTGCCAGCATCTCACGGGCTGCGTCTGGTTCCAGCACGCGCACATGCGATCCCCAACTCAGCAGCCAGTGCAGCACCTCTCCTGGCTGCCGGACTTTCAGAGTCACCAGCAGACCTTCCGGCAGTTCTTCCTCGGCTACCTGATAGAACGACGGATTTTCGCGCACCCTGCGTGCGACCTGATGATCAAACAGCACCCTAACCCGAACCATGCGATCATCCTGACGACCGGGCACGATCCCGAAATCCGCCGGACGCCTGAACACCTGATCCAGCACCGTGACGTCTTCCATGCGATCCAGCCGGAAATGCCGCTGGTCACGCCGCAAATGGCAGTACGCAATCAGCACCCAAGTGCCTGTGACATGAATCAGCGCATACGGGTCAGCATCCCGCTGGCTGGTCTGGCTCAGTGAACCATCTGCACTGGCGATGTGATCACGCGCATGATAGTGAAAGCGCACGGTACGCCGCTGGATGATGGCCCGGCGCAGCTTTTGCAGTGTTTCCGGAGTGAAAGCGCTGCTCAATGCGATAAACCGGATGCTGCGTTCCAGATATTCGACTTCTTCCCGAAGACGATCCGGCAGCACGGCCATAATCTTGTGGCTGGCGGATAATGCGGCGGCGCGATACTGCGCATCGAAGTTCTGGCCCGCAAAATCCGCACCCAGCAGCAGCATAATCGCTTCATCACTACTGAAGCTCAGAGGTGGCAGAAAGTAGCCTTCGACCAGCGAGTACCCCTGTCCGGGCATTGAGACAATCGGCACGCCGGACTCATCCAGCGCCATCATATCGCGGTAAATGGTGCGCTTACTGACTTCAAACGTCGCCGCCAGATCCTCAGCGCGTACCTGCTTCTTCGCCTGTAATTCCAGCACAATCGCCAGCAGTCTGTCCGTTCGATTCATCAACCCTCAGTTCTTCTATGCTCATGCTGCTCCAGCGCTGCTGCGACCATTGCTTCCAGCGACATCCCACGCCCTTCATGCCAGCAGGCCTTAAAGGTGACATCATCAAGCTGCGAACGGATAATCACCAGACTGCGCTCATGTTCCGGACGATTACCAGGCTGCAATCCGACACCCATCAGTTCCAGCCATGCATCCGCCGCCCCGATCAGCCGTGCCGCCCGCTTTGGATCACCCTGTACTGCAATCGTCGCTGCCATTGCCACCACACTGCTGACAATCAGATGTTTGTCGTATCTGAAGTCTGACATTTTTTCCAGTGCCTCATGAAATCGCTGCCAGGCCAGTTGAACATCCCCCTGATGCTCCGCGATAAAGCCCAGATTCGAGAGGATCATGCTTTCGCGGCGGGTTTCACCCGTCTCACGCACCAGCAGCAGGCATTCCTCGTAGACCGCCTGTGCCCGTTGATCGTCACCCTGTATGCGTGTCAGTTCCCCGATGATGTTCAGCGCCTGAGCCATACCTGGCCTGTATCCGAGCGTGCGAAAGATCGTCAGCCCTTCTTCAGCACGTGCAAGCGCCTGTGTGTACTCGGCAGCAATCCCAATTGATGAGGCGGCCAGATAGCTCAGCGCCCATGCCAGTGTCATCTGATCGCCAGTCTCACGCGCCAGTGCTTCTGCCTGTGCCAGTGCCTGCTGACCGGATGCCTCTTCGTCTGCCTGTACCCAGAAGAACAGCAGCACACCGGCGGTAATCAGCAGTCTGGCATGGACCTCTGGACGCAGTGCTTCCGCATGATGCAGCGCCCGTCGTGTCCACAGGATGCCATCGGTAAACTGGCCGGACATCATCCAGTAATCCCGCAGGGCGGCCGCCAGCCTCGCCCCCAGCACAGGATCAACGCCGCTTTTCTGTGTTCCACCCAACGCCCATTCGAGCGCTGCCCGCAGATTGTCGTTTTCAGCATCCAGCCGCGCCATCCAGTATGCAAATCCCGACTGGCGCAGTTGAGGCTCAGAGCGCTCGGCCAGATCGACATAACAGGCTGCATGACGCTGGCGCATCATCTCCGCTTCGCCGCTGGCTTCGAGCTGTTCCCACGCGTATTCATGCAGCGTTTCCAGCATCACAAAATACGGCTCACCGTCCACGCCTTCACGCTGAAATAACAGGCTCTTATTCAGCAGCGACTCCACGCCATCGAGCGAGTCCATCTCCAACCCCGGACCACAGACCGACTCGATCGCTTCCAGAGAACGTCCACCGCGAAACACTGCCAGCCGGTGGAATACCTGCTTTTCTTCAGCGCTCAGTAAATCATAGCTCCACTCGATGGTATTACGCAGCGTCCGCTGTCGGACGGGTAAATCCTGTGCGCCGCCTGTGAGGATCTCCAACCGGCGGCTTAGCCGCGCCAGGAGTGTCTGCGGTGTCAGCAGCTTGATGCGTGCCGCTGCCAGTTCAATCGCCAGCGGCAGCCCCTCCAGCCGGACACAGATTTTGGCGATGTCCGCCGCGTTATGTTCGTTCAGCTCGAAATCAGAACGCACCGCCTGTGCCCGCTGTACAAACAGTGCGACCGATTCGCATATTGCCAGCGAGTGCATATCGGTCAGCGTCGCATCGGGCAGTTCCATCGGCGGTACCAGATATTCCCATTCACCATAGAGTCGCAGTGGTTCACGGCTGGTCGCCAGTACTGTGAGCTGTGGCAGCGCCGCCAGCAGTGCGGAGATCTCCATCGCGGCAGGCAGCAGATGCTCGAAGTTATCCAGCACCAGCATCACCTGCCGGTCACGCAGTACGTGCTGCACCGTCTCGATTAACGGCTGACTGTGCGTTTCATTCACACCGATGGCATTCGCAATGGCCTGCATCACCTGCGCCGGATCAGTGACCGAGGCCAGCATCACAAAATAAATGCCATCACGGAACTGTCCGACCATTTCCCGCGCCACTTGCAGCGCCAGCCGCGTTTTACCGGTCCCCGGCGGTCCCACTAGTGTCAGCAGATGTGTGCTGGCTATCGTGTTGGTGCCATCCAGTATCCGCCGGATTGCATCCGCTTCCCGTCGGCGTCCGATGAAAGGGGTCGTTTCCGCAGGCAGAGACAAGGTTCCTACGGATACGTTTTTACGGTCATCGCGGATACCGCTGTCTTCCAACACATGCGGTTCTGACACATGTTGTTCTAACAGATTCAGTTCCTGCGCACGCGCAATGGCCTGTGTCCGACTACCAACGCCCAGAATGCTGTAAATCTGCCGGTTGTACCATTTGATTGTGTTGATAGTCATCACCAGCCGTTCGGCGATTTCCCGGTCAGAGAGACCCTCGGCCAGCAGATTTAGAATCTCACGTGTCCGTCCGCTTAACCTGTAATCGGGGCGATCATGTTGATCGGGACGATCATTCTGAGATTCGGTCATACGATATCGTCGCTCCATAGCCAACCCGCACGGACAATCATATCACCGCATCATGCAGCAGACCGCAATCCACCTGTTCGACTCCCTTCCAGAAATCCCTTCTTTCGATAGGTGACGACCCTTCCAATCGGGATCTATCTTAAGGGTCAACCTGAAGAAAAGGAGCAGACAATCATGCAAAAAGGATTCAAGCAGTTGGTGGCCGAAGCCAACAGTGAAGTCGAGACGCTCTCCGCCGCTGACGCCCTACAGCAGCATCAGGCTGGTGAAGCGGCATTTATCGACATCCGTGATCTACCGGAACTGGAGCGCGATGGCAAAATCCCCGGCGCAGTTCACGCCTCACGCGGGATGCTGGAGTTCCACGCGGATCCCGAAAGCCCTTATCACAAGGATGTGTTTGCATCCGGCAAAAAGCTGATCCTGTACTGTGCCAGCGGCGGACGGTCCGCACTGGCGGCACAACGCCTGCAGGAAATGGGGCTGACGAATGTCGTACACCTCGGCGGCGGGATCAAGGCATGGAAAGAAGCAAACGGCGCGACTGAAAGCGTCCAGTGAAGGGCATCAGAACACTCACGCTGGTGCAAGAAGACAGGATAACCACAATGGCATTCATCAAGACGCTGTCCGCAGAAGAAGCTCAGGGCGCTGTCCGCGAACTGTATGATACGGCTGAGCAGAATTCTGGCTATATCCCGAATTATCTGAAGCTCTTCAGCCACCGGCCAGAGGTGTACCGCGCATGGCAGCAGCTTGGCAGCGCGATCCGTGCGAATATGAGCCTGCGCCGCTATGAACTGGTGACTCTGGCCGCCGCACGCGAGCTTCAGGGGACGTACTGCATGCTGGCACACGGTGACACTTTGCTGACCAGTGGTGAAGTGGACGCAACCCAGCTTGCCGCCATCGCCACTGATGATACAGAGGCACGGTTTACGACTGATGAAGTTGCTGTAATGGCATTTGCGGGGAAAGTCGTTTCCAGTTCCGGCAGCATCACGCAGGCGGATGTCGATCGCCTGAAAGCGTTCGGCCTTTCCGACGCCGAGATCCTCGACATCACGCTGGCGGCGGCTGTGCGCAGCTTCTTCAGCCGGACACTGGATGCCCTCAACGCTGAGCCTGATGCAAAATATATGGCGTTTGATGAAACCCTGCGAACCGCGCTGTCGGTGGGTCGTCCCTTCAAAGATACCGAAGCCAGATAACCGATACGTAACAAAAAGGTCAGGGACCTGTGCTTCAGATCCCTGACCTCTGACGAGCCTGCGACAGACTCAGACCTTAGTCGGCCTTATGAGCCTTCTTCAGTGCTGTCGGGTGTCACTTCCGGCGTCTCTTCACTTTCAGCGATCAGATCGCTGGCTTCGACATCTTCCGCGCCGGATCTCACGCTGTCCAGCGTCCCGCCGCCAACCGAGTAGTTGAATACCTGCGGGGCATCAGCCGTACCGATGACGGCAATGAAATAGTAGGTGTTGGCTTCGACTTCGGTATTCAGCAGTGTCCACAGGACATCAATGGCACCAGCGGCATTCGCGTTGATGCCGGCTGCACCTGCCGGGATCAGGAAGGTGTAGGCGCAGTTCGCCACACGCTGACCCTGCCTCAGGGACGGGGCACGCACCGCAGTGGTGTCTGTGGTGGTGGTCGATGCATCCATGGATGCTTCTTCCGTGGCGCTGGCTTCTTGCGTAGCGGATGCGTCTGCTGCTTCTTCAGTCGCCACTGCATCCGACATGTCATCAGCCGATGCACCCGTGCTTAGTCCCACCGGGACCACGGTACAACCGACCACGCTACCGGTCTGGTTGGCGCTCATGACTTCGACAGCTTCTTCAGTGGCCGCCATATCGTCCGAGGCTTCTTCGGTCGCGGCCATCTCGTCGGTAGACATCGAGTCAGACGCAGTCGCGCACTGCCCACTGGCACCGGTCATGGGGACACTCACGGCGTTATCTGCACCGGGGAAACCGACACTGGAGCCGAACACGGTTCCATCCATACCGGCGACATCGAAGGCCGGACCGCCCTCAATCCCGTGGAATACGGTGACTGACGCACAACCGTCAGGCAGTGCACCCAGATTCTCGTGAATCAGATAGGCACTCAGCGTACCAGCCGCCTGAGAGCCAACAACCGCAATTGTCCCCCAGCGTCCAGAACTGTCCACGCTGACGGGGCCGACGACGGCATCATCTGCCGTGCCACCCTGAGGCACTAGCGACAGGCTGGCACCTTCCGGAATCTGCACCCAACCGCTGATTGACGGGAAGGCCAGATCCTGAATGCCGCTCGGCTGTCCATTTACAAACGGGGACAACGCCGGGGCATCCGACGCGAAATGCGCAATGCGCACCAGCACGGTCGGGATAAAGGTGTCTGCTTCATCGGTGGCATCTGGTGTGACTTCAGCGGTCACATCGGTTTCAGGAGACGCTGCTGTCGGATCAGGCGTCACTTCAACGGTCGCTTCGTCGGTGGGTTCTTCTGTCTCCTGAGCTGAAACGACACCGAACATCGTCAGTAACCCAAACAGCACCAGCAGGATTGTGATTTTACGCATATTACCTCCTCAGTTAACTCATCAGAAGTATGTGGAACCTAATTAAAAGGCACACTGAAAACCGTTCAATCATCACGATTTTTCGTAATGCGAACGGTTACATTCACTATAATGCGCTTGAGAGCGTGCTCAATGGGTCACCAGCAGGTTTTTTAAAGTGGACAAAAGGCCCACAGTCGGTAGGTCAGTCAGGGGATGACAGAGGTCAGGGCGATGAAGCCTCACCGCCCCGGCAAAATCACAATTTCAACAGTTGAGACATCCTGCTTAAGCCTTGTTTATGTCAGTGAGGTACGCAGCGGCAGGCCCTGTTCAAGTTCCTGCATCGCCTGATTCTGCGCCCGGAACTGTGTCTCGAACAGCTGCGCATACAGCCCATTCTGTGCCAGCAGCTCCCGGTGTGTGCCGCGTTCGACGATCTCACCCCGATTAAAGACGAAAATCACATCGGCGGAAAGGATCGTGCTGAGGCGGTGGGCAATCACGATACTCGTGCGGCCCTGCATCACCCGCTTGAGTGCTTCCTGAATGAGCGCTTCCGACTGGCTGTCGAGGCTGCTGGTGGCCTCGTCCAGCACCAGAATGCGTGGGTCCTTCAGGATCACGCGGGCTAATGCCAGACGCTGCTTCTCACCGCCGCTGAGACGGTAGCCGCGCTCACCCACGACGGTCTGGTATCCGGCTGGAAGCCCGACGATGAAGTCGTGAATATTCGCGGCTTTACAGGCGGCCTCTACCTGCTCCTGAGTGGCATCAGCATTGGCATACTTCAGATTCATCAGGATCGTATCGTGGAACAGGTACGTTTCCTGCGTCACCATGCCGATCTGCTCGGCCAGCGATTCCAGCGTGATGTCACGCAGGTCAAAGCCGTCAATGGTGATGCGGCCTTCATTCGGGTCATACAGGCGCGGGATGAGATAGGTCATCGTGGTCTTGCCTGCCCCGCTTGGCCCCACCAGCGCCGCAACCTGTCCCGGCTCGATGGTCAGCGAGATATTGTTAAGCGCTACCGTCCGCGCCTGAGTCTGCTTTTCCTGAGAGGTCGAGTCTTCGTCAGGCTGCGCGTCATCAGACTGTGTGGTGTCAATATCGGAGAAAGCAGTGTAATTGTCGTCCTCGTAGCGCACGACATTGCTCAGTGGGTCCCGCGTGGCAACGGCGTAGTGAAACGCCACATCCTCGAATTCGATGCGGCCCTGAACATCCTTCAACGCTATTGCATCCGGCTTCTCTTCAATATCCAGCGGCAGATCGATCACTTCAAACACGCGTTCGAAGCTGACAATCGAGGTAGAGAACTCGACCGGCGCATTGACCAGTGCCTGCATCGGGCCGTAAAGCTGTGTCAGATAGGCACCAAACCCGACAATATGCCCTGCTTCCCAGATACCGTTGATGACCAGCGAACCGCCAAACCAGTACACCAGTGCTGTCCCGACCGCTGTGACTGACATGATGATCACGAAGAACTGTGCACCAATCACAGCCCGCTGCACGCCGATGTCGCGGACCTTTCCGGCGCGGTCATCAAAGCGCTCCACTTCCTGACGGGTGCGTCCGAACAGCTTGACCAGCAGCGCTCCGCTGATATTGAGTGTTTCGTTCATCATGGCGTTCATCTGCGCGTTGTACTTCATCTGGTCACGGGCAATCTCGCGCAGCACCCCGCCTACCCGCCGCGCCGCCATGATGAACACCGGCAGTACGAGCACGCTCAGAATGGTCAGACGCCACTCCATCGTCAGCATCACGAGCAGTGTTAGGACAACGGTGATAATATTGATCACAATCTCGACCATCGTGTTGCTGATGGCACGCTGGGCATCGACCACATCACTGTTGAGGCGGCTCATCAGTTCACCGGTCTTGGTATTGGTGAAGAAGCTCAGTGACATGCGCTGAAGATGCAGGTACAGCGCGTGTCGCAGATCGTAAATCAGCCCTTCCCCGATACCGGCGTTCAGCCGACGCTGATACACGCGAACCGCACCACTGATCACCGGAATCGCGAACAAACCCACGGCCAACAGGTTGAGTCGTGCAAAGTCCCTGTTCGGCAACGTGATATTGAACAGATCAATGTAGATCTGCGGGATCATCAGCGTCAGAAAGGTCGTCAGCAGGATCGTCCCCAGCATCAGGATGATCTCTCTGCGATACGGACGGGCATACCCCAGCACACGGCGCAGCAGCGCACGCGTCACCCTGGGGCGTTTGTCCTCACTGTAGATATAGGTCCACCAACCGCCGCCACCAAACATAGATTGATCCTTTCACTGTGTTACGAGATAAGCTGTCATCAGACAGTCAGAGAGTCCTGAGGTGATGCTGCGAAATATAATCCGGTGAAATGAGCATTCCCACCGCTGTTCGGATAGGATGCGCCTACCCATGCGGATAGTCCCGTTGGAAGGTCAGACCGGTTTTTCCCATACAAAGGCAGTACAGGACAGTCCTTTACGGTCAATAGACGCGTCGAGGAGCGGGAATATTCCGGCGGAGTGTGCGCGCTGGCGAAGGGTTGGGGCCTGTGGTGTGAGACACAGCATGGCAATCCGTCCACCGGGCTTGAGGACACGTGCCATTTCCAGCAGGGCAGCAGCGACGGTATCGAGCGCTTCGGCGTCATACGGTGGTTCGGTCGCAATCGCGTCGATGCTCTGGTCTGCGAAAGGCAGATACGCTGCATCCAGTACACAGTGGGATGCCCCGGTATTGGTCAGGCCGAAGCGCAGGGCAGGGTCAATGTCACCACTCAGGACGTAGAACCCACTCGCAGCGGCTTCGATCAGCACACCACCAACACCCGCAAACGGATCGAGCAGGATGGCATCCTCAGCGGGCGTATACACCAGATTGACCAGCAGGCGGGCATCGATCACTGGCAGACCGCGCTTGCTGAACTGACCACCATCACCGCGATAACCGATCACGTCGCGCACTTCGCCTTCGGCATTCTCAAGCGCGAAGGTACGGCGATCCGGGGCCTGATCGCGCAGCTCCTCTTCGTCTGACTGATAGAGATTGACCACACGGTAATGCGCCCCACGCCACTTGACGGAGTCGCTGGTTTTCGCCGGCAACGCCTCAAGCCCATTAACGCGGTCACTATAGCCGAGGCGCGGCAGACGCTCCACCGCCTGAGGAAGCGACTCCGCAGGCAGGCTGAGCCAGAAGATGCCCTTCTGATCACCAAGCGGACCACCCGCTTGACGCTGCGCACCGAGATCGCGAAGCAAGGATTCGGCCTCCAGCAGCGCGGCTTCATGGGCTTTACGGCGGGCGGTCCGTCGGTGGAAGATCAAAAGGGTCTGCATCAGTGCGGTTGATCGTTCATCATGAGGCTTCGCTGGAGATTTCGGGCTGGCGAGAAGCCATCGGTCGGAAACCGTCCTGTCCTTCCATCAGATTTGGGATGACGGCGCTCATCTCCGCTTTGACGCGCTGATACTCGGACTCCCCCCAACCGCGTTCCCGAAGCAGGGCGCGGGCGGTTTCTCCGGTTCCGGCGACAAAACGGCTTTTGGTCTCGTGAAAGTTCTGGATGACGAAGTGACGCACACCGGTTGCATACAGATCCTGCGCGAACTGGGTGGCATCACGGACCGGAAGCAGCGGCGTCAGCGTGACGCAGGCATCAACACCGGCTTCATGCACGGTCTGGATGGCTTTCAGGCGCTGGGCAGTCGAGGCGCAGAAGGGTTCGAAGGCCTTGCGCACATCATCGTCATCGGTGGTGATGGTCATGTTGACGCGCACGTGATCGAAGCGCTGAAGCAGATCGAGATCACGGGTGACGAGCGGGCTGCGCGTCTGAATCACAAGGCGCACCTGATGATAATCGAGCAGTTCCTGAAGAATGGCTCGGGTGAGTTCGAGCTGACGCTCGATCGGTTGGTAGGGATCGGTCACGCTGCTCATATAGACGGCTTTATCGATCAGCGGACGCCTGCGCTTCTTCTGGAGGAGTTCGAGCGCATTCGATTTGACGCGCACCCACTTCCCCCACTCATCCTGCTGGGCCTGTGTTGGCGTAAAGAAGGCGGCGTAACAGTAGGTACAGCCGAAGGTACAGCCGTTGTACGGGTTCAGGGTGTAATCGAAGGCGCGGATAAAGCCGGTGGCCTTACTCAGAATCGCGGACGCAGGCTGATGCGTGATCTGCGTGGGCATAGCAGGTTCCTGAAAGTCAGTTACAGGAGCCTATCATAACACAAATGTTCTTATTCGGGATCACCTGAGTCGGGTTTCAGACAATTCCTGTACAGGTTCGGGCAGGCTATTGAACTCGGCATCGTTCGGCGGTTTAATTGACCGGTGCCGACTGTAAAAAAAGGAAAGCGATCATCGTGACTTCTTCCCCTCAACTTCTGACCGAGCGCATTGCGCAGATACAGGCCGGGATCGATGAAGCCTGCCAGCGTGCCGGACGTGACCCACAGAGGGTGACACTGGTCGCCGTCAGCAAAACACACCCGGCGGAGACGGTGCTCGAAGCCATCGAAGCCGGGATACACGACTTCGGGGAAAACCGGGTGGAAGAAGCTGGCCCGAAGATCGCAGCGGTCAACGGACAGGTGAAGGAAGCCCCAATCTGGCATCTGATCGGGCATCTTCAAAGCCGGAAGGCACGCGATCTGTTCACCGAAGACGGACAACCGCTGTTTGATCTGGTGCATTCGGTGGACAGTGTGAAGCTGGCCGGGAAACTCTCCAAGCTGGCGGAAGACCACGGGGCGACGCTTGAGATCCTGCTTCAGATCAACGTGTCTGGCGAGGTGAGCAAGGAAGGCTTCGATGCGGTCGGATGGGATCAGGACAAAGAGATCCGGGCGCGACTGTGGCAGGATTTCAGCACGATCCGGTCGATGCCAGGTCTGGCGATCAGCGGACTGATGACGATCGCACCGATTGTGGATGAGATGGAGCAGGCGCGACCAGTGTTTCGCAACCTGAGGCTGCTGCGGGATGCGCTGTCCGAGTCCTTCGGCGCGGTGTTGCCTGATCTCAGCATGGGCATGACCGATGATTACCCGGTGGCGGTGGAAGAAGGCTCAACGCTGGTACGGGTCGGTCGGGCGATCTTCGGAGAGCGCGAATATCCTCAATAAATCATGCGTATTTCTTGCGTGAACATGGGTGTTTTTAAAGTACAATGAGACTTAATCCGTGAAATGCACGTATAAAGCAATAACAACATCCCTGTAAGCCGTGCTTCTAACACCTGAAGAAGAAAAGGAATAAGGACAATCCATGATCGTGTTTCAAATTATCGACGCACTGCTCAGCCTATTTTTACTGCTGGTTCTGGGCCGTGTGCTGCTGACGTGGTTCCCGAATATCGACCGCTACCATCCGATTGTGCAGTTCATCTTCAATGTGACTGAGCCGGTGCTCCAGCCCATCCGCCAGATGATCCCCCCGTCGCAGACCGGTGGCATGGATGTCAGCCCACTGGTGGTGTTCGTGGGGATCTACATCCTGCAGATCATCATCCCCGGCTAATTCGCGAACGCTGCGATGTTTCAAAGAGGGCGGCCTGTGGGCCGTCCTTTTTTGTTGCACAAATTGCAGCAGTCTGTGCAGCAAATCGTGCAGCAAGTTTGATTTTTGAACCTGAAACTGCTGTTGTAGCAGCTTGTTGCTGCTGCTGCCGCACAAAATTTTTGTGCGGCAACAACGGGATGGTGGCGTAGTGGCGACACAGGATCATGTTAAAGTGCGTGACAGGTGCTGCCAGACTGAATATCATAGCACACATGTTCGGTTTATGCGGTTCGAATTTTCAAACGAAGTGGACCGAATTT
>JAEZAF010000174.1 GCA_023430545.1 Chloroflexota bacterium
TTACGCTTGCTGGCATCATTGAAGCCGTACGCCGTCGAACTGACGGTATGCGTGATATGTGTCAGATGTGGATCGGGTTCATCATAATGATCATTGACTGCAAAGACATAGACCGTTTGCGGTGTATTCCAGTTCGCGGGCGTAAAGGTTAAATCAAGCGTTGAAGCGGCCGTCCCCGCATTATTCGTCGTGTTCAGCAGGATCTGATTGCCGATTGGAGCGGTCGCTGGCACTGACAGATTGACCGTAACATTGGCAAGTGGGCGACGAGCAAGCACCACACTGTAGGTATCGGCGGTTGCTGCTGCACTTTCGCTGACCTGTAGTTCGTCAGTCGTGGTGATGTCGATTTCGGGATTATCGTTGTCAGTGATGTTGGCGGTGACATTCGCCGGGCCATTGGTAACGGGGCCATCCAGTACCTCATAAGCCGCGTCAGTGCTGCTGGTTGTATGGCTGATGGTACAGCTATGCGGGCCTTCCACTGTCAGATCGTTGATGGCGGCAACCATAACGACCTGTGAGGTGTTCCAGTCAGCCGGTGCAATGAGGATATTGACGGCTTCGCCTGCTGTGCCTCCATTAACTGCACACTGATTACCCGGAGTGACGGTTACGGTGACAGGGTTGAACGGTGTCGTCCCAAGCCGGATGGTATACGTATCCTGGGCGCCGTCTTCAGTCAAGTTAGTCGTACCCGTTTCACTGACGTCAACCGAAGCGGTATCGTTATCGGCAATACTCGCCGAAAGTGATACCGTGTCTGGACTGGGTATACCTCCATCGACAATGAAGACGGGCGCTGTGCTAAAGCCTATCGCTGTGCTGCTCACACTGTGATTGATCTGCGTCATGTGCGGGTCAGCTTCGTCGTAAGTATCATCGACCGGAAACACATAGACCGTCTGTGCGGTGTTCCAGCTGCTGCTGGTGAAGGTCAGCGCCAGACTTGTGGAAGCTGTTGCAGCATTGTTGGCGTTATTGATCACAACCTGATGGCCGATCGGGGCAACCGATGGTACAGAAAGTGTGATGGTGACATCGGCAGTCGGTTGTTTTTCCAGCACAATACGATAGCTGTCGGCTGTGGTCGCTGTCGCTTCATTCAGCTCCAGAGTACCCACTGTCAGCAGAATATTCGGCAGATCATCATCGGTGACGTTGACCGTGACATCATCGGGGCCATACTCACTATTCGGAACCAGCGACGAGTACTTTGTATCCGCACTGGCGACGGTGTGGGTTATCAGGCAGGAGTACGAGCCTTCGACCAGATTGTCGTTTGTCACCGTGATCGGGATGTTCCGTACCGTATTCCATGTCGCATGAGCAATCACGGTATTGACGGCTACTCCCAACCCAGATCCGAGATTACATCTGGCGCTGGGTGTAGAGGTCACGGTGACATCCTGGTAAGGATGGGTCGCCAACCGGATCGAATAGCTGCCTGCCGTTCCGCCTTCCGTGATATTGACGGTCGTAGGTGTGGTAATCACTTCTGATATGTCATTATCCGTGATAGTGACGGGTACATCAATGGTATTGAGTGAACCTGCGCCCGCGTGTGTGGGATCATCGAGGAAGAATGTAAGTCTGGCAGGATCACTGAAGCCGTAGGCTGTCGTTGTAATCGTATGGGTGATATTTGTTGAGTGCGGTTTATCTTCATCATAGTCATCGTTGATTGGGAAGACATAGACCGTTTGCGGTGTGTTCCAGTTAGCAGGTGTAAAGGTAAGGGCAAGTGTTGACGCTGCCGTCGCTGCGTTGTTTGTCGTGTTCAGCAGTACCTGATTGCCGATGGGTGCTGCAGACGGTACTGACAGATTAATGGTGACATTTGCGAGTGGGCGACGATAGAGCACGATGCTGTAGGTATCAGCAGTGGTTGCAGAAGCTTCGCTCACTGTCAGCGGAGCATTCGCCGTGACGTCGATAAACGGCGGATCATTATCTACAATGTCAGCTGAAATACTTTTGGTCGCAACCGTTTGAGGATGATTGGCATTATTGAGCGCCTGATAGCGTGTATCTGAGCTTGCCACCCGATGAGTGATAACGCAGTGATGCCCCGGAGGTTCATCGCCATTGGGTTCAACAGTCAGATCATTATTGGCAGTGACGGTGACCGTCTTCGGGGTTTCCCAGTCTGCTTTCACCCAATCGCCGAAAGGATCTGTTTCCATACTGGGTGAGTTAAAGTTCGCGACCGCAACTTCTGCACCCGGAGCACCCCCGTTGACACTGCACTCCCCATCAGGATCAGCGTACACGGTTGTGACCAGCATGGGATCGGTATCTGGCTGAGAGTTGAGCGCAATCGTATAGGTATCAGTCTGACCATCTTCCGAAAGATCGGTATTGCCGCCAGACTGAATAATATTCACCCCGGCAACATCATTGTCATACACACTGACGTACAGAGTATCGAAGGTGTTGTTGTAGACCGGATCGGCGCTGTCGAAATCGTAAGTCACCACACAGTTGTGCGTGACAGTTTCATTCTCATCGTCATCGTCCACCCAGTCATCATAGGGTTGAACGCTGACATTGTGCCAGGTTTGCCAGTTGGCATTGGTAATCGTCAGTCCGTATTCAGCCCCGCGCCCCGTATTGTTGACCCCACACTGCTTGTCCGGCTGAATTTTGACCAGCACATTGGCGTTAAAATCGGGCTGCGACTGCAATTTGATTCTGAAGTTATCTGAAACGCCTGGGGTATTTTCACTAACGACAATACTGCCATCAATGTCATCGACATCGATCCCCGGTGTGTCGTTATCCTGAATGGAAACCGTATGGCTGGTCGGCGCAGCAAGTGCCGCACCGGGGGCGCTCACGCTCAAAATAACGGTTTCTGCGGTCTGCTCCGCGACAAAGTCATCGACCGAGTTCACTCTGAAATAGACGATTGAACCCGTCGTCGAGCCTGCCGGAAAATTAACGGTGGTACTCTGAAGATTATAATCAACACCCTGCGTCGCCGAGCCGGAAGTGATCGCTGTGACGGTCAACGGTGCTGACAGCGGGCTATCACTCGGATCAGGAATCGTCAGTTTTATGCCAACCTGATGATTGGTGCTGCTTTCTGTGACGGTGCTTGTCCCGGTGACAAAGTTAATCACGTACGGGGCATATTCATAAGCCCCGATGTCACAGTCCCCTCCCATCGGGCTGTCGACCGCACCACTACCGTTGATGCCACGTTTAATCGTGCGTTGATCCATCGTGCCGCAGTAATCTGGGTTGCCATTATCAATCGCGTTGCTACCAGCGATCAAGCGATGACTTTCGAGGACCTGTGAACCACCATTTTGCCGGAGCGTCGTGTCAAAATTATTGACAGTGCCGATGACATCATGGGCGGCGGCAGTACATCCGGTCGATACCCCACCGACCAGATTACGGCTGCCAGTCTGATTTCCACCAGCAGTGGAAAAGCAGGTGCTGCTATGGAGGATGCTGTTATAAATCGCAACTCGTGATGCTGAATAAAGACCACCCTGAGTAGCTGTGTTGTTGTAGAACGTATTACGATAAAGTTCGATGCGGGCCACAGTTGTAAGGCTCATGACAACGCCGCCGGTGCCAGCCGAATTCCCGGAGATGGTACTGTCGCTGATGACAATTGAAGGTAAAGTGCTTCCACTCTGGGCAGACTCAATGAAGGCAACCCCACCGTTTGGAGCAGAATTACCCATCGCCAGACTTCGCTGTAAGGTTACATATGAGGTGGGTGAAATTGTTCCAGGATTGGTGGCAAGCACCCCACCTGCGTAACTGGCGCTGTTTCCCTGAAAACGAACGGCGTAGCCTTCCAGAACAGAAGGTTCGCCTTCCAGAAAGATGGCTCCACCCCGTCCCCTCAGGGAGCCAGAACTCGTGGCTGAATTGCTCACGAAAGCGCCACCATTGCTGATGATCTTGGCTGAGACGCCGTAAATCGCACCACCGTTTGCCGACTGTGTTCCACCTGAGACAAAATTGTTTCTGAACTCCACGTTATCGAGTGTTAACTCGGAGCCTTCGCCCAGAAAAGCCGCACCACCGTAATTATCCGGAAAGAAAGCAAAGCCAGGGCTGTTGCCTTTTCCATTTCCACCGCTGATGGTGAGGTTCGACAATTTCAGATAGCCACGAAAGTCTGTTGTTCCAAAGCTGGTATAGCCAACATAAAACGGACGAGTCGCATCATTAGCATTGATCACAAAATCGGCGCGGTTCGTTGTCGGGCCGATGATCTCGATACGATTTTCGTTGGCTCCGCTGACTGTAATAATGTCAAACCCGATTACACCCGTACCTGCCGGATTGTAATTTAATGTCAGGGTCTGACCAGCAAGTAATGGATCAATCTGAATGACATCGATCTCGTGTGCAAGACCGGTTACACAATCTGTATCCGAGGCATTGCTGTTTGCCTGTGCAACAGCAATGGCAGCACGCAGGGAACATTTCCCATCACTGCTATCAGGACGAAGATCCAGCGCTGTATTAACGGTGATACTCGTCGCAAAAACAGGTTGAACAGGGATAAGGCTATAAAGTAAGCAGAGGCTAAAGAGGATCGCAACAAAACGTAAACGCTTGTTCAGATTTCCCATAATGGGCCCTTCTATAACAAAATATTTCTCATTGTAAGTTCCCAGTTCAATTCCGTAGTGTTGACGATAAGGAAAGATGAGACTGCTCGGGTAATTTTTTACGTTACAAACATAACCGCTGACCATTGGGGATATGTCTTGCGCAGATCAAGCGTGGAAAAGTCAGTCTATATAAGCCTCTTAGTCCACCAGAGAGCTTGCTATCGCCAAAGACTCTATGGTTGTATTACACCGAATCAGTTGCTTGACAGATCACTGAAAAGATTCTACATTGTGGACAAGTTAATTCAGTGAGTGATAAAAGCTTTCATGAACTCATTCGTTCGTGGCAACCGAGACCTGATCAAGGCGATGAACCGTAACCTACTGCTGAATATCATCCGGCGCGAACCGATGGTCACCCGCAGACAGTTGACGGATCTATCTGGCCTAAGCGTGGGTGCGATCTCGCAGATTATCAGTGAGCTGTTAGGCGAAGGCTGGTTGCTGGAACAGGATGATGAGGAAGATACAGGGGGTCGCCCGCGTACCACCCTGCGCCTGAACCCGACGGCCGGGTACGCAATTGGCCTCAAGTTGATGGAAAACCGTGTCGTAACGGCTGTCACCAATATGGAGACGGAAGTGCTGTATTACAACGAATACAGCTTCGATTTTGACGACAATCCCACGAGACTGATTAAGATCCTCGCCTCCGTAATTGAAATTACACTCGCGGAAAGCCGTATTAGCCGGGAAAAAGTGCTTGGAATCGGTATTGGCCTCGCAGGTGTTATCTCCTCACAGACCGGGGTTGTACGCCATTCCCCTTTCTTTGGCTGGCGAGATCTGCCGCTGGCACACCTGGTCCAGCAGCAGATCCAACTGCCTGTAACTGTCGAAAATGATGTAAATACCCTTACGATCACCGAACAGTTATTTGGCAAAGGCTATAACCGCAGCAATTTTATTGTTGTGACAGTCGGACGCGGTATTGGGATGGGTATGGTTATCAACGGCCAGTTATATGAAGGCGCGTTTGGTGGTGCAGGTGAAATCGGCCATAACGTCCTGATTTATGACGGAGAGCCACACTGCCTGGAGGACATCGCGGCTGATCCAGCGGTGATTGCTGGAGTAACGAACGCATCATCACTAATGGATGTTATCGCACTGGCGGATGCCGGGAACGAAAAGGCACAGCGTGCATTGGCCGAGAGTGGGCGCTTATTGGGCATGGGGCTTGCCAGTCTTGTCAATACACTTGCCCCTGAACTGGTCATTATTAGTGGTGAGGGGATTTCAGCGGGAGAGTATCGGATGGAACCGATGCGCACGGCAATGAGAGAATATACATTTGACAGCCTACTGTCTCGGGTTGAGGTCGTTATCGAACCCACCGATGATCAGGCATGGGCACGTGGTGCGGCTAGCGTTGTCATCAGCAAGGTTTTTGAATCACCCACAATCCAGGCACAGATTAAAGTATAAAATTTTGGCCAGGTTATTTCAATCAGTGAAAGATACTTGCCGTTATGGTTGGTGAGAGATTCACCCAAAAATGGGCATGGGTTTTCTTCTTTCTGGGTCCCAGTCTTATTGGCCTGAGTGTATTTGTCGTAATACCCATCGTCTCATCATTCTGGTATGCATTTCAGGACTGGAATCTGCTCTCTCCGCCTGAATTCATTGGGATAGATAACTTCCGCGAA
Source organism: Chloroflexota bacterium (assembly GCA_023430545.1). Classification (GTDB taxonomy): domain Bacteria; phylum Chloroflexota; class Anaerolineae; order Aggregatilineales; family Phototrophicaceae; genus JAEZAF01. The sequence goes on from JAEZAF010000174.1 coordinate 6,296, forward strand.
CTACTTAGTGACAGCGCCTTCTGGTCTGCAATGCGATATACGCTGACCTTCATCCTGATATATGTGCCGTTGGTATTCATTCTAGGGTTGGCACTGGCGCTGCTGCTCAATCAGAAAGTTCGCGGCATGCTGATCGTCCGTATGGCCAGCTTTTTGCCCGTCGTGGCCTCGTGGGTGGTGGTCTCTCTGATCTGGAAATGGATCTTTAATCCGTCTTACGGTCTGTTTAATTACGGACTGGGTTTGGTTGGAATCACCGGTCCGGCGTGGCTGTTTCAGCCGGATTCGGCAGTAGCAGCGATCGTGATCACCAGTATATGGAAGGATCTCGGCTATATCGCCTTGTTATATCTGGGTGGCCTGCAGAATATCTCAGAGTCCTACTATGAAGCAGCCCGAATTGACGGCGCTAATCGCTGGCATAGTCTGCGCTACATCACCCTGCCCCTGCTGACACCCACCATGTTTTTTGTACTGATCACTTTGCTGATCAACTATTTCCAGATGTTCGAGCAGGTATGGCTGATGCCCATGCGTGACAGCGCCGCCGACCGTCAGGTTGAGGTTATCGTGACCGAAGTTGTCAGGAATGCGTTCAGCTACAACCGTATGGGTTACGCTTCAGCAATGTCATGGGTGCTGTTTGGCCTGATCTTTGTCATCACTTTCGTGCAGCTTTGCCTTCAGAAACGGTGGGTCTACTATGAAGCAGACTAATGCACTGATGTGGTCCGTCGAAAACACCCGGATCAGCGCATCGTCGCGCAGTATCCCGATAGGCCCAATCGCTCGCACCCTGTTGATGATTACGATTGTGGCAGTCATGGTACTACCGTTCCTGTGGATGCTGAGTACTTCACTCAAGCCGCAGCAGTACATCCTTCAAGCGACACCGCAGCTTATCCCTGATCCCCTGTCGTTCGAGAGTTATACGCAGCTTGTCGATCGTATCGATTTATTCCGCACCGCCTTTAACAGCACATTTGTCGCGGTTGTCACGACGATTGGTCAGGTCATCATCTCCGCGATGGCAGCCTACGCCTTCAGCAGGTTGCAGTGGCGTGGACGCAATACAGTCTTCGTACTCTATCTGGCTACCATGATGATCCCGGCGGTAGTGCTGGTTCTTCCGCAGTTTATCCTGGTGCGATCGCTGGGTTGGGTCAACAGTTATATGGGACTGATTGTACCGAGCCTGTTCAGCGCCTTTGGTGTCTTTCTGCTGCGACAGTCTTTACTGGGCTTACCGAAAGATTTTGAAGAAGCAGCGTATGTGGATGGCGCGAATCACTTCACTATTTTCTGGCGGATTGCCCTGCCGCTGTCAAAACCCGCCATTGCCACTCTTGCCATCTTCAGCTTTATGGGTTCATGGAACGCGTATCTGTGGCCGCTTTTCACGGCACGGCGCGAGGAAATCATGACGCTGCCCGTCGCGCTGGCAACATTGCAGGCAGGTCCCCGTGCCCTGACGGAATGGAATATGGTCATGGCAGGTTCGGTGGTCGCTGTACTACCCATTCTGCTGGTCTATCTGCTCGCTCAGCGCTGGTTCGTCAGCGGTGTGATCAGCAGCGGGATCAAAGGTTAATCGCCTGGAAAATCCCACTCTGTAACGGTTTCGATGCGCGGCTTTCTTTGCATAACGCGCCGGAATAACAAGCTGTATTGATGAAATATTACCCGTTCGAAGCAAAAGGAAAGATCATGTTACGCAAACCCGTATTCTTTATCGCCCTACTATTGATCTGCGCATTCAGCATTTTACCGGTCGCCGCACAGGAAGATGTCGTCCTGCGCTACTTCACCTTCTCTGCGGCTCCAGACTATCTGGAAGAGCTGGACACGATCGTCGCCGCATTCGAAGAGGCCAATCCCGGTATCACAGTTGAAGTGACCACTGCCCCATTTGCCGATTACTTCACCCTTCTACAGGCCGATGTCGTCAGTGGAGATGCGCCCGACGTCTTTGAACTGAACTACGAGAATTTTGTCACCTATGCTGCTAATGATACTCTGCTCGACATCAGTGCATATCTGAGCGGTGAAGCTCCCTACTACCCGCGTGCGCTGGAAGCCTTCCAGTATGAGGGGGTTCAACTCGCCCTGCCAGAGACTTTCTCCACCGTTTTGCTGTTCTACAATGCCGATCTCTTCGATGAAGCTGGAATCGAATATCCGAGCGATACATGGACCTGGGAAGATACGACCGCCGCTGCTGAAGCGATCAGCGCACTGGGTGATGATGTTTGGGGCCTGTATTCCCCGGTACAGTTCTGGGAATTCTACAAAAAGGCCGCGCAGAACGGTGAATGCAGCTTCTTCAATGAAGACATGACCGAATCCACCATTAACTCCGAAGCATGTGTTGAAACCCTATCCACAATGGTCGGCTTCATCAACGATGATCTGATGCCGAGCAGCGAACAACTCTCTGGCGTCTCTGACAGTGAATTATTCCTCAGTGGCAACCTGGGCATGATCGTCACGGGTATCTGGATGTTCGGCGCTTTCGAAGAAGCAACTTTCGCATGGGATGTTGAGATCGAGCCAGCAATTAACCAGAACGCGCATCATTTCTTCGCTAACGGTGTCGCGGTGAGTGCCACAACAGAAAACCCTGAAGCCGCTGCCAAGTGGGCTGAATTCCTGACGGCCAGCGAGACCGCCGCACAGGTCCGCGTCGAAGCAGGATGGGAACTGCCCGCGCTGGATCAGCCGGAATACTTTGAGGATTATCTGGAACAGACGCCACCGACCAATCGCTCCGCTGTGTTTAAGGCACTGGAAAGTCCAGTAACACCGCCGGTGATTGAGCGCCAGAATGAGATGCAGGATGCGGTGAACAACCTCATCACTCGCGTGCTGGATGGTGAGCTGACAGCACAGGAAGCCCTCGACGAAGCTAAAGCTGCACTGGATGCACTGATCCAGTAGTACGCGATAAATAAGCACATATTACAAGGCCGGGGCTGGTTAGATCTCAAGCTCCGGCGCTCATCAATCATGACTGGAAACACATTCTATGGAAATTCAACACACTGTTGATCTGCGTGAGATCAGCATGGCAGTGATTCGTGCCGGCCAGTATCCCAGTGGGGCCTATGTCGCATCCCCAACATTTTCACAGTACGGGTATTCGTGGATGCGGGACGGCGCATGGATCGCTCACGCAATGCTCACCACCGGGCAGTATGACAGTGCCACGGCCTTTCACCGCTGGGCGATCAGAACGGTTCTGCATTATGAATCACGCATCAATGCCCTGCTGGGAAAAGTTTATGCTGGTCTTCTGCCGGAAGAAACGGACTATATGCCGACGCGTTTCACGGTAGACAGCACACTTGGTGTGGAAGTGTGGCCGGATTTCCAGCTTGATGGCTATGGTGCATGGCTGTGGGTGCTTGTCCAGCACTGCCGTCAGGTCACCCCTGCGCTTTGGAATGAAGCTCTGCCTGCTGTTCGTCTGCTCGTGCGCTATCTGGAAGTACTCTGGAAGTCGCCCAATTATGACTGCTGGGAAGAACACCGCGATCAGGTTCACACATCGACACTGGCTGCACTCTATGGTGGTTTGCAGGCTGTTAATGACTATGCGCAAAGAGTTATCCCAGATGGGCTGACCGCCGAGATCAAAAACTTCGTCCTCACATACGGAGTAGATCCCAGTTATGGCGGCCTGAGCAAATTTATCCCTGCTAGTCCACTGCCTGAAAAAGCCGTCGACGCCAGTCTGCTGTGGTGTGCTGTACCCTTTGGACTGCTGCCGGTAGACAGTCCGGTATTTCAGGCAACACTGGCACGAATCGAACGCGATCTGCATGTCAATGATGGTGGTGTTTATCGTTACCGGGGCGACACCTATTTCGGTGGATCTGAATGGCTGCTGCTGACAGCGTGGCTTGGCTGGGTATATGTCGAACTCGGACGGTTGGACGAAGCTCGTGTTCTGCATGACTGGATCGAAGCACAGGCAACTTCCGAAGGCTACATGCCAGAGCAGGTTCATAATCATATGCTGGATGCCAGCTACTACGAAGGCTGGGTTCAGCGGTGGGGGACATCCGCATGTCCGCTGCTGTGGTCTCATGCCATGTATCTGATTCTGAATGGGGCTATCAAAGCGGCCCTACCTCAATAGACGTAATAAGACACAATTAGAAAGCTGCCTGATGATGACAGAACTGCTGATCGTTCACAGTCCACTGGGGCTGGAGCATCCTTATGAACAACTTCCCGAAGAACGCACACCACGTCACCCACAAGCAAACCAGCCCTTCACCGTAGGCATCGCGACACGTCCTGCCGGATTAGCGCAACAGGTGCAGGTTAACGTCAGCATAGACGGCGTAGCGCAGGAATCTGTCGCAGCAAAACGCATCGACGGTTGGCAGCCAGAACTGGAAGATGGTGTCGGCGCAGAATATCTCGAACGCCTTGTGCGCATCGAGCAGGATGTGTGGCAGGTCTCACTGACCATGTCAGATATCGGCCAAATGTTAAGCTATACCATTGAAGCGGACGGCCAACATATCGGACCGTTTGAGATCAAAGGTGAGGCGTGGCAGACAGGTGGCAGCCCGAGCGTTGATCACAGCGGAATCATCTGCCTGCGCCGTGATGCCCCCACAATGCCCGCTACTCCCACAGCCTCTGATCTGCCAGAGATTATCTCGATCGACTGGTTGAGTGATGGTCAACGGGCACGGCGGGTGCGGATAGAGGTACGCAGTCATCCCGGTGACGGATTCTACGGACTTGGCGAACGCTTTAATGCACTCAACCAGCGCGGTCAGGTGCTGGATATCCGCTGCTACGAGCAGTACAAAAATCAGGGCAAACGCACTTATATGCCTATTCCCTTCCTGCTGGTATGGAATGCCGAGCACGGAAGTGGATACGGGCTGCACATCAATAGTTCGCGATGGATGCAATTTGATCTGGCCGCCAGCGACACAAATCTGTGGACACTTGAAGCCGATCTCGGGCCGGACGAGACACTCCAGCTTATCCCTTATAACGGCGATGACCCGTTTGCTATTGTCGGACAATTTGCCAATGCAACTGGTCCGGTCACCCTGCCACCTCAATGGGCCTTCGGCCTGTGGATGAGCAGCAATGAGTGGAACTCACAGGCGCGGGTGCTGTATGAAGTGGAACAGTCGCTCAAGCACGGCATTGAACCTTCTGTGCTGGTGATCGAAGCATGGAGCGACGAAACCACGTTCTACATCTGGAACGACGCGCAGTATACCCCTCGTCAGGGCGATCACATGCCGTACTATTCGGATTTCACCTTTCCGTCAGAAGGCAAATGGCCTGACCCGAAAGCAATGGTCGATCATCTGCATGCCAATCATATCAAGCTACTGCTGTGGCAGATCCCGGTCCTCAAAGCCGCACCCGAAGTGCATGCCCAACATGATGCAGATCGTCAGTATTACGAGGCAAACGGTTTCGGCGTGCGCGAAGCGGATGGTTCATCACATAAAGTCCGGCCATTCTGGTTCCGTGGGGGCGCGATCTGGGATGTGACCAACCCTGCTGAACGCGACTGGTGGCTAGGCAAGCGTGCATATCTGCTGGATGACCTGGGCATTGATGGCTTCAAAACCGACGGTGGTGAACATCTCTGGGGCGAGTCTGTGCGCTTCCATGATGGGCGGCGAGGCGATGAGCTGTGGAATGAATATCCGCAGCTTTACACTCAGGCTTACTACGATTTCGCCAATAGCAAACGTGAAGCAATCACCTTCAGTCGGGCAGGTTTCACTGGATCGCAGCGTGCGCCGCTCCATTGGGCAGGGGACGAAAACTCGACATGGGACGCCTTCCGCCATTCGATTCTGGCCGGTTTATCCGCGGCGGTTTCCGGCATTACGTTCTGGGGCTGGGATATTGGCGGCTTCAGCGGACCGATCCCGACAGCAGAACTCTATCTGCGGGCCGCAGCAATGGCAGCATTCTGCCCGGTGATGCAGTATCACTCTGAATACAACGCACATCGTAAGCCCTCAAATGACCGTACGCCATGGAATATGCAGGAACAGACAGGCGACACTCGTATTATCCCGGTCTTCAGGCACTTTGTTGACACACGCCTGCGCCTCATGCCCTATATCTGGCAGGAAGCTCAATACAGCGCACGCACTGGTCAGCCGATGATGCGGGCAGTCCAGCTCACTCATCCAGCATCCTCTCCCTATGATTATTTCTTTGGCCGTGACCTGCTCATCTCACCCGTCACAGAAGAAGGTGTCAGTTCATGGACCATCGCCCTTCCACCTGGTGAGTGGCGTGACTTCTGGACGGACACAGTTTATACAGGTGATCAGGTCACAGTGGATGCATCACTCGACCGCATCCCGGTCTTCGTCCGCAGCGGCGCTGTGCTACCTACGTGAGTATCATAAACTTCGGACTTATAATCTAAAGAGCGCACAGCGAATCGGTTCGTTATCACGGTTGCACATAAGCACTTTCAGTTGATGATGTTAGGAGGATATGTTTTGCGGTGAATGCCTGTTCTGTGGTGTGGTCTGCAGGCCACATTCCTTTAACCAGCCATATACCGCGTCTATATCCTCCTGGAGATCAACGCAACACACCCAGGATTAACTTTGGCCGCTAGGCATCATTGATGTCCATTTCGCTTAAGATGTCGCACTGTAAAATCCTCGCGTGTGTTCATACGGGGAAAAGGCAAGTCCGGCACTGGAATTTCAAGAAAGCTGCACAGGGGTTCCCAACCCTTTTTTACATCGTAGACCAGCAGCCGTTCGGGTGATACAGTCCGCTGTACCATCTCGTTATGGTGATTGAAAATACGGATCGCATTTTCCCTCGAAAGATCATTCCTGAAGAAATACTCGATACCGACACGCCGCGCGACGCGTTCCATTTTCACAAGGGTCTCAAGCCTACGGTTAAATACCGCCACCATGCGCAGCAACACCATCAGAAACGGAGGCGGCAATCGGAAGATGGTTTGCGATGCACTCGCGTACCATTCCTCCGGATCTCGCAGCGTCAGGATCACTTTTGCTTCCGGATAGCAGGCCATCAGTTCTGAGTAAAAGGCATACGAAGGTAAATCGACCGCAGCCTCATACCCATCGAACAATTTATCCCAATCCACCTGTTTGCCTTGAGCCGCATTAAGCCACATGGAGACATGATCTGGATTCTCTGCAATCTCGTCCATGTGATAGCATTTATCAAAGCCGAGCTGCTCCAGGGCAATCTTCAATGATGTCGTGCCCGTACGCCCGATTCCAGCACCGATGATCCGAAGGGTCATACATTTCTCCCATTTATATACAGCAACTTAAGCACATTGAAGCGGACGACGCGACGCACGTTCTTCCTGTCGTCTGGGGCTTGTGACGGCGGCGGCGGCGCGAAAAAAATGCGCCGCTGCGAGCATTTTTCCCCTCAAAATGGATGACGATGGCGATATTTGCGGCGCTTTACGCTGCAAGGCGCCAGAAAGCGCTGCCTGTAGCAACTTGTTGCTGCTTGTAGCAGTTGCTGTTGCTGCTGCTGCTGCTGCTGCTGCACAAAAATTTTGTGCGGCAACAACGGGTTTTCCCCTCAACGTTAAAAATCTGCTGCACGATTGTGCTGCAAGGTGCTGCCCAACGTTGGTGATGTTAAGGTGCAGGAGCCTCCTAGCATAGCACGAATGTTCGCATTGTGCGGTTCGTATTTTCAAACGAAGTGGACCAAAAAGCCGAGCCTCTTCACCTCAAGATTCCTAACGTTGCTGCATATGGGTCATACATTTCTCCCATTAAAGTCGTTAGTATGATTTTATGACTCACTGAGCTGACGTTCCGGGTTATATGGTACAGTGAACCCTGATATAGCCTCTCGCGACGCATTTTGATCTGTGGATGAAACCACTGCGAGCCTCACCAATCCGATAAGGATGAATGTACCCATCGTAAAGAGCGTCAGCAGGCCAGTAACCGCATAGATATCCCCTGCCCGCCAGATGACTCCTGCAGGATCAGCAACGGTTTCGCCTAGATCCTGCTTTAGAATGTTCAACAGGTATCCAGCCCCAATCAGACCATAGAATACGAGCGCCTGTAAAAGTTCTGCTGCGGAGGATGATTGATTGGTGGCTGAGGCGGTGGAACGCCCTTTAAGGTAGAGCGCGAACAATTGAAAGAATACATAGGTGGTCAGGAGCCAACCGAAAAAATTACTGACAGGAACACCAAAATAGCTGCCACCATCCCGCCAAACCCAGCTCTGATTGATCGTAGAGAAGAGAGGATCCATTGACAGATCCCACGAAACCATCATAAAAGCAGCAAGGAGTGGGACGCTAAAGGTGAGATGACCCAATAAACGCGTGTCGGTCGCGCCAGCGATCACACGAGCGATTGTCCATGCCAGATAACCAGTTGCAACATAAGCGGGACCAATCAGTATGGGTACAAGGAAGAGCTTCGGCCCCAGTGTATCCGTATAATCGTAGTGTCCAAATGGAAACCCTGTGATGACGCTCATGTTTTCAAGGATATTGCTCACAACCAGTGTGATACCGACAAACACCAGTAAGTCCCGTAGACGATAGCTCAATGAACCATGCACAAAGAGGAAGATAAACGGCACGAAAGTTGCCAGCCCGGTACTAATGGCTGGGGATAACAGATTGGGCGCGAAGGTCCGTCTGCCGATCGTCACAATCGCATAAATCGCTATCAGCACCCATGAGAAAATTACCCGTTGTCTTTTGTTCATTCGATTCACCTTCATCAGACTGTTACGCGATAGCCACCTAGTTCACCTGCAAAGCCCGGACTTCCATCCGGACTGAACGACCAATCCTCGCGCTCGTCGTCATCAGTGCAAGCGCGTTGACTGTGTGCAGTGCAGCAATCCATGGGATGGTATTCCGCAGCATAGGCAGTATCCCCTGCACGATGGCGAGAAGAACCAACAGCAGTGAAAGCCCAATGAGCTGCCGTCCCATACGACCTGCAAAAGCGAGTACCGGGAAGAGGAGCGCGAGCATCGTGAGTGCCATCCCAAGCACTCGATGCGGTTGAAATGACGTTACGCCAAACAAAGGCGCACCCGCCAGATAGAGCTGTACGAGTAAACCTGCAAGAAATATCCATGCCAACCACTGATGAATTTGCGAGATGATCCGCTGCATCGTTTTTGCCCTTTGCTAAAACTGATATCCGGGCAAAATCGTAGCAGACTGTTAGCGGAATGGCGTCAGCTCAGCGAAGGCTTGTGATGTACATCAGAAGGCGTATTTATGGAGAAATATCTACTGTATATAGAGCAGCGAGGTACTGGTGCTGCTAGCTGGGACGCACAAGGCCTGACTCATAGGCGAATACGACAAGCTGGGCGCGGTCTCGGGCACCAAGTTTGACCATCGCACGGCTTACATGTGTCTTGGCTGTCGCCGGACTGACGACAAGCTGTTCAGCGATTTCATCATTGGAAAGTCCACCAGCCACCAACACCATTACTTCACGTTCTCGCTCAGTCAGCATTTCCAGATTAGGAATGCACCTGGTTCTGCTCGTCAGTGTTGCGAACTCAGCGATTAGTCGACGGGTAACACCAGGGGACAGCAGCGCATCTCCACGTGCAACGGCCTGAATACCTCGGATCAGATCAATCGGCTCGGTATCCTTAACCAGAAAGCCGCTCGCGCCAACCCGAACAGCCTCGAAAATGTACTCGTCCAGATCAAAGGTAGTGAGGATAATGATCCTGACCTCAGAAAGCCGCCCGTCGGAAGCGATTCTTCGTGTTGCTTCAAGGCCATCACATTGGGGCATTCGGATATCCATAAGCACCACATCAGGGACAAGCTCCGTCGCAAGCCTGACCGCGTCATGCCCATTGCCGGCCTCACCCACAACCTGCATATCGTTCTGGGCATCCAGCAGTGCACGGAATCCAGCCCTTACCAGCACCTGATCATCAGCGAGCAGAATACGGATCATTTTACGACCTCTGAAGCACGGAAAGCACTACCGTCCAGCGGCAACCGCGCAAAAACCCGAAATCCACCGTCAGCACGAGGACCAGTTTCAACTGTACCGCCCAAGGCATTCGCCCGCTCCTGCATCCCAAGAATCCCCTGTCCGATTCTATCTCGGTCACAAGGCGCTTCACTGCCCGCCTCATTGTCAATCTGCACCGTGAGTTCGTGGTCATTACAGGTTATACAGACACTCGACATTGCCTGATCTGAGTGGCGTATAACGTTAGTCAGTGCTTCCTGAATGATGCGAAATGCTGCCAGATCAACGCTGGCGGGTAAAGCTCTTAGGTCACCTGAAATCTGTGTATGCACCTTTAAACCAGCCTCTGAAGCCCGTGAGACGAGATCGCTGAGATTGGCGAGACCAGCGGACGGGGCGCGTGGAGGTGTTTCATTGACCTGACGCAGCACGTCCAGCACAGAACGAAGTTCACGCAGCGCATCCCTGCTGGTATCTCTGATAACCGAAAGTGCTACCTGCGCCTGTTCTGGCTGCTGATCCATCAGGTGAAGGGCAACACCGGCCTGCACATTGATGAGCGAAATATGATGCCCCAATACATCATGCAACTCACGCGCTATCCGCAGTCGTTCCTCACCTGCACGACGCCGTGCCTCTTCTTCACGAGCACGTATTATTCGCTGCTGGCGGATATGAAGCATCTCGGCCACGACTGCCAGTACGAGCAGCCACCCTGCAAGCCCTAAAATATCAGTAGATGTCGGCGCAGGTTCGCTTCCCAGAAAGTAAGGCAGCCAGGGAAACAACATAAACTCTGCTGCAAGAACTGCCCATGCGATCAGTCTGTGTCTGTGCATCACTGCTGTAAAGAAAGCAATGATGATAATCAGGAAGTTTGGCCCTTTGGGATAATCCAGCAGCAGGTAGAGAAGCGTTATGGCATTGACACTGATGAGAACCCAACCGGGGTACTTGCTGCGAAAAACCAGCGCGATGGTGGCAACTGCAAGTAACACAAGTGCTGTTAAGTCAAAGGCCTGGCGATGGGGTTGATCCTGACCAACGAAGTAAGTGCCAACGATTACTACCATACCAACTATCAGAGCGACAGCCACATCTGTGCGCCACGAGTTGCCCTTAGCCTGCTGCACCTGCCGCTCTCGCCACCCTCTAATTGGTTGTAAGCTGGGGTGATTTCTCGCAAAGTTCAAAACGAACTCCGGAATGGGAACATGTCTGTTTTCGTTAAACACGGTGAGCCTTATTTAACACAGCGCTTCATCTAAAGGGTTTAGATATTCGCAACTTGTCACCCAGTATAAAGTGATGGCAGATGGTCCGCATACTCCACACGGAGTATTAGTAATATCATTACTGATACAGGAAGCGCTAATGTGCCGCTGATACAATAATATCTGTATTTCCACTGCGGAGGAGATACCGGTGAATTTTTACATCCCTGTTACCATCAGTATTGAGGCCCAAATGAAAGCACAACAGGCAAACGCAAGGACTACTCAAGTTGGGACTGGAATAGTGTTACACGAAAATGGCGGTAATGTTGGCCCGATCATCCTGGTGTTTTCCAGCTTTGCATTTATTCACAGCCTTCTGGCCTCTCATGCCGCGAAGCGTTTTGCAGGCCGTTTAACAGGCAGTCGTTATCGCAATGGAATGTATCGGATCACATTCAACATTCTGTCATTTCTGCACACTACCGGCGCTATCATCTGGTTAAATCGGTTGCCAGATCGAACTCTATATCACGTAACTGCTCCATTATCCTGGATTTTCCGGGCTGTTCAGTTGGTTTCTGTCTGCTTTGCATTGATTGCTGCGCAAGTGGTCGGAATTTCCAAAATTGGCGGCATCGGTAACATGATCAGGTTACTTCGCGATGAGAGAGCTGCGGAAGAACCTGAGGCACAGGGACCTCCAATGCGTGACAACAAAATGCTGGCAGCAGGCCCGTTTCGGCTGACACGACATCCACTCAATCTCGCTCCAATAGGTTTCTTTTTCTTCTTCCCCCATATGACTGTTAATCGAGCTACAGTGGCCGTGCTGTCGCTGGTGTATCTTGTTTTAGGTTCTGTACACGAGGAGATCCGCTTACGCCGTACCTATGGAGAGGCTTATCGGCGTTATCAAACGGGCGGCATCCCTTTCTATTTACCCATATCCGTCAGAACACTGTTCAGAAGACCACCATCACGGTAGGTACGACATCATACTGTTATTATTGGCGACCACAAATGTCATCTAGCAAATAAAAGCCTCAACATTGCTGTCAGCTTTGTTAAACGTCTGCAGAGGGTTTACTGATCTCTGCAATACGCACAGACTCACGTTCGACCAGCATCCATTCGCTTTGAAAGAAGCGACCGCTGCCACTCACCTGACCATCAATGCGCTCAAACAGCAGCTCTATCGCCTGTCGTCCAATACGGGACAAATCTCTGGCGATCACCGTGAGCTGAGGTTGAACAAGCGACGATTCAGGTATATCGTCAAAGCCCATGATGCTGATGTCATCCGGTATGCGATATCCCTTTGTCTGCAATACCCGCATCGCTCCGATTGCCATGAGCGAGTTGGAAGCAAAAATAGCATCAGGCAGGGTTTGCTGCCGCAGGAATGCCTGCATCGCCTGCTGCCCGCCCTCTATTGTGAAGTCCGCCTTCTGCACCCAATCCGATTTCACCGAAAGGCCAGCATCCGCCATCGCGCGTTTATAGCCTTTAAGTCTTGCAGGCCCGGGAGGCATATTGTCAGCTACACCGATAAACCCAATGCGGCGGTGTCCGGCGACTTTGAGCAACCACGTAACAGCTTCATAAGTCGCAGGTTCACTCGTCCCACCGATCACATCGATCAGGGGATGCTTTACCTGCGCCCCGATCGCCACAATCGGAATCTGACTGCGACGGATAAAGCTATCGAGGTCTTTATTGGTAAGGCGATGCGGTGCCATGATGATGCCATCAACGGGACGACGCAGGACAGAGCGCAGAAACCGCGCCTCATTTTCGTAGAGATGATCACTGTTCGAGATCAGCACTTCATAATCACGTGCGCCCGCAATGTCCTGCACCGCACGCACGATTGGATGATAGAAAGCATTGGAAATATCTCCGATCATCACCGCAATCATCTGTGTGCGCTGTGTACGGAGACTGCGCGCGATCATGTTCGGCTGATACTCTAATGCCTGAACCGCATCCATGACTCGCTGTCGGGTTTCGTCACTGATAGGGACAAAAGAATCCGAGCCGTTCAGCACACGTGAAACGGTACTCTGTGCGACGCCAGCTAATCTGGCGACATCATGCATCGTGGGATTATTTGATTTATCCCCTTGCTTGCGAACCATACTGTCTAAATTTCCAGGCTTTAATTAAACGCATTCATTGATGGGAAGCATTGTAGGAGCTGTACCAAACTACCGGAATATCAAGTATGAGTACAGCCAAAAGACTGTACTCATACTCACAGTTATTAAGCGGTGGTAAAGCGGTAAATAGTGGTCGTCTCGTATTTTTCACCCGATCTCAGGACTGTGGACGGAAAATCAGGATGATTCGGCGAGTCGGGGAAGTGCTGGGTCTCCAGTGCAAAACCGTCGCTTTGCCGGTACAAATTTCCGCCCGTCCCAACCAACGTACCATCAAGGAAATTGCCTGCGTAAAATTGCAGCCCAGGCTCCGTCGTCCAGACTTCGAGCACACGTCCCGAAACAGGATCTGCGATGCGGGCAGCGATCATCATCGAGTTGTCTGAAAGATCTTCTCGATTCAGCACAAAGTTATGATCATATCCGCGTGCCAGCACGATCTGCTCGTGATTTGAACGCTGCCCCGGCGCTAACGGCTTAACGATACGAAAGTCAAAAGGTGTGCCCTCAACTGATGCAAGCTCGCCGGTTGGGATCAAAGTCTGGTCTACCGGAGTATACCTGTCAGCGTCAATCCACAGGATATGATCGTAGATGTGACCTGTTCCCTCCCCACCCAGATTGAAGTACGCATGATTCGTGAGGTTGACGACCGTCGGTGCATCTGTGGTCGCGGAGTATTCCATGCGTAACTCGTTGTCCTTCGTCAGGGTATAGACGACTGTTACATCGAGGTTTCCAGGATACCCTTCTTCGCCATCCGGGCTTAAATAGTGAAGGGAAACACCAACTTCGTCATTGCTTTCAATCGGCTGCGCTTCCCACACTTTATTATCGAAGCCTTCTACCCCACCATGCAGGGAGTTAGGGCCATCGTTTGGGGCTAATTCGTACTCCTCACCATCCAGCGTAAAACGGGCATTGGCAATACGGTTGGCATAGCGGCCAGTGATACTCCCAAAGTAAGGGCTTTTCGTCTCATAATCCGACAGATTGTCGAACCCCAGCACGACATTTGTGAAGTTCCCACTGCGGTCAGGTACCTGAACTGACGTTATTATCCCGCCGTAGGTGATGATTCGTACTTCCATGCCGTTGGCATTGGTCAAAATGTATTCATCAACATCCTGACCGTCAGTGGTCGTACCGAAAGGCTGAACCTGAAGCGAAGGACTGCGTTGAGCAGTAACCGAAGTAGACATCAAGAGTATTGCTCCCATGAGTAAAAGCCAGTGAACTGCAAACCGTATATTATGGCTAGGGGAGTGTCGCCGTGCCATGATTCCTCCGAATTTAATTTGTCTTTGGGAGTTTGTACAACTAAACTTGGAGATGGGTTGTGTCCCAACTATCTGAGGCAAGCAGAGGAACACTGACCTGTTCCTCTGCCCCTGAGTTTGACGACTACAACAGGCTGGCTTTCTATCCCTGTCAGGTTATTGGCTATGGAGTACTAACTGCTAACTTGTGCGCCAGAATTGGCTGTTGGACTGGTTGATAACGACAACACCAGTGTCAACATTGGGTGGCAGCGGGGAAATTCCAGCGGCCTGCCAGTCCGAAACGGACTCAATCATGTTGTTCCGTACCATATACAGGAACAACATGCCCCAGAAGCCCATTTGCCAGGTACCCTGTGCTAATGTCGCGCCCAGTTGACCGCTGTCGATGAGATCAAGTGTACCTTCATCGAAGTCGAAGCCGATGTGAGCGATTTGCTCACCTAATCCCGCCTCTCGAATCGCCTGTGCAGAACCAATTGCTGCCTGTGCGTTGCTGCTGAAAACTGCTCGAATATCAGGCTCCGCCTGAAGCAGTGCTGAGAGCCCACTTGCAGCCTGTTCAGAGGTGTTCTGGTTATCGACGATGTACTGATCACCGCTGATGATATTCGGAAATTCTGCCGCAAGCGTTTCAATGAACCCCTGAGTACGCTGCGCCAGATTGTTCTGTGAGGGCACAGTGACAACAGCGGCTTTTCCCGATTCGACCTGTGAACCGATATAACGTGCAGCCACAACACCAGCGTAATAGTTGCCCGTCCCCAGGAACGCGTAACGGTTGCTTAGGGGAGAGTCAGCATCGAACGTCACCAGTGGCACACCGGACTCAATCGCTGTGTTGATGGTTGGCTGCAGCGCATCCGCCTGAATGACGGTAAGCAGTACGCCGTCAGGCTCCTGTCCAAGTGTTTCTTCCAGTACGCGAACTTCGCCGGTGGTGTCATATTCGGGCGTTCCCACATATTCCACATTCACACCAAGATATTCGGCGGCATCCTGCATCCCACGAAATGCATCAACCCAATAGCTGATGCCCGATAAGAACGTGACCATGTAATAGGTCTGTTCCTGCTGTGCTTTTGCGAGGGAAATACCGCGTGATGCCAGCATTCCTATCGCAGCCGCCATACCGGAATTTTTCAAAAATTCTCTTCTATTCACCTTTCAACCTTTCTAATCTCTGATAGAAATAAGTTTGACCACGAGATAACTAGCCAGCTTTTCGACCTCGTGATCTGAGCTGCCAACGCTGGCTGAAGGTGTCGAAGCCTACTGCCAGAAGGAGCACCACCCCCATTGTGAGCTGCTGCCAATACACGGGCACACGCAGCAGAATCATGGCGTTATTAATAAAACCCACGAATATCAGGCCGAATAAACCGCCGATGACTGTTCCTTTGCCACCACGCAGACTGCATCCACCGATGATGCATGCAGCAATAATGCGCAGCTCTTCACCCATACCCGTACCCGGGTCCGCGACTGTAAATCGGGAAACCGACAATACACCGGCTAATGCGGCCAGACTGCCAGAGAGAAGGTAGACACCAATCTTGGTTCGATCCACATTGATACCAGACAGCCGCGCCGCTTCTTCGTTTCCACCGACATAGTAGATCTGACGGAAAGCGGAAGAACGACGCATTAACACATCACCGATGAGAATGGCGAGCAGCGCAATGAGAATCAGATTGGGGATGCCGAGCGTTTTACCCTGCCCAAAAACGTAAAATTCAGAGGGTAAGCCGGCAATCGTAGTCCCACCTGTGATGGCAAGGCTGATCCCCCGTGCAATTCCCATCATACCGAGTGTTGTTATGAACGGATTAATTTCGACTTTCGTAATCAACAAGCCATTGATCAGTCCAGCAACTGCTCCGGATCCAACACCAAGCAGCATGGCAATTGGAATAGAGATGTCAGCACGCAGAGCAGTCGCGGTGATGACCCCGCCCATTGCAAATACTGAACCAACCGAAAGATCAAATCCTCCGGAGACAAGCGCTGCGGTCATACCAACGACGATGATGGCGGAGGTGGCGAAGCCGAGAGTAATCGCATTCAGGTTGGGCACAGTGAAAAAGCGCCCTGTAATCAACTGAAGTGCGACACCGACGATAATAATCATCGACACCAGGGTAAATTCCCTTGCGCGCAGCAAGCGCATCACAAAACTGCGCTCTGAGCGAATGGGTTTCGAGACGGAGACATCATGAAGAGGGGCTGCATTCTGCATAGTTATTTACTCGCTTATTTGACCACTGGCAACACGCATTATCTTTTCCTCAGTCGCTTCATGAGCTTTATACTCTGCGACAATCGAGCCTTCGTGCATCACGAGAATACGATCACACATGCCTAAGATCTCAGGAAGCTCGGAAGAAATGACGATCACCCCCACACCGGAGTCGGCAAGACTTCTCAGAAGGAAATGTATTTCTCGCTTCGCGCCAATATCAATCCCTCGGGTTGGCTCATCGACGATCAATATCCGAGGTTTAATTGCCAGCCATTTGGCAATGAGGGTTTTCTGCTGGTTACCACCACTCAATCGCCGGACTTCCTGTTCAATTCCCGGGGTACTAATCGCCAGTTTCTCCACAGACTGTCTGGCAATCGCCCGTTCTTTTGCAGGCATTACAAAACCGGTACTGCTCACTTTCTTGATGATGGTGGCTGCAACATTCAGCCGTATATTCATTTCCAGAAACAGACCGGCGGCTTTTCGATCTTCAGGAAGGTAGCCTATGCCGTGCCTGATTGCCTGTCTTGGAGAGTTGATGTGAACCGGTACTCCGTTAAGCAGAACGCGCCCTTCAACTTTGGGTTCTGCACCAAATAAGGTGCGAGCCAGTTCAGTTCGCCCAGAACCGATCAGCCCGGAAAAGCCGAGAATCTCACCCTTGTGAAGCTCAAAACTGTTGTGAGAGGTAAAGCCAGTAACCTGAAGGTTTTCCACCTGGAGCAGCGGTTGACCGATCTTCTCATTTTTGGGCGGAAAAAGCGTGCCAAGCTCCCGCCCCACCATCATGCGGATCAGTTCTTCAGGGGATGTATCATTAATTGCGTGTGTGCCGACGTATTTACCGTCACGCAGTACAGTGACACGATCGGCGATCGTAAATACCTCTTTGAGTTTATGGCTGATATAGAGAATACCCATGCCATCATTCGCCAAGCGGCGCAGCAGCGTCAGCAGTATATCGGCTTCGCGGTCGGTGAGTGCTGAGGTTGGCTCATCGAGGATTAAGACCTTACAATCTCTCGAAAGGGCCTTTGCAATTTCGACAAGCTGCTGTTGAGCGATCGACAAGTCCCCCACTAATGCTCGGGGATCAATATCCGCATTGAGTTTCTGGATTGCGCGTTCGGCATTCCTAAATAATTCTTTGTAGCGCACCATCCCAAAGGTATTGACCGGCAGCCGTCCGGGGAAAAGGTTTTCCGCGACCGTGAGTGTCGATACAACATTCAGTTCCTGATAGACAATGGCAATCCCGCTTTCCAATGCCTGATAGGGGGTTTTAAATACAACAGGTTTTCCCTCAAGCCGGAGATCACCAGCATCGGGTGGAATAACGCCCGACACAATCTTCATTAACGTGCTCTTACCCGCGCCATTTTCACCCATGATGGCATGAACTTCGCCTGGTAGCAGTTCCAGATGCACATTGTCCAGAGCGAGGGTGCCTGGAAACTGTTTGGTGATACCATGCACTTCAAGTATTGGTTGCATGTTCAAAAGCTCGGTTTAAAGACTATTTGGACAAAGAACTTTTTATTTGCGACAGATTTGGCATACGTAGGCTGTAGGTATGTTTCTGCAATTAAATGTCAGACCCGTTATTTATGTCTTTACTAAAATCGCCAGAGTTGAAAATCGCTCTAAACGACAAAAGAGGTGCGATCACACCATGCAATACTGCTCTACATCTAGGATGTAACGGAAGCAGGGATGTTGATTAGGGTTCCAGTTCGTGCAGACTGATAGACGGCGAGCGCACTTTTTAAGAACTCTCGGCTTAAACTCAACGGAACAACAGGTGACGCACCGTCCAACACACAGGCTTCCATGGCCTCGACTTCCATCTGCCAGGGGTTAGACGCTGGTACGACGATCTGCTCCTCTGCCCCATCTCGATTGGTGACGATGATCACTGTATCATCACCGAGTTCTGTGCGTCCATTCATACCCGGAAACCATGGGGCACTCGTCTGGATCATGCCGTCTGTCCCAATGTATTGCGCACCATGCACGGATGGCGCGCGGAAGCCAGAATAAATCTGGGCGACGGTACCGTCTGCAAAGCGAAGCTGGGCGCTCATCCCCACATCCACACCGGTTTCGCCGACATCCTGTATCGCCCAAATCTGCTGCGGAGCACGACCTCCAGTGACGCTGATGGATAAGCTGTTGGGATAGACACCAACATCCCAGAATGAACCTCCGTCAAGATCGGAGGCAAGACGGATATTGTCTGTGTTCTCAGGCGGCAGATAATAGCTGAACCAGCTGTTGATCAAGTGGAGTTTTCCAATACGACCCTGCTGGATCAGTTCAGCAACCTTACGGTTCTGAGGAGCGTGGAGTGCCATGAAAGCTTCGAAGACAACGACATTATTTGCGCTCGCTGCTGCTTCAATTCGATCAAAGTCTTCCATCGTTGTCACGAATGGCTTTTCAAGCAGGACATGTTTACCTGCCTGTGCTGCTTTTACTGTCCACTCCGCGTGCAGCTTGTTGGGCAGTGGCACGTATACCGCATCAATTTCGGGGTCAGCAAGAAGTTCTTCATAGCTGCCATAAGCCACCGGGATGTTATTCTGAGCAGCATAGGCTTGCGCAACTTCTAAACTGCGACTGGCGACAGCACGCAGATCACTTCGTGGTGCTCCTCGCATGGCAAAGATCAGTGCATCATTGATCTTTGCGGTTGATAAGATGCCCCACCGAACTTTCCCAGACATGGTGCTCCTTTGTAAGCTGCTGTATTATGCCCGACAATCAATGGTAACAATGCTGCATACGTATGCGGCTACCTGATACTACTCCTTTGTAAGCCATATGTCAAAATTTGCTTTTGCAATTATTGAGAACTGGCAACCCTCTGATGACCCGAGTGATAAGAGCGTATATCCTAAACCAAAACAGAAGGAAACAATTGCTCACATTAGGCCCCTTGACATACAAGCTAATTTCGCGCATTATATCCGCAGCAGATATATCAATGACGGATATAGCATGATACGTAACCTTCTAACTCGAACACTCCTGAAACTGTACCGTTGGATTTTGCAATTACACCCTGCCTCATACCGGGATGCCTATTGCGATCTGATGTACGATATTGCCCATCAGATGTGGCACGATGCAGTTCGTGACAGGAGATGGAGTGGACTTTTTGGCCTCATGCTACATTTGCTGATTGACGTGCTACAGAGTCTTGTTCGCGAACACACTGAAGAACAGAAAGAGTCTCTCGTGAAACTACTCAGAATCGGACTACTCGGACTGATTACTCTAGGAATATCACCGCTTCTGGAACCTGTACAGTTGCTGGGTATCACGCCAGGACCAATCCTGCTTGTCCTCAGCCTGTGGTGGATCAGCAACCTTGTGAATGTCCACCACTTCCGCATCTATCTCATCGTGATCTCGCTCAATACGCTATTGATCTTACTTGGATCGCTTGCATGGCAACATACTCTCACGCCACTATTGCACAGCGTATGGATCAGCCTGGGTATAAGCGGCTTTCTTCTAAGTGCAGTGTTACTCGCACGCTGGCTGGCACATTCTCTTCAATTGTCCCCTTTCCCAGTGACCGCGACGATACTGGCTTTGCTGGCGAGTTATGCCGACCTGGATTACTTCACCTTCGGTATGGCACCGATCATTCGTATGCTGCCATTGATGAGCGTTCCAGTTCTGCTGCTCTGGTGGGTGTTGGTCGAGCAGGCGGTGTGGCGTAGGAACGGAATGCTTTTAATCTGGACAGTGACGCTCCTGATGGTCAGCAGTGCCAATTTTTATGGCAGGCATATTCTTGCAGGCACTGATCATCTTTCACTGAATGCAGTCACCTATTCATTAGTGAGCATAACGATGCTCTGGATCGCTTCGATGTTGCCGCCATTGCCTTCCCGATATACCGAGCTATCACAATGGAGCGCAGGACAGAGCACATGAGCGCACAGACACCTCCAAACAACCAACTACCATTAACACCTGCGGTATTACATATCCTGCTGACATTGAGTGAAGGAAAGAAGCACGGCTATGCCATTATGCAGGATATATACGACATCACAGACGGAGCGATGGATATGGGGCCGGGGACGCTGTACGGCTCCATCAAACGGATGCTGCATGCTGATCTGATTGAGGAAACCCATGCCCCAGAAGATGATGACGATCCGCGACGACGTTACTACCAATTAACCGATCTCGGCAAGGATTTGCTGGCAGCCGAAGTGCGGCGTCTGGATCAATTAGTCCAGATTGCCAGACACCGTAAGCTGCTCCCGGGTACTGGCTAATACTCTGTGCGTCATCGGACGGTTTTGTGATGGTACTAAACGCATTGTTGCTGCTGCTGCTGCCGCACAAAAAAATGTGCTACTGCAATTACAGCCCTTCTCTGGTTACTGCCGAGAAGGGATTTTAAAGTGCGAGGCACTTCACATCATAGCACAGATGTTCGCACCTTACAGTTAGAGTTTTCAAATATTCCGGATCAGATAGCGGTTATCAACAGGAGCCAGGGCAGCGGTTGAACTTTGATCAACCCAGTCTGATAGACAATTCACAGACACTATACTTCTGGGATGAACAGGCATCGCTTATAATTTAGTCCATGTCTGGACCCATACTTACTACAAAACTTTATATTCCTTCGCCACCGCCTAAAGCTGTCTATCGCCCTCGCCTGATTCATGTGATGAACAATGGGCTGAATGGCAAACTCACCCTCATCTCTGCGCCAGCGGGTTCTGGCAAGACGACCCTCCTGAGTGAGTGGATTGCCAGAAGTGATCGGCGGATCGCATGGCTATCACTGGATGAAAGCGATAACCACGCAGCTCGGTTTCTGACTTATCTTACGGCTGCTTTGCAACCGTTGACACCCCACAGCGGTGGAAGCATCCTCGCAGCACTCCAGTCAATGCAGCCTCCTTCAGTCGAGACTACTCTGACAATGCTGCTGAATGACATCGCCAAACGATCAGATAACTTCGTACTTGTGCTTGATGACTACCATGTGATTAATGACTCATCCGTTCAGACTGCGCTTACCTTCCTGCTCAATCAGCTACCTCCACAGATGCATCTGGTCATCGCCACACGTGAAGAGCCTGTGCTGCCTCTTTTGCGTCTGCGTGCACGTGGACAATTGACCGAACTGCGCGCTATCGATCTGCGGTTTATTTCATCCGAAGCAGCAGACTTTCTCAATCAGGTGATGGGACTGACGCTCACCGAAGCGGATGTGACAGCACTGGAAACCCGTACTGAGGGCTGGATTGCTGGTTTGCAACTGGCAGCACTTGCACTACAGGGGGCCGCTTCCCAATCAGGACATCCGGATGTAACCAGCTTTATCCACTCATTCACCGGCAGTCACCGCTTCGTTGTGGACTATCTGGTTGAAGAAGTCTTCCAGCAGCAACCTGAACCTATCCGGCATTTTCTATTGAGCACCTGTATTCTGGATCGCCTGTGCGGGGCGTTATGTGATGCTGTCATAGATCACAACGCTGCTGATGGACAGGCAACGCTGGAATATCTTGAACATGCCAACCTGTTCATCGTGCCGCTGGATAACCAACGCCGCTGGTACCGCTATCATCACCTCTTTGCCGATCTGCTGCGACATCGCCTGTATCAGTCTGCCTCATCTGCAGATGTGAACGAGTTACACCGACGGGCCAGTGCATGGTATGAAGCCAATGGCCTGGAGCTTGAAGCATTTCAACATGCGACAGCAGGACAGGATATTGAACGTGCTGAGCGCCTGATCGAAGGTCAGGGTATGCCGCTGTTATTTCGCGGTGCTATGGCCCCGGTAATGAACTGGCTGAAATCCCTGCCGACGGCGGTGCTGGATGCCAGACCCTCGCTCTGGATCTGGTATGCGTTTGCATCAATGTCGATGGGAGAAGCAAACGGCATTGAGCAGAAACTTCAGGTGGCGGAGACGGCACTGCAAGGTGTTCAACCGGATGAAAAAATCGGTGATGCTCCTGGACGCATCGCGGCGATCCGCGCTATGCTGGCAATCCCACAGAACGACATCACGACGATGATTGCCCAATCCCAACGCGCACTGGAGCTTTTGCACCCGGCTAACCTTCCCGTGCGAACGGCTGCCAACTGGGCACTGGGATACGCCTATCACCTTCGCGGAGATCGCGCCTTCGCCAGCACAGCGTATATGGAGGTCATCTCGAGCAGTGAGGCTTCTGGCAATCTGATGTTCAACATCGCTGCCACCTCCAGCCTGGCAACCTTACAGCAGGCCGATAATCAGCTTCACCTGGCTGTCGAAACCTACCAGCGCACACTTCAACTGGCGGGTGATCCCCCACTGCCCCACGCCAGCGGCGCATATATCGGACTGGGGCAGATCTTCTATGAATGGAATGACCTGAGTGCTGCCTATTCACATGGAGAGCGGGGCCTTGAGTTGGGCATGCAGATTGAAAGTGTCGCGCTGCCTGCTTCCGCAAGAGTGCTTCTGGCCCGTGTAAGGCTTGCACAGGGTGATATTGAGGGGGCTGTTGCAGAACTGGAAGCGGCAGAACGGTTTATTCGGGACCGCAATTTCACCGTCGATCTGCCAGAGCTTGTCGCCGCACGCGTACTGGTGCTCATTCATCAGGGTGATCTTACATCAGCAGCATAGCTGGCACATGGGTTTCCTATAAGTCGGGCACAGGTCTATCTGGCTCAGGGTAATCCCCTGGCAGCGCTGACACTTCTGGAGCCAGTCCGCCAGCAGGCCGAGGAACGAGGCTGGCAGGATGAACGCCTGAGGGTGCTGGTTTTGCAGGCACTGGCGCTTTACGCTAACAGTCAGCATCCAGATGCGATAGAAACTCTGCGGGAAGCACTGACGATGGCTCAGTCGGGCAACTTCGTTCGTACATTTGTGGATGAAGGCCTGCCGATGGCTCATCTGCTCCGCGAAGCCTATGGTCCAGGGATCAAACCCGGTTACATCGAACAGCTTCTGACCGCCTTCATCCCCTCGGCAGATAAAACGGTCCGCCGGAAGAAACGACCTGTATCACTGTCGGCAACGGCGGAAGCATTAAGCGAACGCGAACTGGAAGTGCTTCAATACATGGCAGAGGGGTTAACCAATCAGGAAATTGCCGATCTCCTGCATCTGTCACTGAACACCATTAAAGTCCATTCCCGGAATATCTACAGCAAGCTTGGGACTCACAACCGTCTGCAGGCAGTGACCACAGCACGCGCCTACGGTTTGCTACCCAGTCCCTAACCTCGCCAGCAAATTTATAACTTCAGCTTCAAATACCGCTCTGAATCACCCGTTCGTGGTATGACACTAATACCACCCTGTAAGTATGGTGTAAACATATCAATCTGCACTGTGATTACAGGAGACAACATGAAAAGCGCAACTAACCCCGGCAGAGTGGCAGGCATCCTTTATCTGCTACTGGCTGTATTCGGACCATTCGGTCTGGTAATTATGCCTACGATGTTGATTGTAAATGGGGACGCAGCCGCAACCGCCAGCAATATTCTGGCTTCTGAAGGGATGTTTCAGCTGGCGATTGTCAGCGGCGTAATGGTCGCGCTGGTGGAAATCGGGCTGGTTGTCGTGCTTTACCAACTGCTCAGACCTGTTAACCAGACACTTTCGCTGATCGCCGCTTTCTCCAGACTGGTCATGGCTGTTGTTCAGGCCATCAACCTGCTGAACTATTTTGCCGTGCTTCTCCTGTTGAGCGGCGCTGATTATCTGAATGTATTTGAACCGGATCAGATCAATGCATCGGTGCTGCTGTTCCTCAATCTGCATAGCGTGGCAGCCAATCTCTGGCAAATCTTCTTCGGACTGCATCTGCTCATACTGGCAAATCTTCTTCGGACTGCATCTGCTCATACTGGGATATCTTATCTTCAGATCAGGCTATATTCCGCGGATTCTAGGCATCCTGCTTCTGATCGCAGCTTCAGGTTACCTTATCAGTTCGTTCGGGAATGTTGTCTTTCCGGATTATCACGCAACTTTCACGCAGATTATCCTCGTGTTCACTGTCATTCCCGAACTCGCACTGATGGCCTGGCTGCTAGTCAAAGGTGCGCAACCCTCTGATGTCGCTCACGCCCCTTTATCCAACGCAGCAACAGCGGGTGCCACCGCATAACACCATTCATACCAGACTGTTTTCCTATCTCTGGCAAAGAAAGTCAGGGACAGGCCCATCATCAACCCATGCTATTCATCCCAATTCAAAACCGGAGTAAACCGCATGAAAGCCGTTGTCTATACACAATACGGATCTCCCGATGTACTTGAGATCAAAGAGATTGAAACGCCTGTCCCTTCAGATCATCAAATCAGGGTGAAGGTCTACGCTTCGACAGCCAGCTCCACAGACAGTCATTTTCGGCAGGCTAAGCCCTTCATCACCCGCTTTATCAATGGACTGGTAAAACCCGACAGTGTCGCGGGTGGTTTACTGGCCGGAGAGATCGACGCTATTGGTAAAGCGGTCACTCGCTATAAAATCGGCGATCAGGTGATTGGAATCACGACCAATGGTGCCAATGCGGAGTATGTCTGTCTGCCGGAAGATGGCGTCATCGCCCCTAAACCTGCGCATCTGACTTATGCGGAAGCGGTCGGCATTCCTGAAGGGATGACGCCGCTGTATTTTCTGCGGGATCTCGCAGCGCTTCAGCCTGGACAGAAGATCCTGATCATTGGAGCATCGGGCAGTATTGGCACCTTCGCTGTACAGCTTTCCAAGCACTTCGGGGCCGAAGTCACGGGCGTATGCAGTACCGCGAATATCGAGCTGGTGAAGTCACTGGGGGCTGATACCGTCATTGACTACACCCGGGACGATTTTACGAAAAGCGGGACAACCTATGATGTGATTTTCGACACCGTGGGTAAAAGCTCATTTTCACGTTGTAAAAGCGTTCTTCAGAATGGTGGGAGTTACCTCGTGACGACACCTTCGTTGGCTATCCTTCTACAGATGATATGGACTTCGAAATTCGGCAGTAAAAAGGCAGTATTGGGTTTCGCTGGACTCAATTTCCGACGAGAAGACCTCAACTTCCTCACATCACTGGTTGAGGCAGGCACAATCCGGTCTGTAAATGACAGATGTTATCCACTGGAGCAGATTGTTGAAGCACACCGATATGTCGATACAGGGCACAAAAAGGGGAATGTTGTTATCAGTGTCCTGCATGACGCTAAACCCTGAGCAACGGCTTGTGTGTTAAGGGAGTGTTGAACGCAGTGCTCATCCACTATTGAGATCGGTTAGCTGGCGCTGTCTGAGACACAGCGCCTTTTGATTCCTGTTGATCTTAAAACGTATCCCCATGGAGGCCTTAATTTAGGGTGTACGTTTCTATAGTATGATTTGCTTTAATCTGAGCGTGCGAACTAGCGACTTAAAGGGCAGTCTTTCATGCAGATACCGATTGTTGATTTAGTCAAAAATCATCAGGCTTTAGCCAGCGAAATTGAAGCGGCAGTCCAGCAGGTTTTAAGCAGTGGCTGGTATATTCTGGGCAGGGAAGTACAGGCGTTTGAAGAAGCTTTCGCGGCCTATCATGGCATAAAACACGCAGTTACCGTAGCAAATGGCACAGACGCAATTGAGCTTGCGCTAAGAGCCTGGGGTATTTCCGCTGGCGATGAGGTGATCACAGTCGCACACACCGCCATGCCGACTGTAACAGCCATCGAGCGGGCTGGTGCAACACCTGTACTTGTCGATATTCTCTCAGATACTTATCTGATCGACCCGGAAGCTGTCGAAAAAGCCATAACACCGAAGACCAAAGCCATCATTCCGGTGCACCTCTACGGTCATCCCGTTGCCCTCGAACCTCTACAGAAGTTATGCGAAAAGCATGGTCTCCTCTTACTGGAAGATTGTGCTCAGGCACACGGGGCACGGTATAAAGGGCAATTGGTAGGCACCTTCGGTCAACTCGCAGCCTTCAGCTTTTATCCCACCAAGAATCTGGGGGCTTATGGCGATGCAGGCGCCATTATTACCAATGACGATCAGCTTGCGGCCCGGTTAAATCGGCTTCGCAATTATGGGCAGGAAGTTCGCTATCACTATGTGGAGCGTGGCGTAAACAGCCGTATGGATGACATTCAGGCCGCTATTCTAAGGGTGAAACTCCCCTATCTCGACGCACACAACGACCTGCGCCGCCAGCTTGCGACGGCTTATAATCAGGCCTTAGAGCATTTGACCTGCCCAACCGAACAGGAGAATGCACGGCATGTTTATCACCTGTATATCATCCGTCACACGCAAAGAGACGCTCTGCAGGCGTTCCTGCATGAAAGAGGCGTTCAGACCGCCATTCACTACCCAGTCCCCATCCATCTGCAAGAATCCCATCGGGATTTGAATTATCCCAAAGGCGCACTACCAGTCACAGAACACATAACAACAGAAATTCTGACTTTACCTCTCCATATCCATATGACACAATCCGAACAAACCAGAGTCATTGAATTGATTCATGACTTCCGCGAGGCACCAACAAAGTGATCACAACAGACCAATTTCAGGGCAAGAAGATTCTAATTACGGGTGGAATGGGCTTTCTGGGAAGTAACCTTGCCATCAGCCTCGTAAAACTGGGGGCAGAAGTCACCATCGTTGATTCGATGATTCCAGGCTATGGAGGCAACCTCTTTAATATTGCGCCGGTTGTCAAAGAAGTCACGGTCAATTTTGCCGATGTCCGTGACCAGCACGTGATGAACTATCTGGTGGTGGATAAGGATTATGTCTTTCATCTGGCAGGACAGGTCGATCATGTATTGAGCCTTAGCAATCCTTTCCCAGATATTGACATCAACATCACCGGCACTGCGGTTCTAATGGAAGCACTGCGCCACCAGAACCCACAGGCGCGGGTGATCTATACCGGAACACGCGGGCAATATGGTGAAAGTGCCACGTTACCTGTCGGAGAGGATGCCCCTACTCATCCCAAGGGGTTGCATGAGATTTCCAATCTCACTGCTGAGCAGATTATCGCCATGTACCATTCCGTTCACCATATTCCGGCTATCCTGCTGCGCCTCACCAATATTTACGGTGAACGCTCTCAAATGAGACACCCACGCTATGGTGTGGTAAATTGGTTCATTCGTCTTGCCATCGATAATGAAACCATCAAAGTCTTTGGTGACGGCAAAATCCTGCGCGACTTTCTGTATGTCGAAGACAGTATTGATGCAATGCTTATGGCGGCCCTCAACGAAAACGCCTATGGTGAAATCTTCAATGTGGCCAGCGGTCAGCCACTGAACTTCCTTGACCTCACCACAACGCTGATTGATGTAGCCGAGAGCGGCCACTGGGAATTTGCCCCATTTTCACCAGAACGTGCGGCGCAGGAACCCGGTGACTTTTATGCCGATATCCGCAAAATAAAGCGAATTGTGGGCTGGGAGCCTAAGTTCACGCTGCATGATGGGCTTGCAAAGACGCTCAGTTTCTATCGGGAACATAGGACACAGTATTGGACATGAGCAATAATAACCCTTTCAGTGATCTGGATTTTGACGGATTTCGCAAGTTAGCGTCAGATCCCTCATTGAGCATGTATGAAAAAATTGGTTTTCCAGATACGTATCGCGCAGGTTATGAGGAAGCCATTTTTGCAGATATTCGTGCCAAGCTACCTCAACTTAGCCAAAAGAATAAAGTCATTCTGGATATCGGCCCCGGATGCAGCGAACTCCCCCTGATGCTGATTGAACACTGCCGACAGCACGAGCACAGGGTTATTCTAATTGATTCCCAGGAGATGCTGGACAATCTGCCCGATGCAGAGTTTATCACTAAGTTCCCAGGTTATTATCCTAATGAAACTGCCCGCTTTATCGAAGAGTATCAGGGCAAAATTGATGTCATTATCGTTTACAGTGTAATGCAGTACGTGTTTGCAGAGGGAAATATTTACGATTTTCTGGATAAATCTCTGTCACTATTAAATACAGGGGGGCGGCTCCTGATTGGGGATATTCCCAACATCTCCAAGCGCAAGCGATTTTTCAGCTCCGAGAGCGGCATTGCCTATCACAAGGCGTTCATGAAAACTGATACAGCCCCGGTGGTCGAAAACCAGAAGATTGAATTCAAGACGATTGATGATGCTGTCATATTTGGCCTGATGCAGCGCAGTCGCAGCGCAGGGTTTGACAGCTACCTGCTCCCCCAATCGGACAGTTTACCTATGGCAAATCGGCGTGAGGACCTGCTTATCCAACGCCCCTGACACAGAACGGACGCCTGACAATGCCCAAGAAACTGATTCTTCTGGGAGATAGTCTATTCGCTGAAATTGCTTATGAGTATTTTAGCCACGACTCCGACTATGAAGTGGTCGCCTTCTCGGTTGAGCGAGAATATATCACCCGTGAGTCGGTCTTCGGTTTACCCGTCATCCCCTTTGAAGATCTGGAAACGCAGTTTGCGCCAGCGGAACACGCTTTTTATGCAGCACTGGTTTACACGCAATTGAATCGCCTGCGCTCAAGATTATATGGAATGGCGCGACATAAAGGCTACACTCCTGCCTCTTATATAAGCTCTAAAGCATTTGTGTGGCGTAATGTTAAGCTTGGGGAGCACTGTTTCATTTTTGAGGACAATACAATTCAGCCTTTTGTCAAAATTGGAGATAATGTCGTGCTGTGGAGTGGCAACCATATCGGCCATCACAGCCGCATTCGAGACAACTGCTTTATCTCATCTCATGTGGTGATTTCGGGTTCATGTGACATCGGGGAGAATTGTTTCTTCGGCGTAAACAGCACGGTAGGAAACGATGTCACGGTTGGTGCCGACTGCCTGATAGGTGCAGGTGCAACAGTGATAAAAAATGTCGCGGAAAACACATTGATTAAAGGCACTCAAAGTGATGCAGCCAGTTTCACGGCTCGTCAGTATTTTAAGGTCAGTGAATAAATGGCATGGCAAAAACGCGACCTGATCTACACCCCTGACGCATCACTCTGGTGGGCAAAGGCTTATGCACATTTACCCACTGCCTATCTGATGGATGACTGTATTCGGGTCTATTACGCCGGGTTGGATGAAAACAACTACGGACGCATTGGATATGTGGATTTAGAACGTGATAACCCCAATCAGATCCGCTACATTGCGCCGGAGCCTGTGCTCGATTTAGGTGAATTGGGCACCTTTGATGATTGTGGAGTAGTTCCCTCCTGCCTGATTAAACGCGATGACACGTTTTATCTGTATTATATTGGCTTCCAGCGTGC
>JAEZAF010000184.1 GCA_023430545.1 Chloroflexota bacterium
CAGCCGTTGTGCGGCACTTCCGTGATTTCGAGCACGGTATCACCCAGTGACAGGCGCTGACCGGCCTGAAGGTTCTCGTCGCTCAGGTCGAGGTCAACAAAGAGTTGGTCGCCAGCCAGTGACCAGCGCTCGCGGTCCGGCGCAATGGCTGCGATCACGCGGCTGTTCATCAGGGCGAGCTGCGCACCCGGCACTGCGCTGCCGTCGTCGGTGTGACGGCTGCCACGTGCCAGCCAGTTATCCCCCACCAGCCCGACTTCGGTATCAAGCTGCGCCTCTTCAAGCACTTCACGCTGGCCGATGTCTGGCCGACGCACGATCATCTCAAGAACGCCGTTGTCCTTCGGAGATGGACCAGAACTCACTGCACGGGCTTCGAGTTCAGTCATGGTCAGATGTGGATGCATACTGGCTCCTCTTCGGTGATGCGACGGATTAATGTCCGGACGATAATGTTAGTCTACTTTCTCAGGACCCTGCTGCGAACGATCCAATACTGTCCAATTCTGACACAAAGGAGAGCTGTTTGCACCAAACGGTGTTTGTCACAAATCACAGAACAGGCTTAAAGTAGTACGCATCACATGACCTGTTTACAGATAATCAGGGGCGAACGTAATGTTCCGATGGTTTACGGACAGCGAAAATGACAGCGCTGTGTGGAAGCTTTTCAATCGGCTGGCGGCGCAAAAACCGTTGTTTCTTTCCAGTTATTGGTCTGGTTATCGGCTTGAAGTGGCTTATCGGGTGGTGCCGGTAGGCCCCGTAAACGCTGAGCCGGAGCGCTGGCAGCGGTGTCTGTTGATGGTCGATGCCAGCGGCATGACGATCTACCCGCAGACACCCACGATGGATGCCAAGCGGGTGCTGGCGGTTGCAGACTGGCGCTGGTTTGGGCGACCGGTGAAGTATCAGGACGGCGAAAACGAAATCTGGCTGCATGTGGAAACTAACGGGCTGTGGCATGTGATTCAGCTTCGCATGTACTACTCGCAGATGCAGAAGCTGGTCCGTGCCCTGAAGCAGGTCGCACCGCCGGACCTGACCAAAGCCTACCGCCGTCATCGCCCCTACATCCATTATGGACCGGTTCCCGCGTTCCCGGCAGAGCAGGATCTGTACGGGGTATGGACCGTGCTGCCAGCGATGCGCCGCCTGTATATCATGCCGCTGCATCTGGTGATCTTCGACGGCGCGTTTGTCGAGCGCTGTCTGCTGCTGGAAGAGCTTCAGCAGATCGAAGCGCTGCGCCGTCTGGATGCGCCGGGGGAAGATGGTGTGACGCGCTTTAAAGTGATGCCGCCGGTCAAAGAGGATATCGCGCCGGTCGAGTCACTGGCGTTTACACTGGTCGATTATCATTCTTTCGGTGAAGCGCTGGCTGAGGCGGCCAAGCGTTCGCTGGAAGATCCGATTATGGTCAAAAAGAAGAAAGGCGCGGATGAGGAAGGTGAATGATGGAATTCTTATCCTATATGGAACCTTCTGCGCCTCTCGTTCGTAGAGACTCACAGCGGTGTATATGCTGGTAGGCTGACAGATTGCTGTGAGGCTTTGTACTGTGCCCTAAAACCGTTTAAAGGATGTTCCACTGATGAATGATGAGCTGGCGAGAAAAATCAGGGCGCGGGTGGAATACCGGCTGGCGAAGGCCCCACGCTATGCAACGCTTAACGCGCTGCTGTTTTCACTGGTAGCGGCGGCATTTGGGCTTCTTGTGATTATGATGCCCTACGATTTCAGTTTCTTTGCTGGCTATGTGATGCTTTTCGGCATCATCGGCTGGTCGGGATTGACTGCGCTGTATGCCATCGGGTTGTTCGTTCAGTCCGGTGCATGGGGACGCCGCCGCGAACAGGTGATACAGAATGAGATCCTTGCGGCGACGGAGCGCTACGATCTGGAAGAAGACGAGTGGGTCGATCTGCATCTGAAGGTCTCGCAGGAAGTTGAGCAAAATGCGCAGTCGTTTCGTCGTCTGCTGATTCATGGTCTGTTGAACGGCTTCGGCTGGGTAGGCGGCTTTGGTCTGGTAGGCTTTTTCTGGTTCTTTTTGGCTTCGAGTGCGGATTTCACAGGCGACTTTCTGGCAGTGATGCCGCTGATCTCACTGCTGTCGATCGCGCTGGTGCCGATGTATGTGCTCTTCCAGAAGCCAGAGCAGAATGTCGAGCATCTGCGTGCGGTGTATGGTGGAAAACCCAAGCGCAGAGTGGCAGAAGCAGATCCTGATTACAGCCGCCTGATCCAGACCGGCGATGATGGCGAACTGGTCTATGAGGACGATGAGACAGACACACCCGACGAGAAGCCGAAGGTGGATCATCGCGGTATATGACGAATAATGGAGACACAGAACCTGTCTGAAAATGAAGTGGGCGGGAAGTATCCCGCCCGTGCTTCAGGCAGTTTTGGCCTGTGCCTTTTGTTTAGGCTGTAACTGATCCTCGACCAGCAGGGCAGCCAGCAGCGCACTGATCCATGCCAGCCCTGCGCCGATGTACATCATCAGGCGGAAGGTTTGCAGGAAAGACTCGGCGACAGCGGTATCGACCACGGCGACCACTTCACCGGATGTGCCTTCCGGGGCATCGGTCGCACCGAGACGGTCCGCCGTGGCGATGACTTCACGGCGCACCTCGTCCGGGACAGCGCTGGCGTCCAGTGAGGCTGTGAGGGTATTCATGAAGGTGCTGAGCGCGATCCCGCCCATGATGGCAATCGCCAGCACTCCCGCCGCACGCGAGACGGCGTTATTGATCCCTGACGCGACACCCGCACTGCGCTGCGGCACCGATCCCATGACCGACGTCGTCAGCGGTGCAACGGTGATCCCCATCCCGAGGCCGAGCAGCACCGCCCCCGGAAAATAGGTCGTCCAGTAGCTGTTGATGCCGTCTGTGATTCCTGGCAGAGACAGCGCGATAAAGCCAAAGCCCACCAGCGCCGGACCGATCACCAGCGGCAGGCGCGGCCCAAAGCGGTTGACGACATTTCCCATCCACGGCGAGATGATCATCAGCAGGATGGAGAAAGGCAGCAGCGCGAGGCTGGCCTGCGTGCCGGTGTAGCCCTGTATCTGCTGAAGGTTCAGCGGGAAGAACAGCAGCGCACCCGCCAGCGCTCCGTACAGGAACAGCGTCAGGGCGTTCGCGCCGGTGAAGGTGCGCGAGGCGAACAGCTTCAGTGACACCATTGGATTGCGAATGCGCGACTCCACCACGACAAACGCGATCAGCGCCAGCACACCGATCACCAGTGAGGCGTACAGCACCGGCGTCGGGGCGAGTCGATCCGCATCGAAGCGGCCAAGCTCGGTCGCGCCGAAGACAATCCCCGCCAGCCCGATTGTGACCAGCGCCGTCCCGAGGAAATCGGTCTGACGCGGCGCATCCTCATCGCGGCTTTCCGGCACATAGCGCAGCAGGGCGAAGACCGCCAGCGCCGCCAGCGGGATATTGATGAAGAAGATCCCGCGCCAGAAGTCAGCATCCACCAGCAGGCCGCCCAGAATCGGGCCGAGGATCGAGGTCATGGTGGTGAAGGATGACCAGATGCCAATCGCACGCCCGCGCGACGCGTCATCGAAGTAGGCCGAGACAATCGCCAGACTGCCCGGCACCATCAGTGCGCCGCCGATGCCCTGTAGGGCGCGTCCGGCAATCAGCAGACCGGAAGTGGGTGCAAAGCCGCAGGCGATTGACGCGGCGGTGAAGAGGGCAATCCCGATCAGGTAAATTCGACGCCGTCCATAGCGGTCTCCGAGCGAACCGCCGACGAGGATCAGCGAGGCCAGCATCAGTTGATAGATATTGACGATCCAGAGCAGGTCGCCACCGCTGGCCTGAAGTTCCGCCTGAATCGCAGGCAGGGTGATGTTGAGCGCAGTCTGATCGATAAAGGCCATACTGGAAGCGGAGATCGTCGCGACCAGTACCCAGAAGCCGGTGCGTCCGCCAGTGTGGTCTGATGTCGGTGTGTCGTCGTGTGTTGTCGTCATGAGGTCCCGTTGTCTTCTCCGTTGCCTGCTCACAGCATCTGAGATGAGACGGGGACCGGTGATCTTTCACGATCCGGAGAAGCGAGAGGGTATCTCAGTCGGTGTGACGCTATTTCAGCTCGAAGCGTTCGCCGTTCTGTGCGGTGGGGACGGTAGGGCCAGTCGTCTCAGTGACGGTATCCTCGTCTTCATAATCTGGTTCCATCGACCGGCTGCGGACCCAACTGATCCCCATAAAGACTAGAAAGACCGCCGCTACAGCGAGAAAGATGACCTCATCCCAAGGGCCTAACGCGCCGTGTGCCACGACCGTGAATGATGTATTCAACATAACAGTTTCCAGTGCTCATCTGATATGGCTATTTTACTGCGGATTGCGTCGGTTCTCGATAGCCGATCACGACAGGGTTGGGATATGCCGGTACGATCATCAGACGTTGCAATTTTGACTCTGAAAATGCGGATTATATCCCAATATATCGCAAATTTGGGATAAATTTTCGACGATCTGCGATAAAGTGGGTTAATCGAGTAGAGCTAAACCTGAGAAAATCTGTGTCGTCTCTGCAAAGGTAATCACGAGAAGATGCAGGCACGTGCCGCTGCACATCTGTCTGTATCTGTAATCTTTCAGGCCACGCGCATCCCTCATGCTAAAATTTTCTGCTATACTCGGCCAAACTTTTCACCCACTGACAACTGAGGCAATTACCTATTATGACGGATCTCACTGGACTGACGATCACCCAGATCCTCGCGGGTCTGGAAGCAGGCGAGTTTTCGTCGGTCGAACTGACACGCGCCTACCTCGACCGCATCGCTGTGGTGGACCCCACGATCAAAGCCTACATCACCGTAACCTCGGACCGTGCGCTGGCAGATGCTGAACAGGCCGACCGTCAGCGTAAGGAGGGCGATACCCGTCCGCTGCTCGGGGTTCCGCTGGCGATCAAGGATGTGATCTCTACCAAAGACATCGAGACGACCGCCGCATCCAAAATCCTGAAGGGCTTCGTGCCGGTCTTTAACGCCACCTGCGTCCAGCGGCTGGTGGATGCCGGGATGGTGATGCTCGGCAAGCTCAATCTCGACGAATTCGCGATGGGGTCTTCGACCGAGAACAGCGGCTTCTTCATCACGCGCAATCCGTGGGATCTGGAGCGCGTGCCGGGTGGCAGCAGCGGTGGCAGTGCGGCGGCAGTCGCGGCGGATCTGTGCGCGGGTGCATTAGGGACCGATACCGGCGGCAGCATCCGCCTACCGGGGGCGTTCTGCGGTATCCCGGCGCTGAAGCCGAGCTACGGGCGCATCTCACGCTACGGCCTGATTGCCTATGGTTCGTCACTCGATCAGCCGGGGCCGATGACACACAGCGTCGAAGATGCGGCGCGTCTGCTTCAGGTGATGGCCGGCCAGGACCCACTGGACGCCACCAGCATGACAACCGAAGTCCCGGATTATCTGGCGGCGCTGCGCGAAAACGCTGATGCGGACAAACCGCTGGCCGGTCTGCGCGTCGGCATCCCGAAGGAATACTTTGTACCGGGGATGCAGCCGGAAGTCGAGGCGGCGGTGCGGGCGGCAATTGCCCATCTGGAAAGCCTCGGTGCGGTGATCGTGGAAGTCAGTTTGCCGCACACCGAATACAGCCTGCCGGTCTATTACATCCTGGCGAAGGCCGAAGCCAGCGCCAACCTCGCCCGCTATGACGGCATCCGCTATGGTCAGCGCGTGGAAAAAGGCCAGATGTGGGACACCTACAAGGCGACCCGCGCTCAGGGCTTAGGGGATGAGGTCAAGCGCAGCATTATGCTGGGGACGTATACGCTCTCGGCGGGTTATTATGATGCATGGTATGGCAAGGCGGCACAGGTCCGCACACTGATCAAGCAGGACTTTGACAATGCCTTCAAAGAGGTCGATGTGCTGGCGTGTGCCACCGCGCCGACCACCGCTTTCAAAATCGGCTCGAATACCGATGACCCGCTTCAGATGTACCTGACCGATGTGCTGACGATCTCGGCCAATCTCGGCGGCATCTGCGGGCTGAATGTGCCGTGCGGTTTCGACAATGACGGCCTGCCGATTGGCATGCAGCTTCTGGGTGCGGCCTTCAACGAACAGACCGTGCTGCGCGTCGGCCATATCTACGAGCGCACGACCGACTGGATCAAACGCAAGCCCGCGCTTCAGGTGTCATAAAACGCGATTTCTGTTCGGTAGGGGGCGGCCTGTGTGCCGTCCCGCTGCCTCTTCTGCATCGTTCAGGTGGATGCGAGGTGCTGCTGACGGATGCCCATGCCGATCTGCTGCGCGACCTGCTCCAGCGCCGTGATCTCGGCGGGTTCCCACAGCCGATCCTTCTGCGGGTCTTCCAGCCGGACGAAGCCCCACCAGCGCTCGTCGATCACCAGCGGGATCATGACCATCGACACCCCATCCGGGGCCATGAAGCTGGAAAGACTCTCTCCGCTCCCTTCCCACTCAGCAGGTGGCACACCGGTGTGTCCGTTCTCCACAGGTGCATCCGTAAGGTCGGCTGTGTCCTGGGACCAGTGCGCGACCAGATGCACCTGCCAGTCCGCATCCTGACTGCGGCGGAAGACCTCGGCCAGCCGCGCATACGTGACACCGGTAATCAGTGCAAACATGCTCAGCAGCAGCTTGTGTGAGCTTAGCGTGGAGATCACATCATGTTGGAGCAGGATCGTTAATTGAGCATCAAGGGTGGGCATTACGTCTTCCTGAATGAGTCCACACTTCTTACTGTTTCATTAATTACAGTGTATAACGAAAGCCGCCGTAAGAAGGTAAATTCTGTGCGAGAGGGCGTAGTGAAATCGTCCCATACCGGCTTGGCTGACGGTTTGACTGCCACTTTGACCGCAAGAATCGAAGTGCTGATGCGGCCCGTCTGCGTTACGATAATGAGCGTCAGCCGTGAGCCGATGTACTGCCTTACGGTCTGACAGTGAATGAGCCGCTGAGGATAAACGATGATCAACGAAACGCCCGACAGCACGGTCCATGAGACGATCAGTGAACCCGCCGGATACTGGCAGGCGGTGCTCCACCGTGACCAGAGCTACGATGATGTGTTCGTCTATGCTGTGAAATCCACCGGCATCTACTGCCGCCCGACCTGCCCATCACGCCGCCCGAAGCGCGATCAGGTCGATTTTTTCGAGACGCCGGAAGACGCCCGAATCGCAGGCTATCGTGCCTGTAAGCGCTGCCAGCCGGATGACGTGCAGGAACAGCTTCAGGTGGTGCAGGCGATCTGTGCGTATCTGGATACAGTGGACAGCCGTCCGACACTGGCGGCATTGGCAGAGCGCTTCCATTACAGCCCGTTTCATCTCCAGCGCGTGTTCAAGCGCATTACCGGAGTCAGCCCGCGCCAGTATTTCGACAGCCGCCGCGTCGAGCGTCTGAAAGCCAGTCTGCGTGACTGTGAACGGGTGACCGATGCGATCTATGAGGCGGGTTATGAGTCGATCAGTCAGGTTTACACAGGGGGATTAGGCATGACACCGAGCGAGTATCAGAAGGGCGGGGCCGAACAGGTGATCCGCTATGCACTGCTGCCCTGCGCGATGGGCGTGCTGCTGGTCGCCGCGACCGGGCGCGGCCTGTGCGCGGTGCGTCTGGCGGATGGCGACGACGCCGACCGTCTGCTGAGCGAACTGCGCGTGGAATATCCGCAGGCGTTGCTGAGCGCCATCCAGCCCCATGACGATCATGATCCGGAGTTCATCGGATGGGTGCAGGTGGTCTACGCCGTGCTGCAAAGTGAGACGCAGAGTCTTCAGCATTACAGTGCGCTCAACGCGCTGCCGATGGATGTCCGCGCGACGGCTTTTCAGCGGCGGGTGTGGGAAGCCCTGCGCGACATCCCGGTGGGGGATACCCGCAGCTATGCCGAGATTGCCACTGC
>JAEZAF010000186.1 GCA_023430545.1 Chloroflexota bacterium
CAGTGACTTCGATATTAAAGCTTACGCCCAGCTTAAGCGGCACATAAACATCAAACAGGCTGACCTGTTCCTTTGGCGTGGCATCCAGCAGATAGGAGAGGCTGAGTTTGCCATAACGGGTGAACAACGAGCGCAGGTAATCCTGATGCAGGGCTTTGGATTTCGGATCAAGCAGACGCTTGTCGCGTTCCAGCACATCTGGCAGGTCGTTGAGCAGCTTCTCCCATGCAAAGCGATCATCATGGCTGGTATTGAAGTCAATGTAATTAAGATGGTCAACGCCAAGCTTTTCCAGATCATCATTACTGACTCGTTTGATTTGCAGCGGCAGAATCCTTCGTCCGACAGACTTGGCGTAGTCAATTTCTTCCTTCACCTGTGGTGAAGCACAGGCATCCGGCGTCAGCATCAGCAGCACGAGATCTGCTTTGTCGATGCCCTTACGGATTTCTGCCCGCCAGTCCTCTCCACCCGGGATACTCACGGCATCGATCCAGATACTGAAATAAAAATCTTTCCTGAGCCGATCCGTAATTTTGAGGACGGCTACTTTATCATCACGCTTATAAGAGATAAACAGTGTCGGCATGGATAATCCAGAAATAGGTATAGTGATAATACTGTTATTATACCTGCGTCTGCCGAATCCAACCTCCGAGCAGCCGCCCGATTTCCTCAATTATTCTGCTGACGTGTTCGTACTGCCCGGTACTGAACCAGCCCCATTGATATGCTAAACGCAGATAGAGCCGCAGCGTGGTGAGGAAGCCATCGGCTTCGCGCAGGTGCAGCAGGCGACGCTGGCCCCGTTGGGCGTTAGCGTGGAATAATGCTTCCTGAAAGTTCAGCGCGGCATCACCTAGGCGCTGCACTACCAGATAACGCTGTGCCTTCGGAAAGCGCTCGCAGTGCGGCAGCAGCCACGTCAGCAGATCGAAAGTGCGGGTTAGGATGACCATTTCTTCAGACATCTTGTTTGCCTCTCTCTACGACTGGAACAATCTGTGGACAGCCTATCGTAAAGCGGCAAAGGGCAAACGCGGAGGACTACCCGCCGCCCAGTTTGAGCATCGCGTGGCGGATAAGCTGGTACAGCTTCAGGCAGAACTGCACGACAAAACGTATTGTCCCGGCGCGTATCATCACTTCTTCATCCACGAGCCAAAGCGCCGCAAAATTTCTGCCGCGCCCTTCCGGGATCGTGTCGTGCATCATGCGCTGTGCAATCTGATCGAGCCGGTGTTTGATGCATGCTTCATCCCTGACAGCTATGCCAACCGCATCGGCAAAGGCACGCACAAGGCCCTTGACCGCCTGCAGGCATTGGCGCAGCATTATCGCTACGTCCTGCGAATGGACATTGTGAAGCACTTTCCCGCACTGGATCACGCGGTGCTGCTGAGGGAGATCAGCCGGGTCATTCGTGATACGGATATCCTGTGGCTGGTCCAGGAGATTCTTACCAGTGGCAGTGGAGTGCTGGCCGATGAATATCTCATGCACTACTTCCCCGGTGATGATCTGTTTGCAGCACTGCGTCCGCGTGGGCTGCCTATTGGCAATCTGACATCGCAGTTCTGGAGCAACGTTTACATGAACCCGTTTGACTGGTTTGTAAGGCGTGAGTTGGGCTGTAACGCCTACCTGCGTTATGTCGATGATTTCGCGCTGTTTAGCAGCGATAAACAGCAGTTGTGGGACTGGAAAGCAGCGGTCATCGAACGGTTGGCACGTCTGCGCCTGACCGTCCATAAACACGAGGCGCAGGTCATGCAGACCCAGGACGGCATCCCATGGTTGGGCTTTGTCGTTTATCCAACCCACCGCCGACTTAAACGCCGCAACGCAGTGAACTTCACCCGGCGATTGCAACACAACATTGATTTATACGAAAGTGGTCAGCTCTCATTTGCCGAACTGGATACCAGTGTGCAGGGCTGGATCAACCATGTGCGTTACGCGGATACGTGGGGACTGCGCCGCCACCTTTTCGACAGTCACCCTATCAGGCTGCGTCCTGAACCAGCCCAGACCGAACCCCCGCGTCGCATTTACCATCGCAAAAAGTGGTGAATAGAAGGTGGACGCAGCGGGAGCGTCACAACAAGTTGTGCATCCAGACTGCGCCCGATTTTGTATATATGCCTGACACTAAATCGTGTGCAGACCAGACTGACCGGCGCTATCCTGCCGCCTTCACCTCAGGCCGGAATTCGTAAACGCCAGCCACTTTTGGGAGTAAATGACGGATAACGTCATCTTCTGAAGGGTGAGCAGGTTATGGGCACCCAACACCAACCGAAAACCGTAGTTGTTGTTCCTGTTGTTCGGATTGTTGTTGTTGCGATACGACGCAGCGGCGTTGTTCTGATTGTTGTTGAAGGAACCGCCCCGCAGCACCTGCCCGGAAGCCTGACTGACCGACGCCAGCAGCATTAGTATAACCCAAAACTACCAGATGCGACTCCGCTAACGCGGAGGAGAAGGTCATGGGGGCTTTGCCCCCACACCCCCTTAGAGGCGCTCACTGCGTTCGCTTAGAGCTACAGAGACGCTCGTTTCACTCGCTTTCAGAGTTCAGAGTACCAGAGGACAGAGACGCAATAGGGGCACCCAACACCAACCGAAAACCGTAGTAGTCGAACCTGCAGAGCGGACTGAAGTCGTGGCGATACGACGCAGCGGCGTCGTTCCGAACGAAGTTGAAGGAACCGCCCCGCAGCACCTTACGTTCTTCATTACTGGATCCATCGACGATTTCAGGATTTTCGTAATCGTTCAGGCACCATTCCCACAGATTACCCGCTACATCCAGCGCATCGCAGTCCGCCGTGCCATGTGGGAACATGCCCGCTGCCGTAGATCGGCTCAAACCGGCTTCACTTGTGTTGGCATAGCCTGCCTGCCAGTCACCCCAAGGATATTTTTTCGCCTGCATGCCACCCTGTGCCATCCACTGCCATTCCCATTCCGTCGGCAGGCGAATTTCCGCATTTTCGCCAACCTTCAGAAGACCTGCCGATGGATGCGCTAATTCCAGCCCATGCAGCCGGTGATTCAACCACCGTGTAAACGCTACACATTGATACCAAGAGACCGAATCACGCGGCGCATTACTGATCTTTGTGCGCTGACTCTGAAGGTCCTGCCGTTTGTAGCTATCAGGCATGCCCTCCCACCACTGCATCTCGTCGAAACCGTCTTCTGCATATACAAACGCCTGAAACTGCTCATAAGTTACGAGATACTTGGCGACATAGAATGGCCGCACCGTGAAGGTTTTACCCTCAATCTCGACTTCACCCCCGGGCGTTACAGGCAGCCAGACGATATCCGGCACACCGTCTTTCACCCCCACGCCATCGCGCGTATCACCAATCACCGCCAGTCGGTCACCAATATCGCGGCGGCGCTCATGGCTGCTGTCCTCGTGGGGCAGGGTTTCGAGTTCATGCAGCAGGCGGTCTGCTTCCGGTGCGGTATAGGACTTGAGCGGTTCGGGCAGATCATCACGCTGGTAGCCAAGACTGGCGAGCGCCTTTTCAAAGTAGACCAGTGCCTCATGAGTCGGAGGGGGTGTATCTCTGCTGCGCTCATCCCATGTCTTCGCGTCGCGTTCGTACTGCCGGAGCAGTGCCAGATCACCTTTGACTGACGCAATCCAGTCTGCCAGCGCGTCCCAGTGGATTAAAATGGCTTCATGTGCCACTTCGACCGAGCTGCGGTCAGCCACAAACAATCGCGCCTGGACAAAATGACGGATGAGCTGTGCCTCATTAGAGTCAGGCGGAAGTTGAAGCAGTAATGTTGAGCGTCGGCGCGTCGGGATGAGCTGCCCATCTTCCTCAGTCAGCGCGATGAGTTCCCGGAACACGGCTTGCAGTGCCTGCTGACGAGCCGCCTCATCAAACGGTAGTTCGGCATAGGCACGCTCCGCCAGGGTGTTAATCGCGCCCCGGACCCCTTGCAGCTCTACTTCGTAATCATGGCGTGTCAGTCTGCGATCACCCCGCGCCTTCGACCGCAGATACAGCGCTTCCAACACATAGGAGATCAGCGCTAACGCACCGCTTTCGCTGCCTGCATCGTCCACGATCTGGGCGGCAAGTCCTTTATCCAGCTCTAAACCTGCCAGTTCTGCCGGGCGTGTGATCATTTCGTACAGGGCAAACGGTGAAGGACGGGTCAATCCGTAGGCATGCTGCCTGAGTTCGTCGAAGTGAGGCAGTGCCACTCCGTAGAAATCAGCGCGCATGGTCAGCAGCGTTACTACCTGCGCCGATGGCTGCCGAAGCGCCTCAATGAATGCCGCAACAGTACCGGACGACAGGTTAGGATTTTTATCCGCCAGCGTGAATACTTCCTCAAACTGGTCGATGAACAGCAGCACACGTTTACCGGGAAGTGTCAGGGCAATCTGTTCCATCAGATGCGCTGGTGATTCACGTAAGGTCTCTGCCAGTCTGCGAGCAGCAGGCAGCGCATCAATCCGCGCAACGCCCATTTCTGGCAGCTTTACCAGCGCCAGCGCGACTGCGTAAAACGGGTCATCACCGGGGACGAAGCGAACGATCTTCCAGCCGCGTTCGCGCAGTCTGGGCAGTACACCCGCTGCCACCAGTGATGATTTACCGCTCCCTGATGCACCCAACACGAACACCAACCGCTGATTATCAACGCGGCTCAGGACTTCCAGTATTTCGGCATCGCGCCCAAAGAAGATATCTTTGTCACCTTCATTGAGTGCGGTCAGGCCGCGATAGGGAACACCAGTGAATGTGGCTTTGGCAGGTGGAGGTGACGTTTCGGTATGGGGCTTGTCGCGCAGGTGACGCAGATAGGTGATTAACTGCCCCTTGAACAAGGCCTTGAAATCCGAATGCGCTGGATATTCATTCACGCCGCCTGTGTAGCGTCCGTCTGAATCCTGAAACTGCCTGAAGAACTGCTCCACCTGATCAAACTGCTGGTTTTTCTCACTGCGCTTTGGATCTTTCAGGCTAATAAATGGTTCTTCGGCGCAGCGATACAGCCATACAGTCGGCTTACCGACCTGCTCGTAGCCCTGTAAAGCTTCGGAATACTCGTAGTGGGTACCGCTCAGGTATTCGCGCTCATCCATCACCATCGGCGATCCCATCCGTGACCAGAACAGCACGACCGTAAGATCGCATTCCGATGGACGGATCATGTAGAGGTCTACCGATTTCTGCGGAATCGCGGTTACGGGCATGGGCAGTACCACTGCCCGATCATCCCAGCGGTACAGCTTCAGGATAAAGTGATGGGCGAATTCACCGCTCGCGTTGATTTCATCGATCACGGTCTGCGCGTCGTCGCGCTC
The DNA here is from genome assembly GCA_023430545.1 of Chloroflexota bacterium. Classification (GTDB taxonomy): domain Bacteria; phylum Chloroflexota; class Anaerolineae; order Aggregatilineales; family Phototrophicaceae; genus JAEZAF01. The sequence goes on from JAEZAF010000186.1 coordinate 5,345, forward strand.
GTGTGGCACATCGCCGGGTGAGGAGAGAAAGATTTTAAAGAGCCTTGGGTCTGGCATTGCGGTTTTCTACTCTGGGTCAGATTCGGGTAATCGGATAAGCGGAAAAATTGGCAGTAAGATTGATGCAGAAAATGTATAACTGACGTTATACTAACATGAAATTACGCAGAATTGTTTAAGGACGTCGTCGCATGAGTGCCAGGCCGTATCGCATCGCAATTGTTGGCAGTTACGATCCAAAACGAGTAGACGAGATTAAGCTGCGTAACCATGAGCTGGCCCCTCAGGCTGGCGAACAGCTTGGTCAGGCACTGGCGAAAAAAGGCTTTCAGATTATCGTCTATGCCAGCTATCCGTACCTTCTCGAAGTCGATGTAGTACACGGCTATACCAAGGTCGTTGAAGCTGAACCGGATTGCATCCACGTTTACTTTTCCCAGCACAAGGGTCAGCCAAAATTTGGTGATTTGTCGTCAGAAGATCCTCGTTTTCGCTTTCAGGCGGATCGGAATGAGAACTGGGAGGTTTCGTTTTACCAATCAATTGCGGATATTGATGGCATGCTGCTGCTGGGCGGAGGTCCCTCCGCATTGATTGCAGGCATCGTCGCACTTAGCCACAAAAAGCCGATTGTAGTGTGTGCAGATTTCGGCGGCGAAGCCAGAAAGGTATGGAACGCGCTCAGCAACAAAAATGCGCTGGCAACCGATGATGAGATCGCGCGGATGGGAAATGCATGGACCTCAACTTCGGCAGACCGAATGATCGCTATCCTTGAGAATCAGATCAAGCGTGCAGAAGCAGAGGAGGCAAAAAACGCAGCCGCTGAAAAAGACCGTGCTGACAAATTACTCAAGAAACAGGTAGATGCGCATCGTCGTTCCGATGTCCATCTTGCGGCGAGTATCATCGCTCTGATACTTGCCCTGATCGTTTTCTCTCTTACGCTGGCACAGCCGGAAACCGGCAGTAGGTTCTGGCAGGTGCTGATTTTCCTGACCGCAATGCTGACGGGGATCAGCGGCTCCACGGGAACCGTACTTGTAGAGGAGTTGACGCCGTCGCGAAAGACGAAACCACGCCGCATCACGTCGACGATTGGCTTGGGCGCGATTGCGGGATTTGCAACCGTCGGCCTGTTTCTGCTAGCGCAAGTGTTCATCAATCCAGAGAACACGACTCCGCTGGAGCAGCCGGGGTTATATCAGCGTCTGTTTATGTTCACCATGGTGATCGGCTTGATTGCTGGGCTGACATTCGAGTCCGTGTTCAAGCGCCTGCGTGAGATCGATGTCGTACAAACGGGCGGTTTGCAGCTCACCAGTACATCTGCTGTGGGAACACCCGGGAGCAGTGTCGGGGAGCAGGACTGACCAAATCCGACAAAAAGCGTATAGCCCAAAACCATCAGACTTGACTCGCCTAACGGCGAGAGGACATGGGGGCAAAGCCCCCACACCCCCTTAGAGGCGCTCACTGCGTTCGCTTAGAGCTACAGAGACGCTCGTTTCACTCGCTTTCAGAGTTCAGAGTACCAGAGGACAGAGACACGATAGGGGCACCCAACACCAACCGAAAACCGCAGCTGCTGTTCCCGTAGTTCGGATCGTCGCCGTCGCGATACGACGCAGCGGCGAGGTTCAGAATGGAGTTGAAGGAACCGCCCCGCAGCACCTTACGTTCTTCATTACTGTATCCATCGATGATCTCTGGATTTTCGTAATCGTTCAGGCACCATTCGAACAGATTGCCTGCTACATCCAGCGCACCGCAGTCCGCTATGCCATGTGGGTACATGCCTACTGCCGTGCTGCGGTCACCTATGCCCGCTTCGGTCGTGTTAGCGCGTGGGTGCTCATCCCAACTGCCCCAAGGGTATCGACGAGCATCTGTACCATTTTGTGCCATCCACTGCCATTCCTGTTCGGTAGGTAAGCGGATTTGCCAGTCTCCCGCAGCGAACTGAGCGAACAAAGCATGTTCGCGGTATTTTGTGTCCAGCCAGCGCGTAAATGCGACGGCCTGATACCACGATACGGAGTCGCGAGGGTAGTTGTCATATTGGGCGACAGCAGTGGACATCGCCTGCTTGATGTATTCCTTTGGAAAACCCTGCCACCAGCGCTCATCTTCAAACCCATCCGGCGCATCCAGAAACGCCTGAAATTGTGGATAGGTAATAAGGTATTTAGCGACATAGAACGGCTTGACGGTGAAGCGCTGTTTCTCAACCTCAATTTCGCCACCGGGGGATACAGGCAGCCAGTCGATCTGCGGTAGGGTGTGCTCATCCAGCCCGATGCCTGAACGTGGATCACCAATGGTTGCCAGTCGCTCGCCAATCCAGCGGCGGCGCTTGTGGTCAGTCTCAATATCCTCAATCTCGCGCAGCAGGCGGTTCTGTTCGGGTTCGATGAAATCTTGCCCAATCTTATCTAATTCGGGGTTCAGCCGCTCTTGCATTGCGTAGACCA
>JAEZAF010000190.1 GCA_023430545.1 Chloroflexota bacterium
CCGAAGGCGGCGTTTTCTTCCCAGCGCAGGCCCATATCGCGAGAGGTTGCCACGAACTGATCCGTGCCGATGAAGTCCAGCGCTTTGACTGCCGAAACGTTGTACTGACCTGCCAGTGCCAGCCGCACCGGGACAGGCCCGTAGAACTGGTTCGTGACATTCGTCGGAGAGAACGGCGGATTCAGGTCATAGGTTGTCGGCACATCCCACATGATAGTTGCCGGCGTCAGATATTCGTCGTAGGTTAGGGTGCCATCGCCATTGCGGTCGAGGCCGTTCATGGCCGCCGCGTAAATCACCGGCTGGATGGCCGCACCGGGCTGCTGGTAGGTGCGTGCGTAGTCGGTTTCACCGAGGTTGGCGCTGTTATAGAAATCCGCACTGCCGATGTAAACCCGGATCGCCCCGGATGCCGGTTCTGTCACCAGCACCGCGCCCTGAGAGACTCCACTGGAGGACAGGGCCACGAGCTGATCACTCAGCCGGTCCTGTACGTAGTCCTGAAGTTCGGGGACGATAGTCGTGCGGACGGTGTAACCGGATGAGTAAAGCTGATTCGGGCCGAAGGCGGTTTCAAGCTGCTGGCGGACCAGTGTGACGAAGTGCGGATACTCCAGATCGTCCTGACGCGGACGGAAGCGGCGCTGAATCACACGAGCCTTATCGAGAATAGTCTGTGACGAATTGGCATCCGCCGGTGTGACACAGAACTGCGCAGTGGGTGCGGCCCATTCGCCGTGCTGGAAGTCCAGACAGCCGACCTGTCCCATGCGCAGCAGGACATCGTTCATCTGGGCGAATGCCGCTTCACGATTGGTCACCGGGTCGTAGGCGGCAGGATCTTCGAGGATACCGGCCAGCATCGCGGCCTGTGCCATCGTAAGATCTTCGGCTGAAACGCCAAAGTAGAACTGCGAGGCAGCTTCGACACCGTAATTCTGGTTGCCGAAGAACGACTCGTTCAGATACAGCCTCAGGATGTCGTTTTTATCGTAGCGTCGGGTGACTTCACCGGCGACGACATAGGAATGCAGGCGGGTTTCGGGTGATGCGGAACCGTCGCCACCGACGATCAGCGCCTGCGCGACCTGCTGCGTGATAGTCTGTTCGGTATCGTCAATCGGATTATTCGTCAGGTTGTCGATAAAGGTGCGGACCACCGAGCCAAAGTCCCAGCCGGGGTCATTGAAGAAGGTCGAGTTCTGGGTAGCAACGACCGCATGAATCAGGTAGGGAGACATCTGGTCGAGATTGACTTCGATGCGCTCCTGCCCCGCCTGCGAAAGGGTCGCCAGCGGACGGTCGAGATAGTCGAGCAGCGTCACTGTCTGGAACTGCGGCTGATAATCAGCCAGCGCGACAATCCCCGGTTCGTATTCCTCGACAATGCTGTTATACCAGCTCAGGATCAGCACCACCGCGCCGACGCCAAGTAAAAAGGCGATGCCGAGTGCGGCCAGCCCTGCGAAGACCAGATTGCGCACCTGATTGCTGCGGTATGCTTCAGCGGCTTCTTCATAGGTCGGGGCATAGGTTGCGAGGTCGGTCGCGGGCGGCTGAGCAGCGACAATCGGTGACTCAATTGCGCCATAAGGGGCCGGGACCGCCGGAGACGCGACCGTCACATCAGAGATCGGGGCGCTGGCGATGGTAGGCTGACTCGCCTCGTTATAGGAAGCGACCGTCTGTTCCTGATCGCGCAGGTACGGGTCAAGATAGCTCGGACCGACGATGGTGCGATCCGGGTCGATCATCGGGACGCCGGTACGCGGAACTGGCATGTTGTACTCGTCCAGTTCGATGTCACTGCCGCGATCAAAGACGGTCGGGCCGGTGGCTGCCGGTGGAATCGGCTGCGACTCCAGTGTGGGCAGTGGCGCATTGACGTAATAATCAGAGGCAGGCAGGCGCGGCGGGGTCGCAGGTACCCAGTCGTTATCCTGATATTTGTACCAGTTGTCGCTCTCGGCACCGATCATCCACCAGACCTGATCGTCATCGAGGATCATCAGGCTGCGAAGCTGTTCCTCGAACTGTTCCTGGGTGATCTGTCCGGCGCGGAGCATCTGCCGCAGTGTGCGGACTTCTTCTTCCGTTTCGGCAAAGCGGCGTGCAAGTTCTTCCTCACGCGGGTCCATGGCAGGCGCGGCGGGCGCTGCACCTGTTCCGCTGGTGGGGAAGGCGGTCGCCTGATCCACACCTGGTGGGATCGCGTTATTCAGCGAGGCAAGCTGCTGACGGGCGTATTCGCTGGCGTCGGTTGCAGCGGTCACACCGCCTGCTGTTCCACCGACCGTTCCACCGATTGCAGGCTGATCCTGCGTGGCTTCGGTGGGCATGGTGCCTTCCAGCGCGGCCAACTGCTGACGTGCATAGGCGGCGGGGTCGCTCTCTGGTGTAACGGGTGCACCGGCGGATGTCCCCTGCTGAAGCACGGCACGTTCAGCCGGAGTCAGCGAGTCCATCGCGATTTCGCCGGAGTCATCGTCACTGTCGGTGCCGCTTTCCGCTGGCATGACGGTTGTCACGCTGGGGGCGGCATCACTGGGACGGACTTCGGCGCGGGGTTCTTCATCGACCAGACTTGCCAGCGCGATCAGTTCACTCATGCTGAACAGGTCTTCTTCGCTGTCATCGTCAATCGAATCGAGCATGGCGATCATGTCTTCAGGGGCCTGCGGTGCAGGCATCGGGATCGCCTCTGCCTGATTCTCTGTCACAGGGGCAGCGGCTTCTGCCTGTGCTTCCTGTGAGGCGCTGTCACCGGTGACGGTGTCACTGGCTGGTACGCTGGCAGTGGACGCTTCAACGTCGGCTTCCGGCTCCGTCCTGACGACGAGCTGATCGGAGTCGCTGAAGGGGGTATCCTCCGGGCTGGGGCGATGCCAACCGCCCGTAAAGTTCGGTTGATCTTCCAGTTCCTTTGGCAGGGCAGGCACTTCAGCCGAACTCACCGCGCTGGACTGCGGGCGATGCCATGTTTCTGCGCCGGGCTGACGCCAACCGCTCGATGGTGCCTGCCAGCCGGAATCACCCGATGCGGCGGGGTCTACCTGCGGCGCGGCGTGTGTTTCGGTGCCGTTATCGGGCTGTTCGTCTGGTGCATTATCATTCGAACGTGGTGGACGATCGGACATGGGACTTAATCCTGAACACAAGGATTACTAAAACAAACAGAAAGTATACCGGCAGGTCGGGAATGTCGCAAAAATCATGAGCGTCGGCACAAGGTATCTGCTCCGAGCATCCACACCCGATAACCTGCACCGATGATCATGCCTGCGAATGGTGAAGGGAAGATGAATGGCGAAAGTGGTGATGTTGACCGGGGATGCATATAATTACCGGCTGTACCGCGTCGATGATGCGCTGGCCTGCCCGGAAGCCGCCAGTCCAGTGTCTGATGTCATCGTCTGCCGGTCGGTTATCTACTTTTGGGGGACTTATGACTGACAATTCCGAATACCATCAGATTGACCCTGACCAGCAGACCAGCCGCTTACAGGCGCTGCGCTCCGAGGTCGATGTGGTCAATATGCAGCTCCTTGAACTGCTGTCGAAGCGTGCGCAGATCGTTTCCGAAATCGGGAAGGTGCATACCAATCTCGGTAACTCCTTCTACGATCCGGTGCGCGAGGGCGAGATGCTGCAATCGCTGGAAATGGCGAATCGCGGCCCGTTCAGCAATGAGACCATCAAGGCGCTGTTTCGCGAGATCTTCCGTGCATCACTGGATCTTGAGGAGAAGCAGGCCAAGGCGAAGATCAAGGTGCAGCGTAAAACCGCCGACGAGCGCACGGTGGTCCGCTTTCCGGATGGGTTCGAGATCGGCGGCGGTGATTTCAGCGTCATCTCTGGCCCGTGCGCGGTTGAAAGCGTCGAGCAGATGGACGAAACGGCGGCGGCGCTGGCGTCACGTGGGGTGCGAGTGCTGCGCGGGATGGCTTATAAGCCCCGTACATCCCCGTATGAATTTCAGGGCCTCGGCGAGCAGGGCCTGAAGATCGCACGGCAGGTGGCGGACAAATACAACATGTATGTCGTCACCGAGATCATGGACATGAGCCAGATCTCGATGATGAGCGATTACGTCGATATCTTCTGGGTTGGCGCACGCAACATGCAGAACTCGTTTCTGCTCAAGGCACTGGGGCAGCAGCGCAAACCGGTGATCCTCAAGCGCAGCTTTGGTGCGACGGTGGAAGAATTCCTGTATGCGGCGGAATACATCGTCAGCAGCGGCAATCCGAACGTGATCCTGATCGAGCGCGGTATCCGCACGTTTGAGAAGGTCACGCGTGCCACACTGGACATCGGCGCAGTGGCTGTGCTGAAGCTGGATACGCATCTGCCGCTGATCGTCGATATTTCACACTCCGCCGGACGCCGTGACATCGCGATTCCATTGGCACGGGTCGCCAAGGCCAGCGGTGCTGACGGTCTGATGGTGGAGGTGCATCCGAACCCGCCAGTCGCGATGAGCGACAGCAAACAGCAGCTTTATATCCCGCAGTTCCATGAGATGATGGACGCGCTCGATCAGGTGCAGATCGAGGACAGCTCAAGATCACATGTGCCGTCCTGATGGGTGCGTCACAGCGCCTGATCTCGGGGTGAATCGATGACAGGGCAGTGGATTTTTGCAGTGGTGATGGCGCTGCTCGGCGTGCTGGTGATTCGCGCCGGGCTGCGCATCTTCCGTGAACGCAGCACGCGCACGGTGCGGTTTGTTGGCGACCAGATTAAGGTTGATATTATCGGCGGATTTCCGGCGCTGCTGATAGGATTGGCCTATGTGGGATTCGGGGCGGCGTGTCTGTTTCCGGTGGTGCAACTGGCGATGGCATCCTTAGCGAATACATCACTTCGGGGGTGGGACCGCCTGATCGTCCCGCCGGTGGCAGGGTTCTTCGGGTTGTTTGTCTTTGCTGTGCTCGTCGGTCTGGTTAGCAGCCTGTTCCGGCGGAAGGATTAAGCATGCCCGGACATGTCGCGGCATGGTCCGCCGTGCGGTATGTCCTCTGTTTTGATTAGTACCGCAGCAGCTTGATGATCGAATCGGCTGCGCCCCGGCTGATGCGTTCCTGTGCGAAATAATTGTTCTGAAGCCCAGCGTAGAGGGTGGCAAGAGTTGTGGCAGGAATCGTCGCGTTACGCATGGTGATCTGCACCAGCGGCGGTTCCTTCATAAAGACCACGACGCCGAAAATCGGGGTGTCGGCTGGCAGACCACGCTCCGACAGGAACTTTTGCAGGCTTTTCATGTCAGCGATGGCTTCACGCGAAGGGTCCATCCCGGCGGGAATCCAGCGGTTATCGCGCTGGTTGAGCTTCAGCCAGCGGTCGCCTTCATTGAGGAAGATGCCAGTCTTATCCACAATGCGGAAGACCAGCACGCCCTGCACACCGACCAGTACCGCGTCGATATAACCGAGGCTGAGCTTGCTGACGTTGCGGATCAGCGTATAGCGTTCATCCAGATGGGTGGCGAGGACACTGCCTGTGATTTTCGCCAGATCGTTGTCTGTCACCCATGTCGCTGCCCGGATCGCCAGCACCAGACCGATCAGGATCACCAGACCGCCGCCGATAATCAACACATCGGTCAGCAGCCGATAGCCGCCGTACCAGTTGTTTGACGGCGCGACCAGTGGGATACCCTTCATCGCAAGCCCGACGATGATGGCCAGAATCCCGCCAGCGACTGCGAAAAAACTCAACTGAAAGGCGTGCCGGGTGCGCCGGTTGAGCGCACGTGCGGGCGCGACATTGATCATAAAGGGTTCATCCTGTCGATGTGCAGCACGGCGCGATTTCCAGACGATCGGGCGTCGGCATCAGACACGTGCCTGTTCAGGCAAATAAGCGGTAATCCTTACTGACGACGCCCATTATTGGTCGGATCGGCCAGTTTGCGCCGATGGGCAATCAGTTCTTCAAGCAGGTGCTGAAGTTCAGCGATTTTCGGAAGCGGCTTATAGAGCAGTTTGTCTGCGCCAGCCTTCTTCATCATGGCTTCTTCTTCAGCAGGTGCAAGTTTATAAGCCGTGATCAGGATAATGGCGATGTTTCCCAGTACCCTGCTTTTACGCAGGCGCTCTCCGACGACCGGCCCCTGAACATCTCCCGGAAGGCGAATGTCCAGCAGTGCCAGTTCGGGCAGTTCACCCTGAAAGCGCTGGTTGTCCACATCATCGATCCAGTTGATCGCTTCTTCTCCGTCTACAAACGCAACGCCTTCAATGCCCCAGATGCCAAACATGGCAAGCAGCACTTCATAAATATCCGGCTCGTCCTCAACCACCATCCATGTTGACAAGCGGTCTAACCTTTCTCAAAATCCCAGACTTCAACCCAAATCTCACTCTATTCTATCAGAATCCCGTGAGATTTAACAAACGAAACCTTTACGTTTCTTAGACAGACGCTAACGGGCTGTTTATGTGGGCCGCTATTCGAATTCAGCGTTTTACTGTATAAATGTAGAGTAAGGTGACCTTTACGCCAAAACAAGGTCAGGATGGTGCGGAGTGGAAGATGATGAAGCGCACGCTGTTTATTACCATGATGTTTATCCTGTTCGGGGCGATGGTTGCTGGATGGGGTGCGCAGTCAACGTTCAGTGTTTATGCCCAGGACAGCGCTACCAGCACTTCCGCCGTCAGTGAAGAGGAAGAGACAGCCTGTACCCAACTGACGACCTTTGCGCTTGAAATGGTCGATCAGCTCTGTCAGGCGGTCGGGCGGAATCAGGCATGCTATGGCAACCTTGTTGTCGATGCAGAGCCGCGCGTCAGTGTTCAGGATTTCGCTTTCAGCAAGGCCGGTGATATTGCCTCGGTCGCGGCGATCCAGTCCATGAAGCTGGGCGGCCTCGATATTGTGAAAGAAGAGTGGGGCGTCGCACTCATGCGGCTTCAGGCCAATCTGCCTGATACACTGCCGGGTCAGAACGTCACCTTCCTGCTCTTCGGTGATGTCCAGCTCGATAACCTCTCCGGTGGGGCAGAATTCCAGACGATGACCGTCGAGGAAGGGCTGAATGTGCGCCTCACGCCATCGGATACGGCCCCAATCCTCGGCTCGTTTGCTGCCGGAACCCAGATCGAAGCTGCCGGTCGCTTCGGTGACTGGATTCAGGTACGGTATATGGCCCATCCCGGTCTGACGGGTTGGGTGAATGCTGATCTGATCGACGGTGATCTCAATGCACTGCCTGAAGTCGATGTCCGTTCCCGTGTGGAAACACCGATGCAGTCAGTCTATTTTACCGGCGGTGTCGGGGAACCTCAGTGTGAAGATGCCCCACGCGATGGTCTGCTGGTCCAAAGCCCGAAGGGACTGGGACTGGTGCGCTTCAATATCAACGGTGTCGAAGTGCAGATGGGATCCACCGCCTATATCAATTTCGAAAACGATACCCTGTCCTATACGCTGATCGAGGGACGGGCTTTTGTCTCCAGCAACGGTGTGATTCAGCGCGTTTATCCGGGACAGTCCACCCATATTCAGATGGTGGACGGCGCACCGGCGGGTGGGCCAACCTATCCACGCCCGTATGAGGCGGAACCCCTCGATTTCCTGCGTCCCATGCTGATGATGATGCCTGATCCGATTGAATTCCTGCCCGCACCACTGGAAGCACAGTCTGAGGAGGAGAGCGCTAAGGAAATCGCTGAGTTTGTGCTTTCTTCGACGCCGCCTTCTCCGATTCAGGCAGCGCGTACCAGCACCAGTGTCGCAGCGACGCAGGCCGCTTCCACCCAGACACCAAAGCCGAATGTGACCTCGACCCCGCTTGATGGGACGACCTCGACGCTGAACCCTGATCCTACCTATCTGACGCAGACGGCGACGCAAACACCTGTCGTACCGACGGCGACACCAACCCGTATCCCGCCGACCAGCACACCGATCCCGCCGACCGATGTGCCAACCGATGTGCCAACCGATGTGCCGACGGATATCCCGACCGACGTGCCGCCTACGGATATCCCGCCGACCGATGTGCCGACGGACATCCCGACCGACGTGCCGCCTACGGATATCCCTCCGACCGATCCGCCGATCCCTCCAACAGATATCCCGACGGATGTGCCACCCACTTTACCACCTGTTGAGGAAGCACCGCCCCCGTGTCCCTTCAAGGAAGAGATCCCGGTGGTGGCGATCTTCATCCACGAACCATCTCAGAGCAAGGGTGTGCGCTACGACCTGTATCTGCTTGATAAGGACTGCAACGAAGTCTATGTGGACAGGGTGCGCGGGGCAAAGCCGAAAGTCTTTATGACGCATGTCTCGCGGGTGTGGATCGTGCGAGACGCCCGCACAGGTACGGAACTCCTGCGGTGGACGCCAACGGTCCCCGGTGAGTTTACGGTCTGGCTCAGCGGTGGGACGCCGCCGACGGAAGAAGCCCCGTCTGACTGATTCTGTGTTTGAGTTTTCCCGAAGCGGTTTCTGAGTATTCAAATCATCTGAAGCAAAGAGAGGACAGCGGTAAAATCGTGTCCTCTCTTTTTATTGTCAGGTTGTGGGCTGAGCGCGCTTACTTGCCGCGATCGTACCCCAGATGGGTACCGGGGGGGATGATCTTGTCCGGGAACTGGGCGAAATCTTCATCTTCCAGATCGGTGCCGAGGATGGCTTTGCGCCCCACGGTGAAACCGGGTGGGACATGGGTGTTTTTGCCGATGCAGGTGATACCCAGATCACCCATCTCCTGAATCAGCCCGACATGCGCGTCGTGACCTATGACGGCGATCTTGTCGAGGATGCAGCGTTCCAGCCGCGCTCCAGCTTCGATGTAGGCATCGTTCAGGATGATTGACTCTTTGACGACGGCATTCGGGCCGATGAAGACGCCCGGAGAAATCACCGAGCGCTCGACCACCGCGCCATCGGAGATCACTGCACCGTCGGTAATCAGGCTGTCCTTGATGACCGCGCCGGTGTGAATGCGCACGGGGGGACGTTCCTCACTGCGGGTGTGGATGATCCACGTCCGGTCGTTGAGGTTCAGGGCGGGGGGATTCGCCAGCATGTCCATGTGCGCTTCCCAGAAGGCCTCGACTGTCCCCACGTCGATCCAGTAGCCGCCATAGCTGTAGGCCATGACGTTCATCCCTGCATTCAACATCTTCGGGATGATGTCCTTGCCGAAGTCGTTGCTCGAATCGGGGTCCTTGTCATCTTCCAGCAGCATCTGTTCGAGGACATCGTAATTGAAGACGTAGATGCCCATATTCGCCAGATTGCTCGGCGGATTGACAGGCTTTTCGACAAAGGCCTTGATGCGCATGTCTTCATCCACATCGAGGATACCGAAGCGGCTGGCCTCGTCCATCGGCACGCGGATCACACACAGCGTCATGTCGGCGTTCTTCTGGCGGTGATAATCAATCAGCATGGAGTAGTCCATCTGATAGATGTGATCGCCGGAGAGGATCAGCACGAATTCCGGGCGGCCCCGGCGCACGAAGTTGAGGTTCTGCGTCACAGCGTCGGCAGTGCCTGCGTACCAGTCGGTATCCAGACGGCCCTTGAACGGCTGAAGAAGCTGGACGCCCCCGGTGAAGCTGCGGTCGAGATCCCACGGGCGACCGCGTGCGATGTGATCATTCAGACTGTGCGGGCGGTACTGTGTCAGCACCAGGATGTCGAAAATATTCGAATTGACACAGTTGCTCAGCACGAAGTCGATAATGCGGTATTTGCCCGCGAACGGGACCGCAGGTTTGGCGCGTTTGGCGGTGAGGGTTGCCAGACGGGTTCCCTCTCCACCTGCGAGAATAACGGCTTTAACTTTCATAAGGTGTACTCCTGATCGTGGATCTTGGTGGTACCGTGATAAAGGTTAGCGATCTAAGTTAAGTGCGGACAAAAGAATACGACAGAAATTGCTGAAACTACTCTGCTGAGACCGATTGGCTACAGCCGGTCAGCCGGAACCGCGCCGGTGACGCAGGGCAATTTCGTACATCTCAATATACTCCTGCGCGCTTTTCTGCCAGCTAAAGTCGGTTTCCATGCCCCGACGCTGCATCCGCTGCCATGCCGGACGGCGGTGGCGGTAGGTATCCAGCGCCCATGTGAGCGTGTGATAGAGCGCGTCCGGTTCTTCCCACAGGAAGCTGAAGCCGCTGCCGTAATCGGCACTGCCGTTGTCATAATTCTGGACCGTATCGGCCAGCCCACCCGTCTCCCGCACCAGCGGCAGTGACCCGTAGCGCAGCGAGAGCATCTGACCTGTACCACACGGCTCGAAGTGGCTGGGCATCAGGAAGAGATCGGAACCGGCATAGATGTGCTGGGCGACTGCGTCATTGTAGCGAAGCATCACCCGTGCGCCGCGCCAGCCGAAGTCATTGCCGATTTCGCGCAGCATGTCTTCGAAGACGGCTTCACCTGTACCGAGGGCGACGAACTGTACATCCTGTTCGTACAGCAGGCGGCGCATGGCCGGGACGAGCAGATCAATCCCTTTCTGCTGGACCAGTCGGCTGACCATCCCGATGACCGGTGTGTCCGGGTTCTGAGGTAAGCCGAGGGTATGCTGTAAGAATGTCTTATTGGGTGGGCGATGGGTTTCGAAATTACTGGCGTCGAAGTGGGTGTGCAGGTTCGGGTCGGTGGCCGGATTCCACAGCTCCACATCGATGCCGTTCAGGATGCCGCGCAGACGGTCGCCGCGTGCATTGATCAGATCGTTCAGGCCGTAGCCGAAATCGGGATAGCGGATCTCGATGGCGTAGCGCGGGCTGACGGTGATGATCGCGTCACTGTAGGCGATGGCAATCGCCATGAGGTTGTCGGTCAGATCCCGGTAGACCAGTTCGGGATGATGGCGACCGGGGATGCCTGCGATATAGAGAAAGCCCCCGGCGTGATCGCCCTGATAGACGAGATTGTGAATGTTGACGATCGAGGCGACCTGCGACCATGCTTCCTCGAAGCGATGTTCGTACAGCAGAAAGGGCAGCAGGCCGCTGTGCCAGTCGTTGGCGTGAATCACATCCGGGAACCAGCCGGTGCGCTGACGCAGTTCCCAGAGGGCGGCCATCACCATCTGGCTGAAGAAGATAAAGCGTGGGACATCCCAGCGCCATTCACTGTAGACGGTCGCGTCGTTGCCGAAGTAGGGCCACGACTGAAGGAAGTAGAACGGCACGCCATCGTAAACGGTGTGAAAGACTTTGACATCCGATGTGCCGAGGCGGTGGGTGAAGGTGAATTCAAACAGCAGGGTGATATCGTACTTGAAATGCTCGATGAAGCCGTAACCGGGCAGGACGACACGGGCATCCACACCCTGACGGCGCAGGGCAGCGGGGAGCGATCCAACCACGTCCGCCATCCCGCCGACCTTCGCAAAGGGTACGGCTTCCGCACTGGCAATCAGGGCATTCAGGCTCACACAGGCTCCTTACGTGGAATGGCGACGCTGAGACAGATTATATTCAGCCGGAAACCGTTGTGCGACTTTTTTCGAAATTACTTACGACAGACTTAACTTGGGGAGTCCCCCTATCCCCGACCCTTCCCCCACTCGCTTCGCTCCGAGGGAAAGGGAGAAAACAGGTTGTGGTCTGTGTGCAGTATGGGGTTGGCGGGTTACTGCTGCTTGTTGCTGCTGCTGCCGCACAAAATTTTTGTGCGGCAACAATTTTTCCCCTCAAAATGCGAATTAGTGGCGCGATTTGCAGCAGTATAGTGCTGCAAAGTGCTGCAAGATGCAGAAAGGTGCTGCAATGAATGCACAGTGGTTTGCCGCCAGATGCCTTGCGAGATGATGCGATCATGTTAAGGTGCTGGACTGTCCAGTATAGCACGAATGTTCGGGTTGTGCGGTTCGAATTTTCAAACAAAGTGGACCGAATTTGTGGGGATTGGAGCAGATTATATGATCTACCTGATTCTGTCCTTCGCCTATCAAGTGCAAAACACTTTATTCGGCGCTAACATCAGACTGAAAGACGATGATCGACATAGTGTATGGACAAAAGACGCATGATGAAGCGCTGGCTAAAACTTTCTTTGGTGATACTACTGCTGGCACTTCAAGGACTCAGTTACGCAGAGGATGAGAGGCAGCCGCTTCCACACTTCGTAAGTGGGCTGGATTGGAGTTCTGATGGAACGACTGTTGCAGTGGGGTATTCAGCAGACATAAAACAACCCTGTCAGAATAGCTCCATTGATTTACTGAATGTGACAGGGATGACTCCGGTGATCTCAGCACAATTTCCAGAGAGCTGCGGGATCAATAGCCTGGATCTCGGTGAGACTCCACAGGGATGGATGCTGTTGGCCGCAAGAAACAGCGCTCTTCTTGCCTGGGAGGTCAGCACAGGTAACTTACTTTTTAATCGTTTGGAGTTCACATTTATTGAAGATGTGAGTTGGGATCATAACGCCAGTCGGTTCCTTGCTATAGACTACACTCGCACTGCGATTCGAGATGTTCAGGGGAGTATTACTACTCAGTTATCTAAATTAGATCTGAATACTTCCGCTTCATTTACCAGCGGAGACTGGAGTCCCGACAGCACCCGGATTGTCAACGGGTTCTCAGATAACACGCTGCGTATCTGGGATGTGGCAGATCTCACCGTTCAAGTCACTTTCTCGCAACATGAAGCGCCTGTCACCACAGTGGACTGGAACCCGACCAGCGATCTGATCGCAAGTGCAGACAGCAGTGGAACGATTATGATCTGGAATGGCCTGACAGGTGAAGTCGTCACGTCAATCGCTGGTCATGTGGGTGCAGTAAATGATCTGGTGTGGAGTCCTGATGGGCGCATGCTGGCAAGTGCCGGTGACGATGGCTATGTTTACATCTGGCGCGTTCAGAAATCCTTTTTCTATCCGCAATCGGTCCTGAGACAACTGACGTCATTTGAGTATCAGGCTGCGGTCTATGCTGCTGCGTGGAGTCCGGATGGCACCCAAATTGCTTACGGCGGTCAGGGAACAGAGGGGCATGATGGTCAGGTGGAAATTTCGCCTGTAGCAGTGGGTGTCTGAGTATTTGAAAATCCTGTTGAGACCCAGCGCGGGCGGGCACACAGGCCCGCCCCTACAGCCTGAATGATAGTGCGGGGAAAGGGAATCCGTGTCTGTGAGAGTGACCGATAACCAGTTATCAGACACCTCTGGTAGCAGTAATTCAGCTTTCATCAAATCGCTGATGTTCGATCAGGTTGTCGAAGGTTTTGCCGTGTCTGATTTCACCGGGCCGAGCTGGTCGAGGGTGTAGCCGGTGGAATAGCTGCGGTTGCGGTGGCGGGTGAGCGAGAACGGTGTTCGGCGGGGCGGCAGAAGGCGCATCAGACCGGCGCGCACGCGCATCAGCTTAAACAGCGTCCATGTCAGCCAGCGCGGAGCTTTGGGGAAGCCGAACGTCTCGCGCAGCGGATCATCCAGCAGGGCGTAGATGCACCAGCGCACGGCAGGTCGATGGAAGGCCGGAAACCAGTCTGTGAATACGCGGACGGTATCGCGTGCGACGGCTTCGCTGTGCGGATTGTTGACGAAGTGCTGGCGCTCATAGTCGCGGTTGAACTGGTCAAAGGCTTCGAGCGATGGCGGGATGTTTTTAATCCCCATGCGGCGTCCGATCTCGCGCCAGAAGTAGTAGTTGGCCTGATTCTCCTTCTCGGTGGCGCGACGCCATGCCAGCGCCTTATTCCAGCGGATCGGCTCCAGAATGAAGGTCGAGAGCACGTACAGATAATCGTCGTTCGAGATGTTGAAGCGGCGGTGCATCTGGTTCATGAGGCGGATGGCAGCCAGCCCGCGTTCGCTCTCGTAACCGTACTCGGAGAACTCCGCCACCAGCAGGGCCGTGTCGTCGTAGCGCTTCTGTCCGTGTGAGGCGAACTGGCCGGTTTCCACCAACAGTTTGGCGATGCTGGGGATGGCGAAGGTGCGAAACAGCGCGAATTCCAGTGAACGCTGGATGGTGAATGGGAACTCGTATGCGCCGACCAGATAGACAATGCGCTGGCAGTCGTGCTCTGGATCGAGTTTCTGGATCTCGTGGTAAACGTCAAAACGCCCCATAAACAGTTTTCCCGATTTGCTCAAAAATTGGTTCAGATTGGTTCGCTGCGGATCGCGACGCGGCGAAATCTTTCAGGTTAAGCTGAAGTTTATCACGTAATACGTGCCAAAAGCTGTCTGAAAATTGGTTGCTGAGGCGGACAGGGCAGGCCCTGTCCCTACATGAGATGTAGAGACACGACATGCAACATGTCCGGCGTTGTCCGCAGTTTCCGTAACGTTCAGAGCAGGTTTGCTGAATTTTCAGATCTGTGCTCATTGGCGTGTAAGTGATGATTGACTTCGCTGCTTTCCATTTCAGGAGAAAAGAATGACCGATCAGCCATCTCCGTCCCGTTTGCGCCGTGTCGCGATCCTGATCTTCGATGATATTGAGGTGCTGGATTTCGCCGGACCGTTTGAGGTGTTCAACGTGGCCGGTGAAGTGAATGATCCGCCGCCGTTTGAGACCTACACCGTTGCGCTGGAAGATCGACCGATCCGGGCGCGTGGACAGCTTCAGATCATCCCGCATTACACGCTGGACAACTGCCCGAAGCCGGATATTGCGATCATCCCCGGCGGATTTGGAACCCGCGCCCTGATGGACAATGCACGGCTGATGGATTGGATTCGCCAGCAGGCAGAAGAAGCAGAATACCTGCTTTCGGTGTGTACCGGGGCGCTGCTGCTGGCGCGTGCTGGTCTGCTGGATGGGCTGAACGCGACCACGCATCACACGGCGTTTGACCGTCTGGAAAAGGAAGCGCCGACGTGTCACATCATCCGTGAGGCACGGTATGTCGATAACGGCAAAATCATCACGTCAGGCGGGATTTCGGCGGGGATCGATATGTCGCTGTATGTACTGGGGCGGCTGGTGCCGGTCGAGGCGTATGACAACACCATCAGTGAAATGGAATACGGCTGGGATTATCCGGCGGTGACGTATCACCCGGCGCAGGTTGATAGCACGGCGAAAAAGTGCGTCGCCTATCTGACCTATCATGAAATGCCGGACGGGACGGATGACGATCATCTGCCGGTGGAACTGCTGCGTGAGCAGGGCATCGAGATCGAGTGGGTGGTGTGGGATGATCCGGCGGTGGACTGGGGGCGCTACGACGCCGTGATCGTGCGGTCACCGTGGGATTACTACGTGCGGATTGAGGAATTCCGGGGCTGGCTGGACAAGATCGAAGCGATGAATGTGCCGGTGGTGAACTCGATCCCGCTGATCCGCTGGAATATGGATAAGTTCTACCTGCGCGAACTGGCTGAAGCGGGTGTGCCGGTGCTGCCTGCGGTCTGGCTGCATCCGGGGGAACATCAGGATCTGAAAGCGCTGATGGAGACGCAGGGTTGGGACGAGATCGTTATCAAGCCGACCGTGTCCGCCGGTGGATTCCGCACGCAGCGCGTGACGCGTGAAAATGTCGCGGAACAACAGGCGCTGCTGGATGAAATCCTGACCGATAACGGCGCGATGATCCAGCAGTATGCGCCGCAGGTCGCGCAGGAAGGCGAATGGTCGCTTCTGTTCTTCGATGGTGAGTACAGCCATTCGGCGCTCAAGCATCCGCAGTCGGGGGACTTCCGTGTGCAGGAGCGCTACGGCGGGACGTTTGAACCGGCACAGGCTCCGGCGCACGTGATCGAACAGGCCAGAGCGCTGATTCGGAAGATCGACCGTCCGATGCTGTATGCCCGTGTGGATGGCGTGGTGGCCGATGGCAAGCTGTATCTGATGGAGCTGGAAGCGTTCGAGCCATCGCTGTTTCTGGCGGCTGCACCGGAGGAAGCCCCGGCGAATTTCACGCAGGCGCTGGTGCGGTGGCTGGAGCGGATAGAGCCGGTGTAGCGGATCGAAAACGCCCCCCATCCCCGACCCATCCCGGCATTGCAAGCAATGCTACCCACTCGCTGCCGACGGGAAGCGCATCCGTCGTGCGCTCCGAGGGAAGGGAGAAAAACAGGTCGCCGCAGATCAATTCCTCTTCCCTCGGAATGCAAATCGAAGGTTGGCCGAGTGAGGGGAGGGAAAGCATGCGCCGCTGCGCACATATGCAGCATGTCAAGCAGCGTCAAGTATGCGGGGATGTGGGTTTTAGCGCCATAATTTTCGAGCGTACATCTTCTTGGTACGCATGAGGCCGGATTCTTCCGGCCTCTACCGTTTGTGCCTGCGTTTGCATTTCGTACCTGCGTTTGTGCGTCCGGTTTGCTTTCTGTTTTGAGGTGGGACGTGTATAGTCGCAGGATGGCTGATGACTCTGCGGCGTTGACGATGCGTATCCGAATTCTGAGCGTGCTGCTGTGGTACGGCATCACGCTGCTGCCGTTTGACTTCGTGCCGCTGCGATTTGAAGGCCATGAGACTCACCGCGCTGGATTGACTCTGCTGATGGCGGTCGGCGGAATCGGTGTGATGCTGACCGGGCCGCGTGGAATGGGCACTCGTCGGACGGTCTCTGAAAAAGCATTTATCGCGGCGCTGGTGGTGCTGGCGCTGACATGGGTGCTGTCAGCGGTGTTCGCGCTGAGTCCGATGCTGGGGCTGACCGGCGATCTGGTGCGGCGGATGGGCCTGCTGACTCAGCTTGGGCTGATCGCACTGGTCCTGATGTCGCGTCTGGTTGACTGGCGGTGGCTGGCGCGGGGATTCTGGTTTGCCGGGGTAATCGCGGCGGTGTATACGCTGCTTCAGTCGGCGGGATGGCTGCCGAATCCGATTGATGGTCGGGCATTCGGGCCGCTAGGAGCGCCGACCTTCACGGCTGGCTGGCTGGTGAATGCGCTGATCTGGGCCGGTGTGTGGATGGCGTCTGAACGGGATGCTCCACGCTGGCTGCACACGCTACGAGTTGCCGGTCTGATGCTGATGGCGGTGGGTCTGCTGGCGACGGGTGGACGCGGGGCGCTGGTCGGGCTGATGGCGGCGCTGGTCGTCGGCGTGCTGGCCTATGGATGGGTGATGCGTCGGCGTGCGGTGCTGTGGGGACTCGTTTGGCTGGCTGTGTGTGTGCTGGTGGGTGTGGTCGGTCTGTCCCGGATCGACTGGCAGACATCACCGGTGGCCTCATGGCCGCTGATCTCGCGGTTGAATCCGACACTGCCGGATACACCGCGTGCAGTGCGGGAGCAGGTATGGGCGAATGCACTGGAGATTATCACTGCGCTGCCGGTGTACACGCCGGTTTACACCGTATCGGATGGTGTGCCGGATGGCTTTCACGCACTGCGGTTCTGGATCGGATACGGGCAGGATCACTTTGAGCTGGTGCACCGTCCGTGGGTGGATGATACGCTGCGTGCGATGGAGCAGGGGCGTCCGATTGACCGGGCGCATAACGTGCTGCTCGATGTGTGGGTGATGCATGGCGCGGTCGGGGTGATCGCGTGGCTGGCAGTGTGGGGCGGGGCGGCGCTGCTGGCGGTGACTCGGCTTTACTGTGCGCGCCGGTCTGGACAGAATGACTGGCCGATGATGCTGGTGCTGATGGTTATCACGGCGCACACGGCGGATCTGCTGTTCAGCTTCGAGACGGTGGCGGCGGGTTGGGGGGCGTGGATGGCGCTCGGCCTGGTGCTGCGGCGAGAGGATACAGAAATCAGCGCGGTATTGGCTGAGGATGTCTCAGCATCTCTGATATGGGTGACGCGTGCAGGTGTCGGGATGCTGCTGGCCCGGTCAATTCTTCAGCTTCCGGGGGCGGATGGCTCGCTGTTCGCGCTTCTGCCTGCGCTAATGGCGCTCATCGCCGTGACAGGGGTCGCAGGGGCTGCGGCTGTGCGCGGAGATCGATTCTGGCGGTGGATGGTGTCTGGAGTTGGGGCGGCGGCGGTGGGGATGATCGCTGGCGGCGTGCTTTCACAGGTGCGGGGGGCGGAGTCCGCTGCGCTGGTGGGATTCGGTGGGTTTGGCGTGATGCTTGGGGCACTCGGAATGGCGGTGGGCGGCGTCTTCGTCCGGCGTGAATGGATGACAGTGATCCTCACAGCAGGTGCGATGCTGCTGACAGGCGTGTATGTCTTCAGTGAAGCACGGGCACAGGTCCGATTTCAGCAGGGGCTGGAAGCGGAAACTTTGCTGCAACAGGCAGAACTTCACCGTCAGGCGGTGCTCGATTTCCCGCTGGATAGCCGTTTGCAGATGTACGCCGCTTCCGGGCTGTATTATGCGGCGGTCAATCGCATCGACGGTGTGGATGTCCAACTGCTGACCGAGGCGCGGCAGTACGGTGAAGCGGCCGTCAAACGGAATCCATACGATACAGATGCGCTGGCGGTGCTGGATGAGATCGAGGGCGTGCTGGCGACACTCCAACGTTAGAAGAGGTTAACTTTTTCTACCCTTTTCTATACCCTGTGAACCAGCGAATCGTTATACGATGAAGGGGAAAGGTTTGTTAACATGAACTTTGTTTGTCAGATGCCCGTTGATTTTGCCGAACAACGTTTGACAGACAATGTCTGCCGGACCTTTCAATCCGATAACCGCTTGTAACTGATTCTCAGCAGAAAGGCCATGTCTATGCTCACTTCTTTGAAACGAATGAAATCCAGACGCTTTGCAGTGCTGTTGATGCTGATGGCGTTTGTATTCAGTGTGTCGGTCAGCGCGATCGGGGCTCAGCAGGCGACTTCCACGCCGCCGGACGACAGCAGCGAAGATGCCACATTGGGAGCGGACCCGGTATGCAGCGCGGTGCGTCTGACGGTGGTGCCTGAGCTGGTGCGCTGTCAGGAGACCGATAAGGGTGAAGCCTGCTACGCCAGCAATATCATCCGGGCGCAGCCGATTGAAGCATCCGACGATTTCTTCACGACGGTCGGTGACATTGAACCGCTGGACGCCTTCGCGCGGTTGAGCACCGGTCCGGCAGATGGGGATAACTGGGGCGTGGCCCTGCTGAACCTCGGTCTGCTGGACGATCTGGATGAGGATGTTCAGGTGGTGGTGATGGGGGATGCCCGCTTTGAATTCAGCGAAGATGCGGAAGACGGTTATTACTTCAGCACCCGTGAGGTGACCTGTACCGAAGCACCGTCTGCGGTGGCGGTGCGCGTGCCGAATGGCGAAAATGTGACGCTGACACTCAACGGCGCACAGGTCACGGTCGGTTCGATCATCGTGCTGCAAACGACGGAAATGGGCAATGTCATGAGCCTGATGACGGTCGAGGGGACGGTGCTGCTGACTCAGCCTGAAGGCGGCGTGCCGATTGTCGTCAGCGAAGGTGAAGTCGCGGAGCGCTGCCTGGGTGAGGCGCAGGATCTGGGCCTCGATGGGATCGAGAACGATCAGGCTGTGACGGACGAGTGTGCATGGTCTGACCCGCGCCTGATGACGCTGGACGAGCAGAAAATCGCGGAGTCGGCCATTATCGTGTATGCGGCGCTGGATGGTAATCTGACGCTGACCGATGCGCTGGTGGATGATCCGTCGGTGACGGCTGAACCGGGTGCTGATCCGAACTGTCCCAACGGCGGGCGGGATTACACCCATACCGTGCGTCAGGGTGAGATCCTGTTCAAGATCGCACAGCGCTACACGGTGACGGTCTCGCAGATCGCGCAGGATAACAGCATCACTAATCCGGATCGCATCTTCCCCGGACAGGAACTT